>JBKBTZ010000196.1:0-5176 GCA_046290825.1 Limisphaerales bacterium
GCACGGGTGCTTCCGCCGCCCGACGCACAAGCTGCACGGCGGCGCGGCGGCGCGCCCCGGTAAGTTGCCCCTCGTGCAACAGACGCAGCCCGGGCAAGCCCAGCACCAGCAAAGCCGCCGCGCGATGCTCCTCGGGATAGAACAACTCAGCAGCGCGGGCCTCGTCATGGTTTTCCAGAAAGTGCGCGCTGCGCTGCACAAAACCCGGCGAACTGTCCTCCAACAGGTGCCGCATCACGGCTGAGGGATCGCGGAACACCAGTTCGTCGTAGAGTGTCTTGTCGTAGGTAAAATCAAAACCCAGCGTTTGCAGGGCCGGCTCCAGCCGCCAATACACCTCGCCCAGAAAAAGAAACTCCGGATGCCGGCGCCACACCGCCGCAATGGCCTCGCTCCAGAACTCCCGTTCTGGCGGGGTGTGCCGCGCGGGGAACTCCGCCCAGGTCCGGCGAAACACGTCATTCAACACCAGCATCGCGAGATCCGCGCGCACGCCGTCGCACCGGGCCGCCACCGCCAACAGTTCGGCAATCAGCGCGGCGCGCAATGCCGGATTGCGGTGATCCAGTTGCGCCGTGTCAGGCCAGGCCGGGAAATTGGGATCCTTGCCGTGCGCCACCCATACGGGCGGTTGCGCCCCCGGCAGCGGAAAGGTTTCGGGCCGGGGCACCGGACTTTGCACGAAATACTCCGGCCAGTTTTCCAGCCACGGATGATCCAGCCCGACGTGATTGGGGATGAAATCGAGCAGCAGTTTCAGCCCGTGCGCCGCAAGCTGTCGGCGAAAATGCGCCAACCCGGCCTCGCCGCCCAGGGCCTCGTCCACCTGGTAACCGGCGATCGCGTAGGGCGACCCCCGCACGTCCTCCACCCGCCAGTCTGGCAGCGCCGCCGAAAACGCGGCGCGCATCCGCGAATCGCCCAGCGCCACCGCGCGGGCCTTGGGCCCGGTCCGCCAAATCCCCATCAACCAGATGTGCGTGAAACCGCGGGCCGACCATTCCCGCACGATCTCTTCCGGAATGGTGGCCAGGGAAACCGCCCGGCCCAGACGGTCCGCCAGCTCCCGCACCCACACGCGCGCGTGAACCTCGTAAACCAGGGGGTTGGACATGGAATCCGTTCCGTGCGGCGGCAGCCCCGGCGCCGTCGCTGAAGGCGGCCTTCAGGAGTTGAGCACTTTCAGCGCCTTCTTCGCGTTCGATACACGCATGATCATCAGGCCGCGTTTCTCCCGGGGCCCCGTGGCGGAGTAGCAATATTCGATATTGATTTTGGCCTCCGCCAGACGGTGCGCCAGTCGGGAAAGGGAACCCGGTTTGTTGTCCCCCTCGATCATCAGGACATCGTCTTCGATGACGAGCACGCCGTGTTCCTCGAACAGGTGCAAGGCGCGGCGGTAATCGCTCACCACCAGGCGCACCACCGAATGGTCCACCGTGTCGCTTGTGGCAATGGCGTAGATGTTGATTTTGGCCTCGGCCAGCGCGTCCGCCAGGCGGGCAAGCGTGCCGGGACGATTGTCGAGGAAGATGGCGAGTTGTTTGGTAATCTCCATGGTTTGCCGGGACGGAGGCGCATCCCCGCCCTGCCGCGAAACTACCCGACCTCAAGGTCCCTGCAACCGAAAAGCCGCGGGCGCGCCTGGCGCAGCCAGCCGGATTGACGCCCCGGGAGTCGCCCCGTAGCTTGCCTTGTAAATGACAACCGTCGTTCTCCAGGAGCCGCCGCTGACCCTCCGACCGCTGGATCGGAGCGCGGAAAATGCGGCTCTGACGCGGGAGATTCAAACCCTCAAGCGCCAGCTCAACGCGGTGATTCTCGCCCACAATTACCAGATCCCGGAGATCCAGGAGCTGGCAGATTTCGTCGGCGATTCGCTGGGCCTTGCCCAGCAGGCGGCAAAAACCAATGCCGACGTCATCGTGTTTTGCGGGGTGCATTTCATGGCCGAGACGGCGAAAATCCTGAACCCGGACAAGATCGTCATCCTGCCCGACCGCGAAGCCGGTTGTTCGCTGGAGGAAAGCTGTCCGGCTCCCGAGTTGGCCAGACTCCAGGCCACGAACCCCAATTTCTGGACCATCGCCTACATCAATTGCAGCGCGGCGGTGAAGGCGCTTTCCGACGTGATTGTCACCAGCGGCAACGCGGAAAAGATTGTGCGCGCCGCCCCGGCGGACCGTGACCTGCTGTTCGTGCCCGACGAGAACCTGGGCCAGTGGGTGATGGAACAGACGGGCCGTCCGATGACCTTGTGGCGCGGGAATTGTTACGCGCATGTCGAGTTCCAGCGCGACCAGGTGCTCGCTGCCCGGGAGCGCTATCCGGACGCGAAAATCGTCGTGCATCCGGAAAGCGTGCGCGAAGTGCGTGCCCTGGCGGACGCGGTGTGCTCGACGGAAAAGATGGTCCACTACTGCCGCAACAGCCCCGCCAAGCGGTTCGTGATCGTAACCGAAAGCGGCATCATCCACCGGATGCGCAAGGAGTGCCCGGACAAGGAATTTTACTGTGCTCCCGTGTTCAACGCGATGAAGCTGCCCACGGACCACTGCCGGTGCAGCGAGTGCAAATACATGAAATTGAACACGCTGGAGAAGCTACGCGATTGCATGGCGAGGCTGGCCCCCCGCGTGGAACTGCCCCCCGACATCCTGGCCCGCGCCCGGCTGCCCATCGAAAGGATGCTCGATCTTTCCGCGCGGCCCTGAGCGGATGTTGGAGGGGCCATGAAATTGTCTGCTGCCGACTGGTAATCGGGAGAAGCCTGCTGGTCTGTGACCATTCGCAGGCTTTTTCCTTTGCCGCCGTGAATAAACCCTTCCCCACCTCCGTCCGGGTGTTTCGTTCTTAAAACCACTGATTATCATGCGCCAAATCATCGCCGGAATCCTCTGCGCGGCCCTGGCGGCCGGCTCTTCAGCCATCGCCGCGAAAGCCGCTCCTGCCCCGGATCGCGCCGCCTTGCAAGCCGACTTGAAATACTTTACCGACGGCGCGGCCCGGCAACTGGCCCCCGGAGTGACCGCGACTGACCTGCCCGCCTTTCGCAGTGACCTGCTGCGCTCGGTGGCCGCCGGCTTGTTGCGGGGTGATTACGACCTCACCAACCGCGTGGCCGACTATCCCGCTTATCCCTCGCCGCGCGAGCTGAGCCGCACGCTGAAACTGGGCGAAGGCTTCAGCCGCTTCGAGGGCATTACCGGCATTTACCTCGAAGCCGGCGAAAACGTGGTGCTCGTCGGGCCAACGCACGGCAAAAAAATTTCGCTGTTGCTGCCGAACTGGATGCGCAAGCCGCCCGCGGGCGTGGCCCCGGACAAAGACCCCAACGGCTGGGGACTTCGCCGCCAGACCATCGCGCTCGAGGAAGGCGTCAACGTCATCACCGCCGAACGCAGCGCCAACGCCTACGTCAGTTACTACGACGACGAGGCTGAGACGGCGCCGGCCATCACGGTGCATTTTCCAACCGGCAAGGTGAACGGCTGGTTCGACGTCACCCGCCACACCAACGCGGACTGGGACCGGCTGCTCGACAACGCCGTCAGCCCGGTGCTCGACGCGCGCGGGCGGCATATCCAGGTGGCGTATCCGGTCGAATGGTTCCAGGTCTTCACGCGCGGCAAGGGCGTGGAACTCATCACCAACTACGACACCCTGCTGCATCACCACTACACCTTCATGGGGCTCGTGAAATACAACAAGGTGCCGCAAAACCGGATTCTCGCCCGGGTCAACCATAACTACTACATGTTCCGCGACGGGGACGGCGTGGCCTACCTGGGCAACCGCAGCACCATGCGAATGGTGGCCAGTCCCGAGGTGGTGATTCGGGGCGATCCCTGCTGGGGTTTCAGCCACGAGACGGGGCACGTGCTGCAAATGATCCCGCAAATTACCTGGGGCGGCATGACCGAGGTGAGCTGCAACTTCTTTTCCATGTATACTCTCGACAAGATGGGCAACGAGAGCCGCCTCAAGCAGCAGAAGAACTACGCGTCCGCCCGCAAAAACATCATCGAGCACGAACCCAAACGCTCCTACCTCGCCGCGCCCGACGTGTTTGACCGGCTGGTTCCCTTCTGGCAGTTGCACCTCTACTTTGCCCGCCAAGGCCGTGAGGATTTCTATGCCGACGTCATGGAGGTCATGCGGAACCGCCCCGACGCGGGCCGCCGTAATGAGTCCATCCGCAACCAGTTCGAGTTCATCAAGATCGCCTGCGACGTGGCCAAGCTGGACCTGACCGACTTCTTCGAGAAATGGGGCTTTTTCTGGATCGGCGAACTCGAGGTCAACGACTACGGGCGGTTCCGCTTTAACATCACCCCGGAGATGGTGGCGGAGACGAAAGCCTACATCGCCGCAAAGAACCATCCCAAGCCCACCGAGGACCTCACGTTGATCGAAGAGTAGGCGCAGCCTCCCGGTCGGCCGAATTCCCCACGGCCCGGGCCTGAGCATGGGCCGCCTTGGTATTTGAATGTTGGATGTTTCCTGCCCTTCCCGGCCTATCCCCGCGCATTCCATCTCCAGGCATCCCCGCCCGGTTCATTCCTTGATGCTATCGCGAAACTGGCGGGGGCTCATCCCGGTGCGTTTGCGGAAGAACCGGCTGAAGTAAAACTCGCTGGAGAAGCTCAGGCGCGCGGAAACTTCTTTGATGGCCAGCCGCTCGTCGCACAAAAGCTGCCGGGCCTGGTCCAGACGCACCCGCTGGAGGAATTCGTGGATGCTCTCCTTGCGGAATTCGCGGAAGAGCCGTTGCAACCCCGAACGGCTCACGCCCGCCGCATCCGCCAGGTCCGGCACCCGCCAGTCTCGCGCGGGGTTGGCCATCACCAGATTGAGCGCGCGACTCAATGGCTTGGGCAAATCCTGGGCGGGTGCGCTGAACAGGTGCCGCGCGTTGAACAACCGGCCCAGCACCCCGGTGATCTGCAGATGAACGTCCCACTCGAACCGCTCGGGCCGCCGTCGCGCCAGTGCCATCATGCGCTGGGCCGCCCGCCGGATGGCGTTGAAGTCCTTCGCCGTGAGGTCAAACTGATGCGACTCGCCCAGCTCCTCGCGCCAGGCCTCGAGGTCCGGCCCCAGGGCGTTTGGCTGGCAGGCTCATAGAACTGGGCGGGAGTTGAGGATGAGGCGCAAGGCGCGGTGAGGATGGCGG
>JBKBTZ010000197.1:0-5130 GCA_046290825.1 Limisphaerales bacterium
CGGAATCGTTCCGGGTAAGCTGGGGTCATGACCGCCACCTGGCGCCTTCCATCTTGCAATAAACTGAGATGCGCCCTCGGGGTGCGTGCGTGCGTTGCCAAGCCCAACGAGTTCGCGCCGGCGGGCGGGAAGCTTTCTGGCGAGGGCAGGTGGGTGATTGGCCGGGGCGGCCAGCACGCACGCAAAGCCGGCAGCCAACCGGCGCGCCCTGTCGCCGGGGCGGCGTAGCGGCTTTCGGCAGCAAGCCGCGAACTGGAAACGGACGGTCACAGTCGGTGGCGCTCTGTCGGGCCGCCGCCACGCGATGAGGGTCGGAGCAGTGGAGGTCCACTCCCCCGCCTTCCCAAACCGGACATGCGGGTCTAACGGATCCGGCTTTCCAGTCGGGGGGCGCTTGCTGGACTGGCTCAGGCACTCGATTCAGGGCGCTCGCAAGCATCGCCCCAGCCGCGCGGTGGTCGCCAACCCGCTGACCCCGGCGGAGCCGTCCACGGCCAGGTCCAGCGCCCCATCTCCGCCCGGTGTTCCGGCGCATTTGGACGCACAGCTTTCCGGCACTCTCCGAACCCGCGTGAGAGAGATGGCCCCCGGCCCCGACACGACGTTCCCGCGGTTCACTTCCCGTTGCTCTCCCCCCGGAGCTGTCGCCCCGATGCAGTTTCGTTCGAATGCTGGCCCTCCAGTGTCGGCCAGGTCAGGGACTTTCATGCTGCTGTTCCAGTGCGCTCTCAGGCGCACGAGCGCGGAATTTATTCCGCAGCGGGCAGCCTGGTTGGTTCGCGGTGGGGAAAATTTACGCTCCGTCATCGGGAAGGCGGGAAACCGCGCCACCTGCAAAGGCAACTTCACAGTTGCGCGGCCCCTCCACCGGCGCACACTGGATGGCGTCCACACAAACATGCGGTGTTGCCACCGTCGCGTCCGCCGCAAACTTGCTTCGCCCCATGAAAAACCAATCCGGCACCCTCGACCGGTGGCTGGCCCTCGGCTGCGCCGCGGTTTTCGCCCTGCTCCCCTTCACGCTCTGCGCCGCCAACGGCACCAACGCCCCCGGCGTCACCAAATCGCCCGACTGGCTGCGTTCGGCGGTGGTGTATGAGGTGTTTCCCCGCCAGTTTTCGGCGGCAGGCAACCTGGCGGGCGTGACCGCGCGCCTCGACGAATTGAAAGACCTCGGGGTGGATGTCCTCTGGATCATGCCCATCCACCCCATCGGCGAGAAGCTGCGCAAGGGCACCCTCGGCAGCCCTTACGCCGTGCGCGATTACCACGCGATCAATCCCGATTACGGCACGGCGGCGGATTTCAAGGCTCTCGTGCAGGGCGCCCATCAGCGCGGCATGAAGGTCATCATGGACATCGTCGCCGGCCACACCGCATGGGACAACGTGCTCATCACGAAGCACCCCGAGTTTTACAAGCGCAACGCGGCGGGCGAAATCATGCCGCCCAATCCCGAGTGGAGCGACGTGGCCGCGCTCGACTATGACAATCCGGCCCTGCGCCGCTACATGGTGGACATGCTCAAATACTGGCTCCGAGAATTCAACGTGGACGGCTTCCGCTGTGACGTCGCGTTCACCGTGCCCATCGAATTCTGGGAAAGCGCGCGGGCTGAACTCGAGGCCGTGCATCCCCAACTCATCATGCTGGCCGACGCCAACGCGCAGCCCGCGTTGCTGGCCAAGGCGTTCAACATGGACAACTCCGGCGCGTTCCACTCGGCCCTTGGCCGGGTCATAAGCGGCCTTTCCCCCGCCACCCTGCTCCGCCAGTCGTGGGAAACCACCAAACGCCAGTTCCCGCCGGATGCCCTGCACCTGCGCTTCACCGACCGCCACGAGAGCACCCGCGCCGTGGTGCGCTTCGGCCTCTCGGGCGCGCTCGCCGCCCAGGTGCTGATGCTGACCCTCGACGGCGTCCCCATGTTCTACAACGGCATGGAGGTTGGGGACGCGACTGAGTCGGCAGACCCCGCCCTCTTCGAACGCCTGCCGATTTATTGGTCGCCCGGCGGGCGCCCGCCGCTGCGCGACATCTACCGCAGCCTCATCCGCCTACGGAAGACCCATCCTGCCTTCACTGCATCGCCGGTCCGCTGGCTCGACAACAGCGCCCCCGCCGAGGTCGTCACCTTCCTGCGAGCTGACGACAAGGACGAATTCGTCATTTGCGTGAACCTCTCCAGCCGCACGGTGGCCGTGGCCGTGCCCGTGACCAACGAAGACCAATTCCAGCCCGTGAAAATTGAGGGCATGCCCACGCCCCCCGGCAGTTCGCTGCCCGAATTTCGCCTCGAGGGCTACGGCTGGCGCATCTATCACCGGCCCCTCAAGGCCACTCCCAATTGACCGGCAGCCCACTGTCCTGCCGCGTTCCAATTGCGTCGAGCCTTCCAGCGTCGGCGATTCAAGCTACCCGAGCAAGATGACGCGGTTTTATGCGGCTCAGCGGCGGGATGACTTGGGGCCGACGAATGCGTGGGATGAATTTTTTACCTCAACCTGGCCGGGGGCCACCCAATTGGGCTTTGACATCAGCACGCCCCAGCAGTTTTTCCGCATCCGCGCCTTTCGACCGTTGATGGATTGAGACAGCCACGGCAAAACCACGCGTCGTCAGTTCGCGAATCTCCCGGTCGGAAGCGGGTCCCGCTTGTGGGGAATGCCCGGGCTGCCGACGGTTCCGGGCCCATTCCGAGTTGTCGCCACTGCCGGGACAAAACCGGGTCGCGAGCGGTTGGCAGTTTTTCAGGAGCAGATCAATTTCCCGCCCAAACGCCGGGGTTGAATCCCCGCCCACACCCGCTAGATTGGGCCAACGGTGCAAATCACATTGCTCAAATCCAAACTTCACCGGGCCATGGTCACCGACGGCAGCCTGAACTACGAGGGCAGTCTCGGCATTGACCAGGATCTCATGGACCGGTGTGGCCTGCTCCCGTTCGAGAAGATCCTCTGCGGCAACATGGCCAACGGTGCGCGTTTCGAGACCTACGCCATTCCCGCCCCCCGCGGCTCGCGCAAAATCGTGCTCAACGGCGCCGTGGCGCGCCTCGGTCAAGTGGGCGATCGCCTCACCATCATGAGCTTCTGCCAGGTGGATGCCCGCAAAGCGCGCTCGTGGAAGCCCCAAGTGGTGGTGCTGGGCGAGGGCAACCGTATCGTTACCACCCGCGGCACCTGAACCGCCAAGGTCTGTCGCCCATGCCCACGGCCCTCATCATTGACGACGACGCCGACATGCGGCGTCTGATGGCCGAGGCGTTGCAGGCCGGGGGCTGGCAGGTGTGGGATGCCGATTCCGGCGAACGCGGACTGGAACTGGCCCGCGAGCACCGTCCGCGCATCATCGTCTGCGACCTGCTCATGCCCCGCGGCAACGGCTTTCAAGTATGCCGCGCGGTTCGCGGCGAACCGCCTTTGCAGAACACCCGCATCCTCGTCACCTCGGGGCGCGCCTATGAAAGCGACCGCAAGGCCGCGTTCGAGGCCGGGGCGGACGAATACCTGGTCAAGCCATTCGACGTGGTGGAGTTCACCCGCCTCCTGCAACGCCTGGCGGGCAACGATTCGACCACCACGCCCGTGCCGTCCTCCACGGTCCCAACCGGGGACGAAAGGGCCGATACCCGAATTCGCTTCTGGGGTGTGCGCGGCTCCATTGCCACGCCCGGCCCTGCCACCGCTGGCTATGGCGGAAACACCTCCTGTGTCGAGGTGCGTTGCGGCGGGGAAATCATCATCCTGGATGCAGGCACCGGACTGCGCCCGCTCGGACGGGAACTGGACGCCGAGTTTTCCGGCCGTCCTTTGAGCCTCAACCTGCTGCTCTCGCACACCCATTGGGACCACATCCAGGGACTGCCGTTTTTCCAACCGCTCTACCGCCCTCACAACCACATTCGCATCCTCGGCTACGAGGGGGCGCGGAGCGGCCTGTTCCAGGTGCTCTCGAGCCAGATGGAAAGCCCCTACTTCCCCGTCGGCCTCAAGGAACTGCCCAGCAACGTGGAAATTGACGAATTGCGCGATCTGGAGTTCACCCTCGGCACGGTGCGGGTGGCGGCCTTCTTCGCCAATCATCCCGGCATCTGCGTCGGCTATCGCCTCACTACTCCCGGCGGCTCCATCGCCTTTTTCCCGGACAACGAGCCGCCCCGCCCTGCCAGCAACGACCCCCGCAGCCGCACAGCCTATGCGGCAGGCGAGGCCCGCAAGTTCATTGAATTCCTGCGGGGGGTGGACGTGGCGATTCTCGACGCCCAATACGATGCCGCGGAATACCAGCGGCATGTCGGCTGGGGGCATGGCTGTGTGGATGACGTAGTGGGCATCGCCATCGAAGCTCAGGTGCGGAGGCTTTTCCTCTTCCACCACGATCCGGACCACGACGACGCCAAAGTGGACGAACTGCTGGCCCATTCGCGGGAGCTGGCGCGGCGAGCCGGCTCCCCGCTGCAAGTGGATGCTGCTCGCGAAGGACTGAGCATTTGCCTGCCCGCCCGGGGCTGATGCCTCCTGCTCGCCCGCGGTGACCGCTCAAACGGTCATGATTTCCTTCTCTTTGTGAGCAAGATGCGCATCAATTTTGCCGATGTAGGTGTCCGTCAACTTCTGCAGTTCCTTCTCGGCGTGCTTCTCGTCGTCTTCAGGAATGATGCCGGCAGCCTTCTCCTTCTTCAGCGCGTCCATCGCGTCACGGCGAACATGGCGGATGGCCACGCGCCCGTCTTCGGCCAGTTTGCGGGCCAGCTTGACAAACTCGTGGCGGCGCTCCTCGCTCAACTCGGGCAGGATCAGGCGAATGACCTTGCCATGAATGGCGGGATTCATGCCGATGTTGGCCTTCTGGATGGCTTTCTCGATGGGGTGCAGCGAGCCGGCATCCCACGGCGTGATGACCAGCATGCGTGGCTCGGGCGTGGTGATGCTCGCCAGCTCGCGGATGCGCATCATCGAGCCATACACCTCAGCCTGGATGTTCTCGACGAGCGCAGGTGAGGCTTTGCTGGTCCGCACCCCGGCAAACTCCCGGACCACCACCTCCTCGGTCTTCATCATCTTTTCCTCGGCCTCCAACAGGATGTCGTCGCTTGGCATAGTGCGTTCACGCTAACAAGAAAGCCCG
>JBKBTZ010000019.1:0-36757 GCA_046290825.1 Limisphaerales bacterium
CCGCCCGGTGCCTGCGGACATGCCGGCCCACGAAAGCGTGGCCTGGTTGGAGCCCAGCGTGCTGCCGGTGCCGGTGGAGTTGCCCCACGTCCAGTTGACGCCACTGGTCGCCCCGCCGAGGCGCTCGTTGTTATCGTAATCAAACGGCTCGTAGAGCGGCAGCGCGGGTTGGGCGCTGACGGTCAACGCGGCGACCAGGGTGAGGGCCGTCAGCCAGGCGGACCGGGCGGACGGGCACAGGCGATGCAGGAGGGTGGATTTCATGGGAGGTGATGCGGCACTTGGGTTTGGTTTGAAAACACTCCGCCACCGGAAAAGCCGACACGGCTGCACGCGGCGACGGAGGGTTATGCCCGGAGCCTAGTCCCGGTTCGTCCGGGGGGGCCAAATCCTTCACCGGCGGAATGTGGTAAAGCGGGATGAAAAAATGGCACCCAATCAGTGCACAAAACGAACGCTGTTGAGGCGGAATGAAGGAAACGTCGGGGCGAAAAAAGAATGAGGAGGGGAAAACATCAAGCTTCCCTCCCTCGCAGGGACAATCCTGTTCATGCCGAACGGTTCACGCTGGAGAAAACCCTCACGCCAGCCCGGAGCGCACGCGGTCGGCGATGAGCTTCACGGCTGGGTGGGTAATTTTGCGCTCGGCGGAGATGGCGAAGAACCGCGCCCGACAGCCCGCGGCACTGCCAATGGCGCGGAAATCATAACGAGCCGCCGCTTCGCGGGCGACCACGCCGGGCAGCGCAATGAACGCCCCGCCCGTGGCGGCCATTTCCTTCATCAAGGCCAGGTCCTCGAACTCGCCCAGCACCTGCGGGCGGATTTTGTGCTCGCGGAACCATTGTTCCAAGGCGCGGCGCAGGCTGGTGTTTTCCGCCGGCAGGAACGCGGGGGCCTCGTGGAGCGAGCGCGGGAAGCCGCGCTTGAGCCGACGGGCCAGCGCCGGCACGGCGCAGAACTCCATGTCGCTCTCCCCCAGCGGATGGGTGAACGTCCGCACCTTGAGGCTGGAGGGCGCCGGCTCATCGGCCAGCACCAGATCCAGCCGGTGCGCGCCCAATTGTGCCAGCAGGTCCTCGATCTTTCCCTCGCGGCAAATGACGTGCATCGGGCGCGGCATCCGGAACACCGGACGCAAAATTTCGTTGGTCATCAGCTTGGGGAACGAGTCCGCGATCCCCACATACAGCCGCAGCGCGTGCGTGGCCGGCTGCTGCTTCACCACCGTCATCAGTTCGCGGCCCAGGGCAAAAATGTCCTCTGCGTAGCGGAACACCACCTGCCCGGCGTCCGTGAGGCGGTTGTTGCGGCCCTCGCGGCGGAACAACTTTTCGCCCAGCACCGCCTCGAGTTCATGAATCTGCTCGGAAATGGACGGCGGCGAAACATGCAGCTTGGCGGCGGCCCGCGCGAGGCTGCCCTCGCGGGCCACCGTCCAGAAGTAACGCAGGTGGTGGTAGTTGAGCCATTCCATGCCGCGAGCATGGTTCGGAATAACCTAACCGTCCATTCGGAATTGCTTAGGCATCGAAACGCGGAGTTTCTGGTAGGCTCGCGCCGCTGGCGGGAATTTTCCCGGCGGCAACCGACATGAACCCCGGCCGGCGCCCCGTCGGCCACTGAAAAAGGAACACGACATGAACTGGCACAAATACAACCCGCCCCCCGAGGCGGCCGAAATCCTCGCGCAATGCCCCCGCGTTCGCATTGCCAGCACCACCCAGGAACTGGTGGATCTGGCCTGCGGCGGCCCGGGCAGCAACGAGTTTGAGGTTGCCTACGACGTGCCCGGCAAGGGCCGCGTGGTCGAGGCGACCGTCGCCCGCGTCCGCAACGGCGTGGCGGCGAACTACCCGGAGCCTTACATGCGCCGCCGCGACCCCGACTGCATGGTCATCGGCGACGCGCGTCCGACGGACAAGGACACCTATCAGGAACGGTTTGGCGCCCCGTTTGACAGTTTGCGCAAGGAAACCCTCGCGTGGATGAAGACGCAGGAACTGGCGATGTTCGGCTTCCACGCGGGCGGCGCGGGCATGGGCATGGACGCCATCGTCATCGCCCCGGCCAACGCGGGCTTTTTTGCGCTCGGGCTGGCAATGCTTCAGGGCATCATCCCCGAGAAGGACATCCCCGCCGGCTTCGTGCCGCGCGCGGTCATCTACGTCGCGCCGGTGTTCCGCCACACCCATTTCAAGGGGCGCCAGATCGTGGTTCACAACCGCAAGGACGGCCTGCACGAATTGTTCTCCTACAACCTCTACCCCGGCCCGAGCGCCAAAAAGGGCATTTACGGCGTGCTGCTCGGACTGGGCGAGCGCGAAGGCTGGGTCACCGCCCACTGCTCCACGGTGCAGGTCATCACGCCTTACGACAACGTCGTCACCATCATGCACGAGGGCGCCAGCGGCGGCGGCAAGAGCGAGATGCTCGAGCAGGCCCACCGCGAACCGGATGGCCGGCTGCTGCTCGGCGAAAACCTCGTGACCGGCGAGCGACGCTTCCTGGAAATCCCGCGAAGCTGCCAGTTACAGGCGGTCACAGACGACATGGCGCTCTGCCACCCCTCCTTGCAGGAAGGCGGAGGAAAACTTGTCGTCACCGATGCGGAGAACGCGTGGTTCGTGCGCGTCAACCACCTCGAGCACTACGGCACCGACGTGCATCTCGAGAAACTCTGCGCCGAGCCGCCTGAACCGTTACTGTTCCTGAACATTGACGCCGTGCCGCGGAGCCGTGCGATGGTGTGGGAACACATCGAGGACGCGCCCGGCAAACGCTGTCCGAATCCCCGCGTCATCATCCCGCGCAAGGTATTCCCCGGTGTGGTCGAGGGCGCTGTAACGGTGGACATTCGCAGCTTTGGCGTTCGCACCCCACCCTGCACCAAGGACAAGCCCTCTTATGGCATCCTCGGCCTGTTTCACATCCTGCCGCCGTCGCTGGCGTGGTTGTGGCGGCTGGTCTCGCCGCGCGGGCACGCCAATCCCAGCATCGTGGACACCGAAGGCATGAGCAGCGAGGGTGTCGGATCTTACTGGCCTTTTGCCACCGGACGGCGGGTGGACCAGGCCAACCTGCTCCTCCGTCAGTTCGTCCGCAACCCGCGCATGCGGCACATCCTCTGTCCGAATCAGCACGTGGGAGCGTGGCAGGTCAGTTTCATGCCCCAGTGGATCGCCCGCGAATACCTGGCCCGGCGTGGCGTGGCGCGCTTCCGGCCCGACCAATTGCGCCCCGCGCGCTGCCCGCTGCTCGGGCACACATTGCACCAGTTGCAGGTGGAGGGCCGCATGATTGCCCGGTGGTTCCTGCAGGTGGAAACCCAGCCCGAAGTGGGCGAAGCGGCCTACGACGCCGGCGCGGAGATGCTGAAGAAGTTCTTCCACAAGTGTCTGGCCGACTTCCAGGAGCCGGACCTTGATCCGCTGGGCAAGCAGATCATTGAGTGCTGCCTCGATGGCGGTTCCGTGGAGGATTACGAGAAGCTGATCCCCGGCGCTTAAACAGACGGATCTGCGAAAAGACCTCACCGGGCGCGGTGCCTGCGGGTGCCGCGCCCGCTTTCCTTCCCCACGCCGCGCGGGCGCGCAACCGGCCAGCAGTTGTTTCCCGGTTACCATCCAACTTCGGATTAACCTAACCGACAGTTCGGAAATGTGTATTGGTCGGCACCACTTGCCGGCACTACGGTGCGTTTGTCCGTTGAGGCCGGGCGGTGGGCTGAAAGTGACGCCGCCCGGCCCCGCGGAACAACCAACATTTTTTTGAGATTATGATCGGCTTGTTGCTTTTGTTTGGCGGAACGATGGCGCTCTCGCTCTGGGCGATGTGGCGCGTCAAATCGGTGTATCGGCGTTACCACCAGGGCGTGGTGGCCTCCGGGCTGACCGGCGGCGAGGCAGCCGCGCGCATCCTCCGCGCGGCGGGCATCCGCAACGTTGAACTGGCCTACGCCGACGGACTGTTGGGCGACCATTACGACCCGCTCCACCGTCGGCTGGTGCTCTCCACCGAGAACTTCTTCGGCCGCACCCCCGCCGCGCTCGGGGTGGCGGCGCATGAATGTGGCCACGCCCTCCAGCACGCCCAGGCCTACGCGCCGCTCCAGTGGCGAATGGCGGCCGTCGGCGTGACGAATTATGCCAACACCATTGTCATGGTGATTCCGCTGATTGGTTTGTTCACCGGCTTGATCGCGCCCATGACCGGTGCGGCCATCATGGCTGGCGCGTGGGGCGTCATCATGCTCTTCAATCTCGTCACTCTGCCCGTCGAGTTCGACGCCTCGCGGCGCGCGAAGGCGGTGCTGGCGGAACTGGGCATGATTGCCCCCGGCGAGGAGGCGCTGGGCGTGCGGCGCGTGCTCGACACCGCCGCATGGACCTATGTGGCCGCCTTCATCACCTCGCTGGCCTATTTTCTCTGGCATGTCCTGCCGCTGCTGACGGGCGGGCGTTCCCGGGACTGAAACCATAACCATCAACACACAAAGCCCATGAAACTCACCGTGCAACACTTCAGCGTGCGCTCCACCGACAGCCTCGACTCGTGGATTGAAAAGCAAATCTTTGCCTTGCAGCCGCCGCTTGTCATTGAAGAGGCTCGGGTGCGCCTGGCCCGGCGGCGCGAGGCCAGTCCGGCCTATGAGGTGAACGTCCATCTCGTTACGCCCGGGCCGGATGTGTTCGCGGAAGGGCGCGACCACACCCTGCGCGCAGCGGTCAACAAGGTCATGGCGCAGTTGCGCGCCAAGGTGGGAAGCCGGTTGACCCGCCGTCAGAAGACCGCCGCGCCCCGGCGGGGTCCGGATGCGCTGCGGCGGATGGCGGCGCCCGCCACCCGTTTCGCATGAATCCCACTGCTTCCCCGCCCGCGCGGAGCGCGTGGTCCTTCACCCTCGGCCACTGGTTTGGCATCGAGGTGCGGATGCACGTTACCTTCCTCCTGCTGCTTGGCTTCGTGGGCGTGGCGTATGGTTTGCGCGGCGGCGCGGGTGCGGCGTTGGCGGGAGTCGTGTTTTTCGCGCTGCTGTTTCTCTGCGTGCTGTTGCACGAATTCGGGCACGCGCTGGCGGCCCGGCAATATGGCATCCGCACCCGCGACATCACGCTTCTGCCCATCGGCGGACTGGCGCGGCTGGAACGGCTGCCCGAGCGTCCGGCCCAGGAACTTTGGGTGGCGCTGGCCGGCCCTTTGGTCAACGTCGTCATCGCCGGCGGGCTGTTTCTCGGTCTGGTGCTGTCGGGCCGGGAGGCGCTGATTCTACATGGTATCGCCGAAGGGTCGCTGGTCGCGCGCCTGCTCGCGGCGAATGTTTTTCTGGTCCTGTTCAACTTGTTGCCCGCTTTCCCCATGGACGGCGGGCGTGTCCTGCGATCCCTCCTTGCGATGCAAATGCCCTTCGCGCGGGCCACCCGGATTGCCGCACGCATCGGTCAGGGCATGGCGGTGCTTTTCGGCTTTGTAGGCCTGTTCCTGAATCCACTGCTCATCCTCATCGCGTTGTTCGTCTGGATCGGCGCCGCCCAGGAGGCGCAGGCGGCGGAGTGGAAGGCGTCGTTTGCCGGAGTGCCGGTGCGCGCAGCGATGCTCACCGATTTCCGGGTTCTGACTCCCGAAGACACGCTGGGTGACGCCGCCCGGCTGCTGCTGGCCGGGTCGCAACGGGATTTCCCGGTGGTGGCGGATGGACGGCTCGTCGGCATCCTGTGCCACCAAGACTGTTTTGAGGCGCTTCAGCGCGGCGGTGAAACCGTGCCCGTCGGTGCCATCATGCGGACGGGTTTCCGCGTGGTGACGCCGGAACAGCCTTTGGAGGCGGCGCTTGCGGAAGGCGCGGAGAACGCTTTACCTGTCCTGCCCGTGGCTGAACAGGGCCGGCTGGTGGGTTTGTTGACCGCCGAGAACGTGGGCGAGTTCGTCATGATCCGGCGGGCGCTCGCGAACCATCCGGCGATGCGTGCGGCCGCCCCGCCCGCCTTGGACGTGCCACCGGTCATTACCGGCCCGGCCCGGCCGCTGTATGCGGGACCGTTGCCGCCGCTGCTGCACGGACGCTGAATTCAGAAGTGAAGGGCAATCGTCGCGGTTCCGCCCGGTTTGGGAACCGCCAACCGCATGGACAATCTCTACATGTTTCCGTGGGCCACCACCTGGTGGCTGTATCTGGCATTCGTGGTCTTCGTCCTGGCCATGCTGGCGCTGGACCTGGGCGTGTTCCACCGGCAGGCGCACGTCGTGGGCTTCAAGGAGTCCGCCATCTGGAGCACCGTCTGGGTCTGTCTCGCGCTGATATTCAACGTGTTGCTCTACTTCTACGCGGAATGGCGGTTTGCCCACGACGCCCGGCTGACCGCCCTGCCGGGATTCAACGCGGAGGACGCGGCGCAACAGACGGCGCTCGAGTTCCTCACCGGCTACCTCATCGAGAAGTCGCTCGCGGTGGACAACATCTTCGTGTTCGTCGTCGTGTTCAACTTCTTCGGCGTGCCGCCCAAATATCAACACCGCGTGCTTTTCTTCGGCATTTTGGGCGCACTGGTGTTCCGCATCCTTTTCATCACGCTGGGCGCAGCGCTGATGCAGTTCCACTGGGTGGTCATCCTGTTTGGCGTGTTTCTCATCCTCACCGGCATCAAAATTCTGATTGCCGGCGACAAGCCGCTCGAGCCGGAGAAGAACCCCGTCATCAAACTGGCGCGCAAATATCTGCGGGTCACGCCGCAGTTGGTGGGCCAGCGATTTTTTGTGCGCGAGGGCGGCCTGTGGCAGGCGACGCCACTGTTCGTGGCGCTCATCTTCATCGAGGTGTCCGACATCATTTTCGCGGTGGACTCGGTGCCCGCCATTTTTGCCATCACCAAGGAGCCGTTCATCGTCTTCACGTCCAACGTCTTCGCCATCCTCGGCCTGCGGGCGATGTATTTCATGCTGGCCGGCGTGGTGCATAAATTCGTCTATCTCAAATACGGCCTCGGCCTGGTGCTCATCTTCGTCGGTCTCAAGATGGTGTGGCTCAACCACCACTTCGACGGCAAATTCCCAATCAGTTGGTCGCTCGGGATCATCGCGGGCATCATCGCCGTGTCCATCACCCTCTCGCTGCTGCGGAAGACGCCGCCCCCGACCGTTGTATGAACAACGCTGCCCAACGTCTCGTCGCCGCCCCGTGGTTCCAGCGGACGATCATCACGTTCATCCTGCTGGCGGGGGTATTGGCCGGGCTGGAGACCGACGCCGCCCTGGTGGCCGAACATGGCCGCTGGCTGCATGCGCTGGACCGGCTCGTGCTGGGCGTCTTTGTGCTGGAAATCCTGCTCAAGCTTGCCGCCCACGCCCCGCGCCCGTGGGAGTATTTTCGCGACGGCTGGAACATGTTTGACTTCGTAATCGTGGCGGTGTGTCTCCTGCCGATTCACGCGCAGTTCGTGGCTGCCTTTCGCGTGGCCCGGGCGCTGCGCCTGCTGCGGCTGGTCAGCGCGCTGCCCAAACTGCAGTTGCTCGTCGGGGCGCTGCTCAAGAGCCTCTCGGCCATGGGCTACGTGAGCCTGCTGCTGGGATTGCTTTTCTACATTTACGCCGTGGCGGGCGTGCATCTGTTCGGCGCGGGCAGCGCGGAGCATTTCGGCAACCTCGGCACCGCCATGATGACGCTCTTCCAGATCGTCACGCTGGACAACTGGGGCGACATCCTCGATGCGCAGCTTGCCCACGCGCGGGGCGTAATCGTCGCCTTCTACTTCGTCACCTTCATCGTTTTCGGCACGATGATTATCCTGAACCTGTTCATCGGCATCATCATGAACAGCATGGCGGAGATGCACGAGGAAATCGCCGCCCGCGCCGCCGCCGAACAACCCGCGCCCCCCACGGTGGCCGATGAAGCCCGGGCGCTCGAGGCGGAACTGGAATCCCTCAAGCGGCGCGTCGCCCGCCTCCGCCGACGGGCGGAACAGCCGTAACGTCCGCCCGGTAACACGGGGTCCGGTTTCCCAATGTTGGCGTGCGGCCCGATTGACGGCACATTTGAACACCATGAGCACCATTCTTCTCGAGAGCCTTGTCATTCTGCTGCTCTTTGTGGCCAACGGCGTGTTTGCGATGACTGAATTGGCCGTGGTGTCTTCGCGCAAGCTGCGCCTGCGACAGCGGGCCGCCACGGGCAGCGCCGCTGCCCGCGCCGCCCTCGCGCTGGCCGAGGACCCCAACCGCTTCCTACCCACCGTGCAAATGGGCATTACCCTCGTCGGCCTCCTGGCGGGCGCATTCGGCGGTGCCACCATCGCCCAGCAACTGGCCCGCACGCTCGCGGCCAACCCCACGCTCGCCCCTTACGCCGAGGCTCTCGCCGTGGGAATGGTGGTCCTCGCGTTGACGTTTGTCTCGCTGGTCATTGGCGAACTCGTGCCCAAGCGCCTCGCCCTTGCGTATCCTGAAACCATCGCCTGCCTCGTCAGCCGTCCCATCAATGCCCTGAGCGTGGCCACGCGACCCTTTGTCCGCCTGCTGGGCGGCACCACCGAGTTCATCCTGTGGTTGCTGCGCATCCGCCCCGAACCCAGCGCCGGGGTGACCGAGGACGAGGTCAAGTTCATGGTCGAGGAGGGCGTCAGCGCCGGCACGTTCGACCGCGATGAACCCAGCATGGTGGCCTCGGTGCTGGCCTTCGACCGCCGCCCCGTCCGCGACATCATGACTCCGCGCGCCAAGATTATTTTCCTCAACCAGGACGAGCCGCATGCGGATGTCTGGCACAAAATCGTCGTCTCGCACCACTCGTATTTCCCGGTGTATGCCGGCACACGCGACCACGTCGTGGGCATCGTCTCTGTGAAAAGCATTTACGCCAACCTTGCCGCCGGGGTGAACGTGCGCGTGGCCGACCTGATGACGCCGCCATTGACCGTGCCCGCGACGGCCACTATCAAGTCCGTGCTCGAACAGTTCAAGACCAGCGGGCAGCACATCGCACTCGTGCAGGAAGCCGACGGCACCGTTGGCGGCGTCGTCACCTTGGTGGACGTCCTCGAGGCCATCGTCGGAGAGATCCCCTCCCTGGAAGAGAAAATGAAGCCCGGTGCCCGGCAGCGAGCGGACGGTTCCTGGCTGGTGGACGGGGAGCTGGACGCAGCGGAGTTTGCCCGGCTGCACGGCGGACTCAGCCTGCCCTCCGCGCCCGGCGGCGGACGGTGGACGTTGGGCGAGTTTGCGCGCGCCCAGTTCACCCTGCCGCCGCGTGAGGGGGACACCTTCGTCTGGCAGAACAGGATCTTCGAGGTGGCCGACCTCGACGGGCCGCGCATTGACAAACTACTGGTTTTGCCGATGGACTTCCGGAAATGAAACCGGCCGATGTTGCGCGCGCCCTGCCCCGCGCCTTCAAGAACCGCCGCACGGTGCGGCGGTTTTTCGTCGCGCTCATCGGCGGCACGGTGATCCTCATCGGCATTGCGTTGCTGGTGCTGCCCGGCCCGGGCGTGCTGACCATGCTGGGCGGGTTGGCCATTCTGGCCACGGAATTTCTGTGGGCACGGCGCGCGTTGCGCCGTTGTCAGGATGTCGCCGCCCGCGAACGCCAACGGTTTGCCCGCTGGTGGCCGTTTCGCCGCGCAACCCCACGCGCCGACTCCACCAAATTCCCTGCCCGACCGGAATGAATCCATCTGCCCCCTCAACCCCGGCCCTTTCCCCGCGCCTCGGCATCATTGGCGGCGGGCAGCTCGCGCGCATGACCGCCCAGGCCGCCCGCCAGTTGGGCGTGAGCGTGGCCATCCTGGAACGCGCGGCCGACTGCCCCGCCGCGCCACTGGCCGCGCCGGCGCTGACGGGCGATTGGAATTCCCCCGCTTCCTTGCGCGAACTCGCGAAGCACGCGCAGGTATTGACGCTGGAGAACGAATTCGTGAATGCGGATGCGTTGGCGGAGGTCGAGCGGGACGGCGTCGTCATCCTGCCCGGCGCGGCTACGCTGGCCCGGGTGCAGGACAAGCTGTTGCAAAAGCAGGCCCTCGCCGCTGCCGGCCTGGCCGTGCCGGCTTTTCGGGCCGTGGCCCATCCCGGTGAATTGACCGAAGCCATCCGCGACTTCGGCCTCCCGCTTGTGCTCAAGGCGCGGCGCAACGGCTACGACGGCAAGGGCAATTTCACCATCCGCAAGACTGCTGACATTCCCGCAGCGTGGACTGCGCTGGGCGGCGACCAGGGGAATTCGCTGTTTGTCGAGGCGTTCTGCCCGTTCATCCGCGAACTGGCCATCATCATCACCCGGGGCCGCGACGGCAGCAGCGTGGCGTATCCCGTCGTCGAAACCGTGCAACGCGACCACATCTGCCACATTGTCCGTGCCCCCGCGCCCGGTTCGCCGGCAACCGCGGCGCGCGCTGCCGAAATGGCCCGGGCTGCCGTGGCCGCTGTCGGCGCGGTGGGCAGTTTTGGGGTCGAGATGTTTGAGACCGCCGACGGCGCGGTGGTCATCAACGAGCTGGCTCCGCGCGTCCACAACTCGGGGCATTACACGATCGAAGGCTGCGTGTGCTCGCAATTTGAGAACCACGTGCGCGCAGTGTTGAGCTGGCCGCTGGGTTCCCCGCGTCTGCTCGCCCCGGCTGCCGTCATGATCAACCTGCTCGGGGCCGGCTCAGGCCCCGGCTGGCCGCAGGGTATGGAAACCGCACTGGCCATCGAGGGCGCGCATGTTCATCTTTACGGCAAGACGACCAGCGCCCGCGGACGCAAGATGGGCCACATCACGGCACTGGGAGCCAACGTCGCAGAAGCCGAGGACATGGCCCGCCGCGCTGCCGCGGCGCTGCGGTTTGGCAGCCCCGGATGAAGCAAACTGACCCAGTGGTCCATGTCGTTTGTGCATTTCGCGGGTTAGAGGGATTTCATAAATGCTACTGCCATGAAGGCGGCAGAACCCCCTCACCCCCGTCCCTCTCCCCATCCGATGGGGAGAGGGTGGCCGAAGGCCGGGTGAGGGGGCGGCGAGTAATCTGACGGCGACAACATGATTTAAACCACACGAGCGAGCATTTTTAAGCAATGAAGACCAAAGCCAAGCCCCTCATCGGCATCATCATGGGCAGTGACTCGGACTGGCCCACGCTTCAGGCCGCCGCGCAAGTCTGCGGCGAGTTTGGCGTCTCCTTCGAGGTCCGCGTCGTCTCCGCGCATCGCACGCCGGAAGACATGGCCAGTTATGCCCGCACGGCGGAACGCCGAGGGCTGCGCGTCATCATCGCCGGCGCGGGCGGCGCGGCCCACCTGCCGGGGATGGTGGCCAGTCACACGCCGTTGCCGGTGATTGGCGTGCCGGTGGAAAGCAAATCCCTCAAGGGCCTCGATTCGCTGCTGTCCATTGTGCAAATGCCCGCCGGGGTGCCGGTGGCGACGGTGGCCATCGGTGGGGGCCGCAACGCTGGATTACTGGCGCTCCAAATTCTTGGCGCACACGACGCCGCGCTCCGCCGCAAGATGGCGGCGTTCAAGCGTGGCCTCGCCACCCAGGTTCGTCGGCGCGGGGAGCGCCTCGTTCGGGAGTTGGAACGCGCGCAGACCGATTGAGCCGGGGTTGGCAACGGGGATTTCCCGTTGGTTTCCCGCCAAGTCGCATATCTGTCGGCCAAGCCTTTATCACGTGAAACAAAGGCTGGCCACGCCCCGATTCCTCCGCTAGACACCGCCCCAGCCCATGAGCACTGCTGCCGCTCCCACCAGCAA
Organism: Limisphaerales bacterium; assembly: GCA_046290825.1. GTDB lineage: Bacteria > Verrucomicrobiota > Verrucomicrobiia > Limisphaerales > DSYF01 > JBKBTZ01. Next base: position 11,728 of record JBKBTZ010000019.1, read on the forward strand.
CCGCTTCCCCTACCCCGCCCGTTTCATCCTCGGCAACGAGGCCGCCGAGCGCTTCAGCTACTACGGGATGAAGGGCATTCTCGCCCTCTACATCACCAGCGTCCTGCTCAAGGAACAGGACTACGCCACCCACGTCATTCACCTGTTCGGCTTTGTGAATTATTTCATGCCGCTGCTCGGGGCCTGGGTGTCCGACAAATTCTGGGGCCGCTACCGGACCATCCTGTGGATTTCGCTTTTTTACTGCGCCGGGCATGGCGTGCTGGCGATGAGCGACCTGTTCACCGGGGTGGACGCCAAAGTCTGGTGCCTGTTCATCGGGCTAGGCTTGATCGCTTTCGGCTCCGGCGGCATCAAGCCTTGCGTGGCGGCCTTCATGGGGGACCAGTTCAAACCGGAACAGCGCCACCTGCTGCCCCGCGCCTACGCGGCGTTCTACTGGTGCATCAACCTCGGCTCGACCGCCGCCTTTCTAACCATCCCGTGGATTCGCAAGGAATTTGGTTATAGTTGGGCGTTTGGCATTCCCGGGCTGGCCATGGCCGCTGCCACGTTCGTCTTCTGGCTGGGCACCAAGCATTACACGATGGTGCCGCCGACGGCGAAAACGAAGACCGCCGGCTTCTTCAAGGTCCTGTTTTACGCGCTGAATCACCGCCACGAACGCACGCACGGCCAATCGTTCTGGGAACCGGCCAAGGCCCGGTTCACCGCCGAGGAAGTGGACGCGGCCCGCTCGGTGCTGCCCATCCTCGGCGTGTTCGCGCTGGTGCCGGTGTTCTGGGCCTTGTTTGATCAGACCTTTTCCACGTGGGTCATGCAGGGTGCGATGATGGTGCCGTATCAAATCGGCAAATACTCAATCGGGCCGGAAGAAATGCTGTCCGCCAACCCCATCCTGGTCATGCTCCTGATTCCAGTCATGACCCGGCTGGTGTATCCCGCGATGGGCCGGTGGGCCACCCCGCTCCGGCGCATGACCCTCGGCATGTTCCTCGCGGCCTTCTCGTTTGTCATCGTCGCGTGGCTGCAACAGCAGATTGATGGCGGGGCGAAACTCAGCATCCTCTGGCAACTGCTGCCCTACATCGTGCTGACCACGGCGGAGGTGCTGTTCTCGACCACCGGACTGGAATTCGCCTTCCGCGAAGCCGCGCCTTCGATGAAGAGCACCATCATGGGCTTCTGGAACCTGACTGTCGCCGTTGGCAACCTGCTCGTAGCCGGCATTACCGGCGTCGCCCGCCAGGTGCTCGGCACCGCCGACAAGCAGGATGTGTCCGTGACGCCCACGGTGTTCCTGTTTTACGCGGGCCTGACCTTTGTGGTGGCCATCGCGTTCATGGTCATCTGCAAGTTCTATCGCTACCGCGACTCCGAGGCGGCACAAGGAAGATGACCGCGCAGCCCCGCAGTCCGGCGAGCGGCCCACTCTGGCGGCTCAAAAACGGTGCGTCAGCGTGAGCGTGACCGTGTGCCCTTCGGGCCGCTGCCGGGCCTCGAATTCGCGCAGGTAGCGGAGCGAGATGGCCATGCCCGTAAAGGGGCAGCGCCCCGCCAGTTCCGGGCCGAGGGCATAAACCCGCTCATCGGGGGTGGCATCGTTCTTTCCGTTGCCCACCTGTTCCTGCCAGTAGCCGACCAAGCCCAGATCCCAGCCGGGCCGAACTTGTTTCGCGAGACCAAACTCGAGCGTGAAAGTTTCCCCCGGCGTGGCCGGCACGTCGTCGCTCTTCGTGTGAATCTCGTAACGGCTCAACGCCGAGAGAGACCACGTCTTGTCCGCGTCCGGATACCACGTCGCCCCGGCGGTGAACATGTGCGACCAGAACCCCTTGCCCAGCCGGGCCGTCGGCGGCGCGGCGGATTTCCCCGTCGGTGCCCAGATGCCGTAGCCCAGCGCACAGTCCCATTGCGGCTTGTGCCAGCTCAAGAGCACCGGCTCGATCTGGATGTCGCCCAGTCCGAACTCACTGTCATCGTAGCCGCCCGCCGTCAGTTTCGTGTAGCCAAAGGGCACAATGACATCCATGCCGTAATCCGCGCCGAGAATCTTGTGCTCCGTCATCCAGATCAAACGCGGCGCGTTGACGAAGGCGAAGACATCGAAGTTCGGCGGCCCGCCGGGCAGTTTGTCGGACCAGTAGAAGAAGCTGTAGTCGCGGAAATAAAGGCCCGGCGGCGGCAGCGAGGCGGCGCGGATGCCCTCGGCACCGGCGGGATAATGGTTTTGTCCGCAGACGAGCACGGGCGCGAGAGCCAGGCCGGCGGCGGAAACGCACAGGGAACGGAGCATGGTTTTCATGAGTTTGAGGGGTTTACTTTCAGGAAATCACACATCCACGAGTTTGCCGGACAGGTAGGTCTCGTAGGAGGCCAGGTCGAGCAGCCCGTGGCCGGAGAGGTTGAACAGCAGCACACGCTTCTGCCCCGCCTCGCGCGCAGCGACCGCCTCGTCCACCACGGCTGCAATGGCGTGGGAGGACTCCGGTGCGGGCACGATGCCTTCGGACCGGGCAAACAGCGTGGCGGCCTCGAAAACTTTCGTCTGATGGATGGCCTTGGCCTCGATGAGGCCGAGCTTCAGCGCGTGGCTAACCATCGGAGCCATGCCGTGATACCGCAGCCCGCCCGCGTGAATGCTGGGCGGCATGAAGTTGTGCCCCAGCGTGTGCATCATCATCAGGGGCGTCGTCTCCGCCGTGTCGCCAAAGTCATAGCGCAGTTCCCCCTTCGTCAGCGACGGACAGGCCGATGGTTCGACGGCTACGATGCGATACTTCTTCCCCTCGCGGATTTTCTTCTGCACGAACGGGAACGCGATGCCGGCGAAATTGCTTCCGCCGCCCGCGCAGCCGAAAATCACGTCCGGCTCCTCGCCCGCCAGTTCCATCTGCCGGATGGCCTCCTGGCCGATGACACTCTGGTGCAGACAGACGTGGTTCAGCACGCTGCCGAGGGCGTATTTCGTATGCGGATGCGTGACGGTGTCCTCGATGGCCTCGCTGATGGCGATGCCGAGGCTGCCGTTGCAGTGCGGATCCTCCGCCAGCAATTTGCGGCCGTAATTGGTCTGGTCGCTCGGGCTGGGATGCACCGTTGCCCCCCAGGTGTGCATCAGCATCCGGCGGTAGGGCTTCTGCTGGTAGCTGACCTTCACCATATACACGTTGCACTCCAGGCCGAAGAGCTTGCAGGCCAGTGCCAGCGAGGAGCCCCATTGGCCCGCGCCGGTTTCCGTCGCCAGCCGTTTGGTTCCCGCTTCCTTGTTGAAGAATGCCTGCGCCACCGAGGTGTTGACCTTGTGGCTGCCGGCGGGACTGGCCCCCTCATATTTGTAGTAGATGTGTGCCGGAGTTTGGAGGGCCTGCTCGAGCCGCACCGCGCGGAGCAGGGTCGTGGGTCGCCACAGGGCGTAAATATCCCGCACCGGGTCGGGAATCTCGACCCAGCGATCCGGACACATCTCCTGCCGCACCAGATTCTCGGGGAACATCGCCGTCATCAGGTCCGGCGTGACCGGCTGCTTGGTGCCCGGATGCAACGGCGGCGGCAGCGGCTCCGGAAAATCCGCGAGCAGGTTATACCAGGCCTGGGGGATTTCGGACTGCGACAACGTGAAGCGCGTTTGGGTGCTCATGATACGGATGTGCCTTCACCCCGAGCATTACCAGCCCTGCGCGCCGCCCGTCACGCGGTTTCCCCTGTTTGACCAAAATCCGCGCAGGAATTGCCAAAAAAGGTGTGTGCCCCGCTGGCGTTCCGCCACCCGTGTATCTGCCGCCAAGAAATGTTCCCGATCTGAAGGACTATCCGGCTTGAACTTGCGCCGCCACCTCCATCGCGGCGCGGGTGAGGCGGGTGATTTCCGGCCAGTTGCCCGCCTTGATCAGTGCGCGTTCGGCCACCCAAGAGCCACCCACCGCCTCGACCGAGGGCAATGCCAGGTAGGCGGCCAGTTTGTCGGCATTGATGCCGCCGGTCGGGACGAAGGTCACTCCGCTGGGCGCAAATGGCCCGGCCAGGGCCTTGAGCATCGGCACCCCGCCAGCGGTTTCCGCCGGGAAAAACTTCAGCCGCTTGACGCCGTGCTTGAGCGCACGCAACACGTCGGTGGGCGTCATCACGCCCGGCAGGAACGGAAACGAGGCAGCCAGTGCAACGCGGACGGTTTCCTTGTCGAAGCCGGGCGAAACCCCGAATTGCGCCCCGGCATCCATCGCCTGACGCAACTGGTCGGCGTTCAGCAGGGTGCCTGCGCCGATCAGCATTCCCGGCAACGCCGCGCGCACCCGTCGGATGGCTTCGGCGGCGGCGGCGGTGCGAAACGTGATTTCCAACGCGTTCAGCCCGCCGGCCAGCAGGGCTTCGCCGAGGGGAACGGCGTCCTCAGCGCGGTCCACGACGGCCACACAAACGAGGCGTCCAGGCAGGAGTGGTGTGGAGGGCATATTCAAATGGAGTGGGGATTCAATCCGGGAAAAGTCAGGACATCACCGCTGAACGCGCGCGCCGCCACCCTTCATCAGTTTCTTCACTTCGTCGAGACTCGCCATGCTGGTGTCGCCGGGCGTGGTCATGGCCAGCGCGCCGTGCGCCGCGCCGAAGTCCACCGCCTGTTGCGGGTCGCCCGTGGTCATCAGCCCGTAAATGAACCCGGAGGCGAAACTGTCCCCGCCACCGACCCGGTCGAGAATCTCCAGGTCGGGATACTTGCGGCTTTGGTAGAACTTCCCGCCCATCCAGGCGATGGCCCCCCAGTCATTGATGGTGGCGGTCTTGGCGGCGCGCAGCGTGGTGGCGGTGGCCTTGAAATTGGGATACGTCTTCACCGCTGTCTCAATCATGCGCTGGAACGCGGTGACATCAATTTCGAGCAGGTTTTCATCCGCGCCTTCGACGTGGAAGCCGAGGCAGGCGGTAAAATCCTCCTCGTTGCCGATCATCACGTCCACATGCTTCGCGATTTCCTTGTTCACCTCCTGCGCGCGCTTCTGACCGCCAATGGATTTCCAGAGTGAAGGCCGGTAGTTGAGGTCGTAGCTGACGATGGTGCCATGCTGTTTGGCCTTTTGCACGCACTCGATGACCAGTTGCGGGGTGGTGTCGCTCAAGGCGGCGAAAATCCCCCCGGTGTGCAGCCAGCGCACGCCGAGTTTGCCGAAGATGTGGTCCCAGTCGAAATCGCCGGGCTTCAATTGCGAGGCTGCGCTGTGCCCCCGGTCGGAAATACCCACCGCGCCGCGCACGCCGAATCCGCGCTCGGTGAAGTTCAGGCCATTGCGCACGGTTCGCCCCACGCCATCAAAGGGCACCCATTTGATGAAGTCCGTCGCGACGCCGCCCTGGAGGATGAAGTCCTCAAGCAGCCGTCCGACGTCGTTGTCGGCAAACGCGGTGGCCACGGCGGTGCGCATTCCAAAGCACCGGCGCAGGCCGCGCGCCACATTGTATTCGCCGCCGCCCTCCCAGACGCGGAACGAGCGGGCGGTGCGGATGCGGCCCTCGCCCGGGTCGAGACGAAGCATGATTTCGCCCAGGGAGAGCAGGTCGAACCGGCAGGTTTCGGCGGGCTTGATCTGGAGCGTGCTCATGGTGCGTTCACCGGGCCAGCCAGCCGCCGTCCACGTTCATGATGGTGCCGTTCATGTAATCCGCATCCCGCGAAGCCAAAAACAGGATGGCGCCCGCGATGTCCTCGGGCGAACCCCAGCGGCCCTCGGGAATGCGGTCCAGGATGGCCTTGCTGCGAACGGGGTCCTCCCGCAGCGCCTTGGTGTTGTCGGTGGCGATATAACCGGGCGCGACGGCGTTGAAGTTCATGCGTTCCTTGGCCATCTCGTTGGCGAACGCCTTGGTGAGACCGGCAATGCCGCTCTTGCTGGCGGTGTAACCGGGCACGAGGATGCCGCCCTGGAACGAGAGCATGGAGGCAATGTTGACCACCTTGAATCGCGCGTCGGCACCGGCCTGCGCCCGGCCCGTGGTGAGCCACCATTTGGCGACGGCCTGCGAAAGGAAGAACGGCGCGGTGAGGTTGATCTGGATGACGAGGTTCCAGTCGGCCTCGGGATGCTCGTGGATGGGCGCGCGCTTGATGATGCCGGCGTTGTTGACCAGCACATCCACGCGGCCCAGGTCGCGGGCAACCTGCCGGACCAGTTCGGCCGCCCGGGCCTGGGTGAGCTTGCTGAAATCCTCCTGGTAGGCGCGGAAAGTGGCCCCCTGTCCTTTCATCTTCGCGGCGGTATCCGCGCCATCACCGATGCAGAGGCTGGCGACGGCGGCGCCCTCGCGGGCAAAAGCAAGCGCGATGGCCTGGCCGATGCCCTGGCTCGCGCCGGTGACGATGGCAACCTTGTTCTCGAAGCGTTTCATGGGTTTGGGAATTCTCGGATGGTTGTAAAAGGGGAAAGGTTGAGCAGTGAATCCGTCAACGGAGGTCGAGCGGTTTGACGGCGTCCATGTCGTCAAAGCGTTGGTTCTCGCCGGCCATGCCCCAGATGAACTTGTAATTGCCCTGGCCGCAGCCGGCGTGAATGGACCACGAAGGCGACAGCACCGCCTCGTCGTTGTGCATAAAAAGGTGTCGCGTCTGGCCCGGCTCGCCCAGGAAGTGGCAGAGCACGCGCTCGCCCAGATCAAAGTAGAAATACACCTCGGTGCGGCGATTGTGCGTGTGCGGCGGAAAAGTGTTCCACACGCTACCCTCAGCCAGCTCCGTATAGCCCATCACGAGCTGGCAGCTCGGGATGCCCTTTTCATGGATGTATTGCCGGATGACGCGCTGATTGGCCGTGGCCGGAGCGCCCAACGCAATGGTCGTGGCATCCTGCTTGGTGGCCACCGCTGTCGGATACGCCGCGTGCGCAGGGCAGCTCAAAATGAAAAACTTCGCCGGCTTGGCCGCATCCGCGCTCGCAAACCGCACGTCCTTCGCTCCCATGCCGACGTAGATGCAGCCCTCTGGCTCGACGTTGCAGGTCTTTCCATCTACCGTCACAACGCCGGGGCCGCCGGTGTTGATGGCCCCGAGTTCGCGGCGTTCGAGGAAGAACGCGCGTCCGGTTTCGCGGTGGTTTTCCAGCGTGAGCGGTGCAGTCGTGGGCATGGCACCGCCCACGGCGAACCGGTCCAGGTCGGTGAATTGAAGCGTGAGCTTTCCCGGTGCGAACAGGCCGGTGAGCAGGAAGGTTTCGCGCAGTTCCTCGGTGGTCATGCGGGCCACGTCCTGGGGGCGCGGCATCCGGCGGATGGAATCAGAGGTTGTCATAAATCCGGGAACAAATAGATGGCCAAAACGCGCCGGGGCTGCGAGAAAAAATTAACCCTCTTTCCTATTGGGCCTCCGACAGACTTCACCGAATGGAACTTTTCCTTTCGCCCCGGGCAGGTCGCGCCAATCATCCCGCCGTTGATGGCCGTGCCCCAAACCCCACCCCTTCCCGCGCCCCGCCAGATGGTGCCCCGGCTGCTGTCCTGGTTCGCCGACCATGCCCGCGACCTGCCGTGGCGGCGAACGCGTGATCCCTACGCGATCTGGGTTTCGGAAATCATGCTGCAACAAACGCGGGTGGAAACGGTGATCCCGTATTGGGAACGCTGGCTGCGCGCGCTGCCGGACATTCCGACCCTCGCCCGCGCGAAGCCGGCGCAACTGCACAAGCTTTGGGAGGGACTCGGGTATTACTCCCGGGTCCGCAATTTGCAGCGCGCCGCCCGGCTCATCGTGGAGCAGCATGGCGGCGTGTTTCCCCGCGACTTCGAGGCGATACTGGCCCTGCCCGGCATTGGACGCTACACCGCCGGGGCCATTGCCAGCATCGCATTCAACCAGCCCGCGCCCATTCTGGACGGCAACGTGATCCGCGTGCTGACCCGTCTCCACGGCATCGCTGGCGACCCACGCGAAAAGCAGACGAACACCCGCTTGTGGCAACTGGCCGAAGAACTGGTCACACAGGCCTCCCGCATCCGAAGTTCGAAACCCGAAATCCGAAACGCGAAACGCGCGACTCTCCTCCCCTGCTCCGCCCTTAACCAATCGCTCATGGAACTCGGGGCGCTCATCTGCACCCCGCGAGCGCCTGATTGCCCCGCCTGCCCGTTGGCGAAAGTTTGCGTGGCCCGACGAACGAACCGGGTGGAGCAGTTGCCCTTTCGCCCCGGGCGTCCGGCCCCGACCGCGCGCCGCTTCGTTGTGTTTGTCCTCGGACATGAAGGCCGGTTTCTTGTGCAACAGCGTCCCCCGGGCGCGGTGAACGCGCATCTTTGGGAGTTTCCCAACCTCGAAGTATCGGCGGACGCGGACCCGAACGACGCGGCCCGACAATGGTGGCAAGCGTTCGGCGCGGCGGGCCGGGAGGCCGGCCATTTTGATTCGTCCGGCCCGGTCAGACTCACACCGCTCGTCACCATCCAGCATGCCATCACCCGTTTTCGGATCCGGGCCGAGGCCTATCGCGTTTCCTTTACCGGGCCACCCCCGTCCGGTTGCTGGCGCACGCCCGCGCAACTGCGCCGCCTGGCCTTCACCGCCGCGCACCGGCGCATTGCCGACACCCTCCCGGCGGCGAAACGCGCCCCAATCGGCCAAAATGCGGTTTGACCGGCTGATGCGCCGCCTCTAGTCTCCGCGTCCCCGGTTCCGGGAAATACACTTATGCGACACACCGTTTCCGTCCTCGTGGAAAACAAGTTTGGCGTGCTGACGCGTGTGGCGGGCCTGTTCAGCGGCCGCGGCTACAACATTGAAACCCTCAACGTCGGCCCGACGCAGGATCCGAAATTCTCGCGCATGACCATCGTTACGGTGGGCGATGACGCGACGCTCGAGCAGATCGTCAAGCAGCTCAAGAAGCTGGTGAACGTCATCGAGGTCCGGGACTTCCGCGACGGCGAATATGTGGACCGCGAACTGGTGCTGGTGAAGGTGAAGACCGGCAAAACCAACCGCGCCGAGGTGGCCCAAATGGCCGAGTTGTTCCGCGCCAAGGTCGTGGACGTGCAGCCCCAGACGCTCACCATTGAAATCACCGGCGGCGAGTCGAAGATCGAGAAGTTCCTCGACCTGATGAAGGACTTCGGCGTGCTCGACATCACCCGCACCGGCAAGGTCGCTTTGCCCCGCAACTGAAGGGCCGCCCGCCGGCGCCCTTTTCCCCGAAGTTTTCTATGGCTAAAGTCTATACCGACAAGGACGCCGATCTCGGCGTGTTGAAAAACAAAACCCTGGCTGTGCTGGGCTTCGGCTCGCAGGGCCACGCCCACGCGCTCAACCTGAAGGACAGCGGCCTCAAGGTCATCATCGGCCTTTACGAGGGCAGCAAATCCATTGCGGTTGCCCGCGAAAAGGGATTGGAAGTGGTCCCCACCGCTGAGGCCGTCCGCCGCGCCGACGTCATCATGGTCGCGCTGCCGGACACCAAGCAGGCGGATGTGTATCAGCGCGACATCGCCCCCAACCTGACCAAGGGCAAGACGCTTTTATTCAGCCACGGTTTTTCGATCCACTTCAAGACCATCGTTCCGCCGAAGGACGTGAACGTCATCATGGTCGCCCCCAAAGGGCCCGGCCACATCGTCCGCCGCCAATACACCGAGGGCAAGGGCGTGCCGAGTCTGATCGCCGTCCACCAAAACCCCGGCAAGGATGCCAAAAAAATCGCCCTTGCCTGGGCCAAGGGCATCGGCGGCACGCGCGCCGGTGTGATCGAAACCAACTTCAAGGAGGAGACCGAAACGGACCTTTTCGGTGAGCAAACGGTGCTGTGCGGCGGCTGCAGCGCGCTGGTGCAGGCCGGATTCGAGACGCTGGTCGAGGCCGGTTACTCCCCCGAGATGGCTTACTTCGAGTGTCTCCATGAGTTGAAGCTGATCGTGGACCTCATGAACGAGTCCGGCATCAGCGGCATGCGCTTCTCGATTTCGGAGACCGCCAAGTGGGGCGACATCACCGTCGGCCCCAAGATCATTGACGCAAGCGTCAAGAAGCGGATGAAGGCAGCCCTCAAGGACATCCAGAGCGGCAAGTTCGCCCGAGAGTGGATCAAGGAATACCAGAGCGGCTACAAACGCTACAACGCGCTGCTCAAGAAGGGAGAAAACCATCCCATCGAAAAGACGGGCGCCAAGCTCCGCGCCATGATGCCCTGGATGAAAAAGAAGAACATCAAGGGCGCTCAGGCGGCCTACTGAAGTTTTCCCGCCATTCGATCAACGATGGCCGCCGGAAAGCTCCGGCGGCCTTTTTTGCATTCACAGGTCGCGGCGTGCCGAGGCGCTCACCCGGCCAGGCCATACGCCACGTGCCGGGTCGGAATGCCGCGGGCGTTGAATTCCCGCTCGAAATCGGTCTTGAACGCGAGCAGGTCCGGCGGCGTCAGCTCCTCGCGAAACTCGGCCGCCGCGCCGAACACCCGGCACATCTGGGCGAAGTAATCCGCGTCGTCCGTTCGCAAATAAACCCGCCCGCCCGGGGCCAGAGCCTGCCGCGCCAGGGCGGGAAATTGTTCGTTGATGAGCCGATGGCGCCGATGCTTCAGCTTCGGCCACGGGTCGGGAAAATAAATGTGCAGCGCAGTAGCGGAACCCGGCGGCAGGAGATAGCGCAAAAAGTAGGCGGATTCGATGCGAACCCCCCGCAGGTTGGTCAGGCCGAGTCGGCGGCCCTTGCGGTCCAGCTTGCGAATCCGGCCCAGCAGGCGCTCGATTCCAAGAAAGTTCCGGTCGGGATGGGCAGCGGCGTAATCCAGCAGAAAGGAGCCGTCTCCGCTGCCCAGCTCCACCTCCAACGGACCGGCCTGCGGAAACAGTTCAGCCAGATCCACCGGCTCGAGGATCGAGCGCAATTCATGCACCAGATTGGCCGGTGCGACCGGTTGGTCAGGCGGGAATGACACGCGGATCAGCCGAGCAATTCTTCCACCTGGCCCGCGATTTTGGGAATGCCCAGGCGTAGCAGTGATTCGCCCACCAACACCGCGGCGGCCCCGCTGCGCGCCACACGTTGCACATCGGCGCGGGTATGAATGCCGCTCTCGGAAACCAGCAGCGCCCCGGCCGGAGCCTGGTCCCCGCCCCACAGCCGGGTGGCGAGGCGCTCGGTGGTGTCGAGGCTGACTTTGAAGGTCTTGAGGTCACGGTTGTTCACGCCGATCAAGGGCGCGCCAATGGCGAGGGCGCGATCCAGTTCCTCCTCATCATGCACCTCCACCAGCGCAGCCAGCCCGGCCTCGGTGGCGAGCGTGTGAAAGTGGCGCAGCCGTTCGTCGTCGAGAATGGCCGCGATCAGCAGGATGGCATCCGCGCCCCACTCGACGGCCTCGAGAATCTGGCGCTCGTCAATAATGAAGTCCTTGCGCAGCAAGGGGAGTTTCACCGCCGCGCGGATGTCGCGCAAATATTCGAGGTCGCCCTGAAAGAACCGTTCATCCGTGAGCACAGACAGGCAGCTTGCGCCGGCCATCTCATACTCGATGGCGATGCGCACCGGATCGAAGTCCTTGCATATCACGCCCGCCGAGGGGGAGGCCTTTTTGACCTCCGCGATGAGGGCGACGTCCCCGCGCCGGGGTTGGCGCAGGGCGGCGAGGAACTCACGCCGTTCGCCCCGCTCCAGCAGGGCATCGCGGATGTCGCCGACCGCGAGCCGCCGGTCGGGCAGCGTGGCGACCTCGCGCCGCTTCTGTTCAACAATGGTGTCGAGAATGTTCACGGGAAACTGGCGAATTCCTAAACCGAAATGACGAAGCAATCAGCAAGCCCCGCTGGGCCAACGCGGCTCCTAAAGTCCGTCATTTGTCAATTCTGTCGTCACTCTTGGCGTTGTTTCTACTCCTCCTCATCCTTCAGCCCTTGCATGCGCTTGAGCGGGCAGCCGGCGCGGAGCCAGGCGTTGACGAACGGGTCGAGGTTGCCATCCATCACACCTTGCACGTCGCTGGTCTGCTCCCCAGTGCGGAGGTCCTTCACCATGCGATAGGGCTGGAAGACGTAGCTGCGAATCTGATTGCCCCACGAGATGCTCCCCTTCTCGCCATAGAACCGCTCCATCTCGCTTTTCGCCGCATCCAGCTTGAGAGCATAGAGCTTGGAGATGAGCATGGCCATGGCGGTCGCCTCGTTCTGCGCCTGGCTGCGCTGCGCCTGCGAGGCGGCGACAAGGCCGGTCGGGATGTGCGTCAAGCGGACGGCCGTTTCAACCTTGTTCACGTTCTGCCCGCCCTTACCCCCGGAGCGGAAGGTGTCGCGCTGGATTTCGCTCTTGGGAATGACGATGTCGGCCTCGGTCAGGTCGGTCAGTTCGGCCACCACATCCACGCTGGCGAAGCTGGTATGGCGGCGCTTGTTCGCGTCGAACGGAGAAATGCGCACCAGCCGGTGAACGCCGCGCTCGGCCTTGCAGAAGCCGTAGGCATGCTCGGCCTCGACGCGGAAGGTGATGCTCTTGAGGCCCGCTCCCTCCCCGGGCAGCGCGTCGGTGACCTCCCACTTCCAACCCCGGCTGTCGAACCAGCGGCCATACATCCGCGAGAGCATCTCGGTCCAGTCCTGCGCTTCCGTGCCCCCCGCCCCGGCGTTGATGGTGAAGATGCAGTTGTTCTTGTCGTGCGGGCCGGTGAGCAGAACGCGCAATTCGAAGGCCTCCAACTCCTTGAGAAAGGCGCGCAACTCGGCCTCGATCTCGCCTTGGAGCTTGAGTTGCGCCTCCTCCGGTTCGGCCTGCGCGAGTTCGAGCATGACCTGGAGGTCAGCAAATTGCCGCTCGAATTTCGCCAGCGGCTCGATTTTGCCGCGGATGCCGTTGGCTTCGGCAATCACTTTCTGGGCGGCCTCCTGATTGGCCCAGAAGGTTTCGGCCGCCATCTTGGCCTCCAGCTCGGCCAGCCGTTGGTTCAATGTGGCGACGTCAAAGAAACCTCCGCAGTTGCTTCAGTTTTGCGTCCACGGCGGTCAGTTCGGCGGTAATGGCTTCAAACATGGCGCGCGCAACGTAGTGAAACCACGCCGCCGGGCAAAGCGGGAATTCCGTGCCCGTTCACCGCAGGTTCGCATCTCCTCTCCCGTTCCACCACGCGTTGTTGGCCGCGCTGCCGCCCTTGCGGCCATCCAATGCCTCGGGCGTCAGCGCCTCGGCATGACCATCCACGGCCACCACATTCACCCGGCCGCTGTTGCGCCCGGCGGGGGTGGCGCGATGAACGTCGGACAGGTCATTCCCGCCTTCGTAATAGGCGTTGCCCGGGCCGGGCGCGGGGCTGGTCCGGCGGCTGCCGCGCGACCCCAGTTCGACCGAGCCAAGGGGCGGGTCCAGTGTGTAAACGCCGGAACCATTCACGCCGTAAGGATTCGCGCTGCTGCCCTGGCGGGTGCCCTTGGTGTCCCCCAGCATCACGGTCTGGTCCGGCCGCAGGATGGAGGTCTCGGCGGCATGGAAGGGCGCGATGCCGCCAGGCTGGCGGGTGTTGCCGAGATATTGATAATTGTAGCCATAACCGCCGTAATAAACCGTCACTCCCGGCGTCTCGACGCCTCCGGGCGCCGTGTGGGCAAACGGCTTGTTCATCAACGGGGTCTCCTCGGGGGACAGATTCGGGCTGAGATAAACCTTGGTCGTCTGCTGGTAGGGAAACAACAGGTCGGCCCAGCGGATGCGCGGCTGCCCGGCCACCGCGGGCAGCGAGTGTCCCGGGAAACGTCCCTCCTGATCCCCCAAATACAGGTGCATTCCCAAGCCAAGCTGTCGGAGGTTGCTCAGGCTGGAAATGTCCCGCGCCTTGGCCTTGGCCCTGCCCAACGCGGGCAGGAGCATGGCCGCGAGAATGGCAATGATGGCGATGACCACCAACAATTCGATGAGGGTAAAGCCCCGGCACTTCTGGCCCGGGACGGTCCGGCGCGCGCAAGGAACGTCATTACGCATGGCTGGAGTCTGCCCGGAAGCCGGGGGCCGCCGCTGCCGGTGGCTTGCGATTTAATGACGGTCGCTTGCAGTGGCCAGACCGTCAGGGCACCCACCGGGCGCGGTAGAACCGCTGAGGCTGGCCCACGGTGCCAGTGTCGAGATGATCGAAGAAGCCGCCGGAGATCACGTTGGTTTTGAGGGCAGTCCATTGTCGGAGGTCGCCACTGGCCTCGACCGCGTAGCGCGCGCCGTTCTCGCCCTGGACGCGAAGGAGAAACTGTCCGGCAATCAATCCCACGGGCTGCACGATTGCGGGCGTGGCGGGCGGGACCACGTCGGCGGTCAACGAGAAGTTGTCAAAGAGCAGAAAGTTGTCGCCCGCCTTGCCAGGAACCCGTGCCACCCAGACGGCGGCCACATCGCTGAACGTGCGGGCAGCATTGGTGGTGGTGATCCATTCGTCGGTGACGATGCGCGTAGTGCCCAGCCAGGCATTCCAGCGGTTGGCGGCGAAGTTCATCTCCACGCGGAGGCTGTAGGCGGCAGAATTTTCAAAGCCGAAGCCGGTGTCCCGGAAACCGCCGTCGTCGAGCTGGTAGTAGATCGCCAAATCATGGTTGTCGAAGCCGAGGGAAAACAGCCGCTGCCCGGCGAGATTATAGGCGCTCCACCGAAATTCATCGCGGTTTGGGCGGGCGGACGTCGAATCAAACAGCACCCAGTCCACGGTGAAGGTGACCAGTGGCCGGTTGGTGGGATTGAAGCTGACCGGACGGTAAAGGAAATGCGCCGTGGTGTTCGAAGGCGCAAATCCAATGTAGGCCGACTGCCGGAACCCGGCCACAAAGTTGGTGACGATGCCGTTGCCGTTGGCGCCCTGGCTCAGCCAGCCGTCCCGCCCGGCCACCGGTTGATTTAAGACGAAACCCTGCGCCGGTTCGAACTGCGTGCTGTAAAGCGTGAGCGGTGCGGCCAGCACGGGGCGTTCCGCCAGCAGCATCAGCCCCACCGCCCAAAGCCAGACTGCCCGGAGCCGCTTCATAAACGCGAGGGCCTCAACGCCGTTCGTTGTTGTTGCGCGGGTTGTTGGGTCCGTTGTTCAGCAGCCGACCCGGTCCTTGGGCGGGATTGGCCGGGCGCGATTCGGGCGCGTTGAACTGCCGGATGGGGGCGTTGGCCGGCGGCGGAACTCGCGGTGCCTCGTAAGTCCGGGCGGGCGGTGTGTAACTGGGCACCGTCGGCGCGGCGGGAGCTTGGTAGCGCGGCGTGGCCGGTTCGCTCCGCACGGACGGGATCACCGGCTGTGCGCGCGGCGTGGTCGGAACCGATGGGCTGATCGGCGCACGCACCGATGGGGGAACCTGGGCGGAAGGCGCATTTCCAACCGAAACCGGGTTTTGCGTCGGCGCGAACGAACGGACGGTGTTGGCGCGCGGGTTCTCCACCACGGGCGGCTGCCGAGCCGGCTCGACGCGCCCATCCTCCCAAACCGAGAAGCGCGGCGGACCGCCGACGTTGCCCGAGGCCGCCGGAGGCGTGGCTGGCGCGCTGCGCACGGTCGGAGCGGAGGGCGCGGGCCGCACGTTCGCGGCAGCCGGCGGGGTGGCCGACGCACTCTCGCCGGCCGCGCTGGCACCGCTGTTCAAGGGAATATTCCACGAGCGCGGGGCGGGCGTGGCGCGCTCCGGCACCGCGTTGTTCTGAGTCGGCTGGCTCCCGCGGTCATTACGGGAACCAATCACAACCACACGACCCTGCCGGGAATCCTCACTGCGAGCGATCGGCGCAGGTGAGGCCGCTTCCGTCGCCGTGGTTGGCGGGGTGGAAGCGTCGCCCGATGCGGTCGCCACTTCGCGCAGGTTCAACGGGCGGGTGGACCGTGGGTTCACGTCGCGGACCGACTCCGTGCGAGCCGGAGCAGCCACCGGCGCCGGTGCCGTGGCCCCCGTCTCCGCGCGGGGGGTGACGGGAGACGTTTCGCGTAAATTGCGGATCAGATTCGCCTGATGCGGCGGGCGATCGCCGCGGACCACGGGTGAAGTTGGCCCGACCGGATTGGCGATGGACGCGGAAGCGTTGCCACTAACGGTCTCTACCCGGCCAGAGGAACGGCCCTCCGCAGGACCGCCGCCCAAGGCCGCGCCGGGGATCACTGCGCGCGTCACCGTCAACGTGCTGCCGTCGGGCGAGAGTTGCTCCAACCGCCCGCGTCCGGGCGAACGGGCCGGGCCGGCGGCTACCTCCTGCACGCGCACGCGCGGCACCTCGGAGCGGGTGACGGCCTCGACGCGGTCACGCCCGATGCCGTTATTGATGATCACATTGTTGTCGCCGGTGATGATGTTGTTGACCACGGTCGAGTTGTTGTAAACCCGCGGTGCTTCATGGCGAGGCACGCAGTGGCGGTCGTAGTGCCGGCCGCGGAAGTGATGGTAGGAGACGAACGTGTAGTGGCTATAGCCCAGACCGAAGCCAAAACTATAACCCACGGAACTGCCGTAGTAGCTAAAGCCGAAGCCGGGCCGGTAATAGGCCCCTGGCGGGAGCGGCGCCCATCCGCAGTAGGCATCCGTGTAACGCCAGGTCACCCACGAGGGGCCCCAGACCGTGTCGGGCCACCAAACCCAACCCCAGTGCGGGTGAACGAACCAGCGTCCGTAATGGAACGGCGCCCAGCCCCA
This sequence comes from Limisphaerales bacterium, assembly GCA_046290825.1. Classification (GTDB taxonomy): domain Bacteria; phylum Verrucomicrobiota; class Verrucomicrobiia; order Limisphaerales; family DSYF01; genus JBKBTZ01. Next base: position 28,315 of record JBKBTZ010000019.1, read on the forward strand.
CGAATAATCGGAATACCAATACCAACCAAAATCGGTCCACACCCAGCGTCCACCGTGCCGGTAGGGCTGCCAACCAATGGTGGTCACCGCCACCGTGGGCCGCCAGCACCGACCATAGCCGTCAATTTCTATCCACGTGCCGTAGGGTGCCAGCGAATCGTAGAAGTAATTCACGGTGACCTGGGCGGGGCGCTGCTCTTCGGGCAGGGGCGCAGGCGCGGCGGCCTCGTTCGCCGTTGGGGCGGGCGCGGTGACCGGTTGCTGCCAGACGTTGGAGGCGGCGGGCGGCGGGGTGGACCAGACAGAGGTCGGCGGCGCGGGCGTTGCGGGCGAAGCGGCAACGGCCCCTTGTAGCGACGCCTCCCGAATGCGCTGATCGTGCTGGATCATCGCCGTCATCACTTCCGGCGCAATGCCAAGATCGTTGAGATACACCAGTTCATCCGCGCCGAGGTTGAAGGTGTGCAGCGAATTGGTCACATAGGCCAGCATCACCTCGGGGGCCAGCCCTGCTTGAGCCAATTTGACGATTTCCGTGGCCGGCGCGCTCAACCGGAGATTCGGCGGCACCACCGGCTCGGGGTTAAGCACGCGGCCGGCCGGCAAATTCGTGGCAACGGCGGGCGGGACGGCGGTTTCCCCGCTCTTCGCCATCTCCGGCACCGGCACGTCCGGGGCATTTGTAGCCGGCGCGGAACCGGCATCGGCGGGACCGGGCGGTTCTTCGGCGGAAGTGGTGGGAGCGCAACCGGCGAGCAGAGGCACCGTCAAGACCGCCGCCAGCGCGAGGAAGTTGGTTTTCATAAGGCCGTCCAATCTAGGGCAGCAGGGCTGCCATCTGGGGGTTCGACTAGACGAACGGACAGGCTATTCAGGTCCGCTGGGGACGGTGGAAGAGATACCCTAACTGTTGCAAATCAACTGGTTCGATTTGCGGCGCAACGGGGAATCCGCCGGAGTTCAACCCTTTTTGGGCAGCAACGCCTCACAAGTGCGCTCAAAGATGTCTTCCGGGGTTCCCTCCGCCGACACCCGGATGAGAAGCCCACGGCGGGCATAGTAATCCGCCAGCGGCGCGGTGCTGCGTTCATACGCCTCCATGCGGACCCGCACCGCCTCGGGCCGGTCATCTTCGCGTTGCACGAGTTTGCCGCCGCAATGGTCGCAAACACCGGGGGTTTTCGAAGGGCGCGATTCAACGTGATACACGGCCTTGCACTTCTCGCAGGTGCGGCGCCCGCTGAGACGCGCAACAATCTTTTCGATGGGAAGTTCGTAGCTGATGACAGCGTCAATCCCGGTCTTGAGTTCGGCGCAAATTTGATCCAGCGCCTCCGCCTGCGCCACCGTGCGCGGGAAGCCATCCAAGAGAAAGCCGCCCTGACAACGCAGACAGCCCGCCCGTTCACGAACAATCTGCAACACGGTGGTGTCCGGCACCAGCTCGCCCCGGCGCATGAATTGCAACGCCTCGGTCAGCGCGGGGCTGAGTTCGCCGCCGCCACAACCCGATTTGGCGGCGCGGAAAACATCGCCGGTGGAAAGCTGGCAGGCACCCAGTCGCTCGTGAATCAACTCGGCTTGTGTCCCCTTGCCCACCCCGGGCGCACCGAGCAGCACCAGCCGCAAAGGGCGTTGGGCGGGCGCGGGGGGGACACTGCAGCAGGCATTGCCGCCCTTGAGCCAGGCGGCGCGGTCGTTGACTTCCTGGATGGCCGGATTCATGGCGTCAGGAAAGCGAGTTGGCCCGATCAGAGCCACACGCCGATTGCTGATTGCTGAACCAATTTTGCCCCCGGCCCGGAAATCTCATTTTGCCCGCCCGCCCCCACCCGCTAGGCTGGCGGGGCCACATTGCGATGCACCCGGAACGCCCACTGTCCTCCCTCTCCGCCACTGACGCGGCAGATGTGCGTCATTCCTGGCATCCGTTCACCCAGATGCGCGAGTATCTCGCTCATCCACGCCTGCACATCGCCCGCGCCAAGGGTTGCTGGCTGTTCGACGCGCAAGGCAACCGCTACTTCGACGGCACCGCCTCGCTGTGGACCAATGTCCACGGCCACGGCGACCCCGATCTCGACGCCGCCCTGCGCGCCCAGCTTGATCAGGTCGCGCACACGACCCTGCTTGGCATCAACCATCCCCAAGCCGCCGCACTCGCCGAAGAACTCGCCACGCTCACCGACGGCCAGCTCAAGCGCTGCTTCTTCAGCGACAACGGCTCCAACGCCGTCGAGATCGCGCTCAAGCTTTCGTTCCAATACTGGCAACTCACCGGCAAACCGGAAAAGAGGGGCGTCATCGGACTGGCAGGCGGCTACCACGGTGACACCTTTGGTGCCATGGCCGTGGGCAACAGCGGCGACTTCCATGCTCGGTTTGGCCCGTGGCTGTTTCCCGCGAAGCACATCCCTGCCCCCCTGCATCTGGAGTGTGCCGGCAAAGTCATCCGCTCGGACGCCGCCCCATCGCTCGCCGCGCTGGATGCGCTGCTCGCGGTCGAAGCGAAGCACACGGCCTGTGTGATTCTTGAACCTCGCGTGCAGGGTGCTGCCGGCATGATGCAGCAACCGCCCGGCTTCGTTGCCGCCGTGGCCGAGCGTTGCCGCCGCGCCGGTGTTCATTTGATTCTCGATGAGGTCTTCACCGGCTTTGGCCGCCTCGGCGCCCTGACGGCATGTTCGCTTGAGCAACCCCTCCCCCGCCCGTCGGGCACCCTTTCCCCGTCGGACGGGGAGAGGGCCGGGTTGAGGGGTGGCCCTGGGATTGTCCCCGACTTCCTCTGCCTTGCCAAAGGTTTGTCCGGCGGTTACCTGCCCTTGGCCGCCACCCTGACCAACGAGGGGATTTACGAGGCCTTCCTCGGCACCTTCAGCCAGCAACGCGCCTTTTATCACGGCCACACTTTTTCCGGCAACCCGCTCGCCTGTGCCGTCGCCCGCGCCAGTCTGGCCAAGCTGCGCCCCCTGCTTGCCGCGGGCCGCGTGGCGGAAACCATCGCCGCGCTCGGCCGCGAAACCGAAGCGCACTTCGCCGACCATCCGAACGTTGCCGAAGTCCGCCAGCTTGGCCTGACCGGTGCCATAGATCTGGTTCCGCGCGACCGCGACCGACGCTGGCCCGTGGATTTGCGCGTGGGCTTTCAGGTGGCTCTGGCCGCCCGTCGGCACGGCCTCGTCATTCGTCCGCTGGGCGACAGCATTTTGGTCGTGCCGCCAATTGTTGCCACGCCTGACGAGGTCCGGCATCTTGCCCGCGCCCTGCGTGCCGCGATGGATGAGGTATTGCCCGCACTCGAGTCCGCCGCCTTGCCGCGCTGAAAACGGAAACACGAATGGACACGAATGCACACGAATCCGGCGCAGCACCGATTTCCACATCGGCGTGTCGTTCGTTGCGCCACGCTCGCGCGGTTCGCCAGAGGTTTCGCAGGTTGCGACACCCGCGATACCGCAGACGAGGATGTTTGCGCTGCTGGGCTGCCATCGCTTGCCCGGCCCAACTCATTCGTGTTCATTCGTGTCCATTCGTAATTTTTCCTCTTTAATCTCCATGCCCTACACCCTCGCCCAGGTCCGCGAAATCTACTCGCTGCCGCTCACCACCCTCATTTATCGCGCGCAGCAGGCCCACCACCGGCATCAAGACCCCGCCGGCGTGCAGCTCTGCACCCTCAAGTCCATCAAGACCGGCGCGTGTCCCGAGGATTGCGCCTACTGCCCGCAGTCCGCCCACTACAATACCGGCCTGGAAGCGGAGCAGTTGATGGAGACGGAAACCATCCTGACCGACGCGCAAAAAGCCAAAGCCGGCGGCGCGACGCGCTTCTGCATGGGTGCTGCCTGGAGCCGGGTCCGGGACGGTGCGCAATTTGACAGCGTGTTGCGGACGGTTGCGGCGGTGAAGGGGCTGGGCCTCGAAGTCTGCTGCACCCTCGGCATGTTGACCGAGAACCAGGCCCGGCGGCTCAAGGAGGCGGGGTGCGACGTCTATAACCACAACCTCGACACCTCGCGCGAATTTTACTCGAAGATCATCACCACCCGCACCTACGACGAGCGCCTGGAAACCCTCGCCAATGTGCGCAAGGCCGGCCTCGAAGTCTGCTCCGGCGGCATCCTCGGCATGGGCGAATCCGTGGACGACCGCCTAAAGATGCTGCTCGAACTCGCGAACATGGACCCCCAGCCCGACTCCGTGCCCATCAACGCGCTCATCGCCGTGGAAGGCACGCCGCTGCAAAACCAGAAGTTCGTGGATTCCTTTGAATTCGTCCGCACCATCGCCACCGCGCGCATCCTGATGCCGAGGGCGATGGTCCGCCTCTCCGCCGGCCGCACCGAGATGAGCGACGAGATGCAAGCCCTCTGCTACCTCGCGGGCGCAAACTCGATCTTTCTTGGCGACAAACTCCTCACCACGCCGAACCCCGACAAGAACGACGACTTCGCGCTTCTCCATCGCCTCGGCCTGCACGACCTGCACCCCGACGACGCCCGAAAAATCCATCGCGGCGAACCCGTGCTGGAACCCGTGGAAGTCGCCGAAACCGCCAGCGACACTTGGGGCCGCGCCTGCCGGGATCATCACTGAACCGAGGTTTAGGCGAGGACGTTGAAGGACACTTCATGTTTGCAATGTATTGATTTTGTGATTGTTGGGCAGGCCTTATGAAAATCCTGTGGACGGCGCAGAATTTTCACACCACCCTGCCTTGCCATGCAAAGAACCGCGCTCCAAAACCGCACGCTGGACTTGTTGCGGACATTCAAGGTCGTCGCACTACTCGGCCCAAGGCAGTCCGGCAAAACCACCCTTGCGCGTCAGATTGCAGCGGCCCTGCCGGACTTTTCGGCGGAGCGGAATTACTTCGACCTCGAAGACCCGGCGCATCTGGACCGGCTGGAGAATCCCAAGCTCGCGCTGGGCGGGTTACGCGGGCTGGTGATCATTGACGAAATTCAGCGGCGTCCGGAATTGTTTCCCGTCCTGCGTGTGCTGGCGGACCGGCCGGGAAATCCGGCGCGATTCCTGATCTTGGGCAGCGCCTCGCGGGATTTGATCCGGCAAGGCTCCGAGACCCTGGCGGGCCGCATCGGATTCGTTTCCGTCACACCGTTCACCCTGGCTGAGGTCGGTGTGGCGGAAGTGGAGAAGCTCTGGCTGCGCGGCGGTTTCCCGTTGTCATTCTTGGCGGCGAGCGATGCGGACAGCGCGCAATGGCGGGAATTCTACATCCGCACCTTCCTGGAGCGCGACATCCCGGCGCTGGGCATCCAGATTCCCGCGCTGGCGTTGCGGCGTTTCTGGATGATGCTGGCGCATTGCCACGGGCAGGTGTTCAACGCCTCCGACCTGGGCCGCTCCCTCAACGTGGCGGATACCACCGTGAAGCGTTATCTCGACGTGCTGACCGGCACACTCATGGTGCGGCGGCTGGCACCGTGGTTCGAGAACATCAGCAAACGCCAGGTCAAAACGCCGAAGATTTATTTCCGCGACAGCGGCCTGCTGCACCGTCTGGCGGGCGTGAACGACGCCGGACAACTGCACACCTGGCCACGGCTCGGCGCGTCGTGGGAAGGCTTCGCGCTGGAGGAAATCATCCGGCTGGCGGACGCCTCCGAGGAGGAGGCGTATTTCTGGGGCGTCCACAGCCAGGGCGAACTGGACCTGCTGATCATCAAGGACGGGCGGCGGCTGGGGTTTGAATTCAAATTTGCCGATTCTCCCAGGCTCACGCCCGCCTGCCGCATGGCCCTGGACTGTTTGAAACTGGACCAGCTCACGCTCGTCTATCCCGGAGATGCGGCGCACGAACTGGAAACCCGGGTGCTGGTGCGGGGCTTGAGCCACATCGTCGCCAAGGGGTGGGTGTTGAGTTGACCTCGCCGGACGGCGAAACATTCGCAATCACGAGGAGGTCGCACCCTCCCCCTCGGCCTGCACGACCTGCATCCCGAAGACGCCCGCAAAATCCATCGCGGCGAACCCGTTTGGGAACCCGCGGAAGTCGCCAAAACCGCCGCCGACACGTGGGGCCGCGCGTGCCGGAATCCGGATTGAGCCGCATCCCGTCGGGGCTGCCTTTGCCGAGGACACGCTCGGCGCTTATACGCGACCGCTTCTTCCTCCCCCGGACACCGTCACGGCGTGGGATGTCGAAAAGTTGAGCGAAATTATGGCTGGCTGATGAAAACATATTGGCCGGCCTCGACCTGATAGACCGCCCGTCCTGCCGCGAACTTCACAAACTTCACCCCATTGGCTCTCACGGCTGGCTTTCCGCTCTCGGTAACGCGCTGGGGATCTTTCGCAGGGATAAAAATGGTGGCCATGGTGTTCGCAGGCACGGTGACCCGCAGCTCCAGTCCATCGCCGCGCCGCTCCCACGCGCTTTCGATGCGGCCATAGACGCTGTCGTAATGCGCCCGCACCCAGTCGAGGCCGCGCACGCATTCGGGCTTGAGAACGAAATGGCGGAAGCCGTTTTCCCGCGGGTCCAATTGAATGCCCGCCAGCGTGCGGTAAAACCAGCCGCCAATCCACGCGGTGTAGGGATGATGCCGCGTGCCGTAACCGGCCGGATTGATGTTTTCGCCGAGCGTGCTGTTTTCATCCTCGATCATGTAGAGCCAGCCCACGCCCTGCTCCTTCGTCACCGCGTCAAACGCCACGTCGGCGTGCCCCCGGTCGGACAGCGAGTAAATGACCGGCAACGCGCCAACGAAACCGGCGGTGAGATGGTTCGAGTGCCGCGCGAGGTCCGCGAGCAGGTTGGTCATGACCCGCGCCTCCAGTTCGCGCGGCGCCATGCCCCAGTAAAGCGGGGTGCCCTGCGCGGTCTGCGAGTTGGTCCGGTAAAAGCCCGTCGAGCGATCCAGAAACTCGCGGTTGAACGTATCGCGAATGGTGTCGGCCAATCGTGCATAACGCCGCGCGTCTGCTTTCCGGCCCAGCACCGCCGCGTGTTCGCTGACCAGTCGCGCCTGCACCCAATAGGCCGCCGTCGAGGACTGCACCACGGGCGTCAGCCCCGGATAGGTGCCGTTCCAGGTGCGGTCCAGCCAGTCGCCCAGCCGCCAGTCGAGTTGGTGGTTCTTTGCCACCGAAGTGAGGTAATCCACATAGGCGCGCGACGACTCGTAGCTCTCCTCCAGGATGCGGCGGTCGCCGTAATGCCGGTAGAGGTAGTGCGCCACATGCGTCAGCGTGCTGCCCCACCACGGGTCGGCGTATTCGCCGGGTTTGCCGTCAGGTTTCACCCGGCCCCAGCCACAGGTGGGCACGATGGAAGGCATGTGCCCCCCGGGATCCTGCGCGTCGCGCATGTCCTCCTGAAACTTCCGATAAATCGTCGCCGCGTCGAAGTTGTAGGCGTAGGCGTCGAACAGGACCTGCGCGTCAAACGTCCAGCCCATCTTCTCGCGCGTCGGCTCCTCGGCGGGCATCCCGTGAACGCTGTTCAAAATCGTCCGGCGCACGGCGGCGTGGAGTTGGTTCAAGCGACGGTGCGAGGACTCAAAGTGCCCCGCGCTTTCCAGATCGTTGTGAACCGCGAAAGCCTCCATGCTGTCCGGCGTCGGCGGTGTTTCCAGTCCCTCGACCTGCACGTAGCGGAAACCGTGGTAGGTGAAACGCGGGTCATAAACGTCGCCGGGCCGCCCGCTGAGAATCAATTCGCCGCGTTGGAAACGGCCCCACGTGTGCCCTGCACTGTGGCGGAGGTTCAACGTGCCGTCCGGCTTCAACACCTCGTTGAAATGCAGCGTCACCTTCTGCCCCTCGCGGCCCGTGGTGGTGAACTTCACCGCGCCCGTCAGGTTTTTGCCGAAGTCGAACAGCCAGAGGCCCGGCTGCGGTTGCGTGACCGCCACGGGCTTCACGCGTTCGGTGACGCGCATCGGCGTGTGACGCTGGGCGCGCAACTGGCCCCGCGGAGCGGCCAGTTCGGCAACGGCCTGCCAGTCGCCGTCGAGCGGATGCGCCAGGGTGTTCCAGCCGGGACGGGCCAGGCGGGCGTCGTGCGTTTCTCCGCCGCGAATGTCGGCGAACGTGGCCCAGCCCGGCGTCCATTTCCACGCCGCATCGGATATGACGGTCTCCTGCGTGCCGTCGGCGAATTCGAGTTCCAGTTGTAACCGCAGCTTCGGCTGGTCGCGCCACGGCGCTTTCTGGAAACCAAAAAGGTCGGGCACGGCCTGGTTATACCAGCCCCCGCCCAGCATCACACCCAAGACGTTTGCGCCGGGTTGGAGTTGCGCGGTGACGTCGTAGGTGACGTAGAGCACGCGCTGATCGTAGTCCGTGAACCCGGGATCCAGGCGATGGTCGCCCACCTGCCTGCCGTTCAGGTAAAGCTCGTAATAGCCCAGACCGCACACGTAGGCGGTCGCGCGGCGCAGTGGCCTGGTCACTTCCACGTCCCGCCGTAACAGGT
>JBKBTZ010000001.1:0-100277 GCA_046290825.1 Limisphaerales bacterium
GAATTCCGAGGGGCGCTGTTTTCGCGCAAAGGACTGGATGGCGAGGCGCGACGAAGGAGCATGGCTGCCCACGCCCTGTGACTGAGGAGCAACGAAGCCAGCCGGTTCTTTGCGCGAAAACCCTCCGGGCGGCGGGTCTTATGCCCGTGGACGGTGTTGGCTCGGCGGTCACAGCCCGCTGCGGGGATGCGACGGTGGCCCGTCCAGCTCGGACTCGCCGCCTAGCCCACGGCCAAAATCCCACGCCGCAGCACCCCGCGCAATTTTCAGGCAGGCTCTGGCGGGCGCGCGTTCGGGTTCGAGCGGATGACCCGTCCTCCGCAGTAGCCCTGCTACAGAGGGTGGATGGACACGCTGGGGGCAATCGTCGGCCCGGCGACGGCGCTGGCGTTGCTGGCCGCCGTGAATCACAACTATCCCGCGCTGTTCGCGGTGACGTTGATTCCGGGGCTGCTGGCGGCGGCGGCGATCACGTTTCTGGTGCGGGAACGGGAACGGAAGCCTGTGCCGCATATTTCATCTGCTAGTGACGTAGCGCGACCTCGCGTCTTTACACAGGCAAACCGAGACGTTTCGACTGCGCGTTTTTTTGTTTAAGTTTGAACATTTTTTGCTGATGGACTATCTATTCATGCGTGCGGCGTTTTACAAACATCCTGACTGCGCTGGCGGCCTTGCTCTGGCTGCCGGTTTCCGCACATTGCCAACTGGAAGCTGTTTCCGGTCTCGAATTCCTGCGCTGCGTTGAAGAAGTGCCGGCCTCGCACCATGCTCCCGAGGATTGCAACGCGTGTTGTGCGATCGAAAAATCCCAATACCGCGCGGAGCAGATTCGCCTGAGTGCGCCGATACCCGAATTGCTTCCGGTTTTCCTCGAACCTATTCTTCCCTCGGATGCCAAATTTCCTGCTGAAGTTAGCGTGGGCATCCTGACTGCCGCACCGCCGGAACTGCCAGGTTCGTGGTGCAACTTCTCCCGCACGGCGCTTCCCCCGCGCGCTCCTTCCTTCGTTTCCTGATCGCTCCCAGCCTGCGCTGAGGAGTTCCCTTCGTGGTCCGGCGTGACGCCTTGTCGCGTCGGAATGTTTTCCGATTTTGTTCGGGCCGACCTTTTTATGAAGCAGACGAATTTTCGCAGTGTTTTGATTTTGACCGGGGCGGCACTCGTGGCCGGGTTCAGCGGGTGCGCCACCAAACCCGATACGCAGCATGATGCGTGGATTGAACCCCGCCCGCTGGGGCGCGAACTCGCCACCTATCGTCCGCCGCTGAATGCGGCAGACAAGCCCATGCCTGTTCCGGTGGAAGAACCGGAGGGAGCGCTCACGCTCCGGCAGGCGCTTGCGCTGGCGTTGACGCGCAATCCCGACCTGGCCGCGTTCTCGTGGGCCGTGCGCATCGGCGAAGCCCGGACGTTGCAGGCCGGACTGCGCCCAAATCCCGAGGCCGGGGTCGAGGTGGAGGATGTTCTCGGCACGGGCAGTTTCATTGGATTTCGGGAAGCGCAGACCACGATTCAACTCAGCCAGCTCGTCGAGTTGGGCGGCAAACGCGCGGCGCGGGTCAAGGCGGCGTCGCTGGCGCGCGAACTCGCGGCGTGGGATTACGAGGCGCGGCGGCTCGAAGTGTTCACCCAAACGGCGGCTGCATTTGTCGAGGTGTTGAGTTTGCAACACCGGCTGGCGCTGGCCGAGGAAACGGCGCAACTCGCGGAACAAACCGTTGCCGCGGTGAAGCAGCGCGTGGCTGCCGCGCGGACGTTCGCGGTGGAAGAAACCAAGGCGCAAGTGGCGCTGGCGTCCGTGCGGATTGAGCGCGATCAAACGCAACGCGCGCTCGCCGCCGCTCGCGCCCGGCTCGCAGCGGCCTGGGGCAGCACCCAGCCGCGCTTCACGCACGTTGAGGGAAATCTGGAAACCCAGGCCGCCGTGCCGGATTTGGAATCGTTGCAGGCGCGGCTGATGCAGAATCCCGACCTCGCGCGCTGGACGACGGAGATTGCGGAACGGGAAGCACAGCTCAAGCTGGAGCGTTCCCGGCGCGTGCCCGACGTGACGGTGGGCGGTGGCTACCGGCGGTTGAGCGGCCCGGAGGACAATGCGTTCGTTGCGGGCGTGTCCATTCCGCTGCCGCTGTTCAATAAGAACGAGGGGAACATCAAGGAGGCGGAGTTTCAAGTGGCCAAGGCGCGGGACGAACAGCGCGCGGCGGAATTGCGCGTGGCAGCCGCGTTGAGCCAGGCGTGGCAACGCCTCGCCGCCGCCGCCGCTGAAGTAGCGGCGCTCAAGGAGCAAGTCCTGCCCGGCGCGCAGCAGACCTTCGACACGGTACGCCAATACTACACCGAGGGCCGCTTGAGCTATCTCGATGTGCTCGACGCGCAGCGCACCTTGTTTGCCGCCCGGGCGCAGCATTATCGCGCGCTCGCCGACTACCAACAGGCGCTGGTGACGGTGGAAAGCCTCATCGGCGAACCCGCGACCGCGCAAGACAAAACCCCTTAACCTCAAATCCCCAAACTGAAAACCTTTCCTCCCATGAACAAGAAGCAACTCACAGCGATTGGCCTCGTCCTCGCCCTCGGCGCGGGGCTGATCTTGCTGACCCTCAAATTTGTAAAACCCGCCGCTTCCGGCCCGGACGCGCACGGGGAACATGCCGGTCACGGCGACGAGCACGGTGAAACCGTGGAGAAAGGACCGCACGGCGGACGCCTGCTCCACGACGGCGAGTTCGCCGTCGAAATCACCATCTTCGAGCACGGAGTGCCGCCGCAGTTTCGGGTCTATCCGTTCGCGAAGGACCAGCCGCTCGACCCGGCACAGGTGCAGCTCACCATCGAACTCCAGCGGCTGGGCGGGCGCAAAGATACGATTCACTTCAAGCCCGAAGGCGATTATCTCGCTGGTGATCAGAAGGTCTATGAGCCCCATTCGTTTGACGTGACGGTGACCGCGGAAGTGGGCGGCAGGACCCACCGCTGGCAATACGAGTCGTATGAATCGCGGGTCGAACTTACACCTGAAGCAGCGCAGAATTCCGGCGTGGTCGTGGAAACCGTCGGTCCGGCGAAACTCCGGGGCACGCTCAAGGTCAACGGTCGCATCCGGCCGAACGAGGAACAGATGAAGCACGTCGTGCCGCGTTATCCCGGCGTGCTCAAAGAGGTGCGCAAACGCCTCGGCGACCGCGTGGAGAAGGACGAAGTGTTGGCCGTGGTCGAAAGCAACGAGAGCTTGCAACGCTATGAAGTGAAGTCGGACCTGGCGGGCACAATCATTGAGAAGCACGCTGCGCCGGGCGAGTTCGTGAAGGAGGGCGACGCGATTTATGTCGTCGCTGATCTCAGCACGGTGTGGGTGGACCTGAACATCTACCGCAAGGACGCCGCGCGCGTGAAGGCGGGGCAGGTCGTGCGCATTGACGGTGGCGAGGGATTGCCCAAGGCCGAGGGCCAGATTGCCTACCTCTCGCCGTTTGGCGCGGAGAACACACAGACGCTGCTCGCCCGCGTGGTGTTGCCCAATCCCGAAGGCGAGTGGCGGCCCGGCTTGTTTGTCACCGGAGAAATTGTGTTCGAGGAAGTCCAAGCCCCGCTCGCCGTCAAAAGTGGCGCGCTCCAGACCTTCCGCGACTGGACGGTGGTATTTGTGAACGAGGGCAACTTCTACGAACCGCTCGTGGTGGAAACGGGACGCCGCGACGGTGAATGGACGGAAATCATTTCCGGCCTAAAGCCCGGCCAGCGTTACGTGGCGAAGAACAGCTTCGTCATCAAGGCGGACATTTTGAAATCCGGCGCAAGCCACGACCACTGAGGCCAGCCATGCTCGAACGCATCCTCAAATTCTCGGTGCAGCAACGCTGGCTGGTGCTGCTCGGCACGCTCGGCATTGCCGCGCTCGGCGTGGTGAATTTCAACCGCCTGCCGATTGACGCCGTGCCCGATATCACCAATGTGCAGGTGCAGATCAACGCCGAAGCGCCGGGCTACTCGCCGCTCGAAGCGGAGCAGCGCGTCACGTTCCCGCTCGAAACCGCGATGGCGGGCCTGCCGAACCTCGATCACACGCGCTCACTTTCGCGCTACGGCCTGTCGCAGGTGACCGTCGTGTTCAAGGATGGGACGGACATCTACTGGGCGCGGCAGCTCATCAACGAGCGCATCCAGGAGGCGAAAGGGAAATTGCCGCCGGGCATCGAACCCGCGCTCGGCCCGATCGCCACGGGATTGGGCGAAATCTACATGTTCACCGTGGAGAACGCCGAGTCCGCTCGCGGCGCGCAGATGCGCAAACATTCCGAGACGGAGCTGCGCACGATTCAGGATTGGATCATCAAACCGCAACTGCGCAACCTGCCCGGCGTCGTCGAGGTCAACACCATCGGCGGCTACGTGAAGCAATATCACGTGACGCCGCATCCCGATCAGTTGTTGGCCTACAACCTCAGTTTGCGCGACGTGGTGGAGGCGCTTGCCCGCAACAACGCCAACGTCGGCGCGGGTTACATCGAGCGCAACGGCGAACAATACCTCATCCGCACGCCCGGCCAGGTCGGCGGCATTGAAGACATCCGCGCCATCGTGGTCAGTCATCGCGACGGCCAGCCCATTTACATTCGTGACGTGGCGGACGTGGTGTTCGGCGCGGAATTGCGCACCGGCGCGGCGACCGAAGACGGGAAGGAGATCGTTTTGGGCACGGTGTTCATGCTCATGGGCGAGAACAGCCGCACGGTTTCGGAGCGCGTTCACGCGAAGCTGGCGGAGGTCAATCGCACGCTGCCCGAGGGCGTGGTGGCCAAGACGGTTTACAACCGCACCGATCTGGTGAACGCGACGATTGCGACCGTGAAGAAGAACCTCGTGGAGGGCGCGTTGCTCGTCATTGCCATCCTGTTCGCGCTGCTCGGCAACTTCCGCGCCGCGCTCATCACCGCCCTGGTCATCCCGCTGGCGATGCTGTTCACCATCACCGGCATGGTGGGCAACAAAATCAGCGGCAACCTCATGAGCCTCGGCGCGCTGGACTTCGGTCTGATCGTGGACGGCGCGGTCATCACCGTGGAAAATTGTATCCGGCGGCTGGCGGAGGAACAGAAGCATCGCGGCCGGTTGCTCACCCGCGCGGAGCGGCTGGATGTGGTGTTCGTCGCCACGAAGGAAGTGGTGCGGCCCGCGTTCTTCGGCGTGTTCATCATCATGATCGTGTATCTGCCGATTCTCACGCTTTCCGGCGTCGAGGGCAAAATGTTCCACCCGATGGCGTGGACGGTGATCATCGCGTTGCTGGGCGCGTTGCTGTTCGCCATGACGTTCATCCCGGCGGCGGTGGCGCTGTTCATGGGCGGCAAGGTTTCGGAAAAGGAAAACATCGTCATGCGCGCGGCCAAGGCGGCGTATCGTCCGGCGCTGGCGTTCTGTCTGCAGTTCCGGGGGGCGGTGGCGTTGGGCGCGCTGATGCTGGTGCTGGCGAGTGGCATCGTAGCGACGCGCCTGGGCAGTGAGTTCATTCCGAGTCTGGATGAAGGGGATATTGCGCTCCACGCGCTACGCATTCCGGGCACAAGTTTGTCGCAGTCAGTCGAGATGCAGAAGGCGCTGGAAACGCGGCTCAAGCAATTTCCTGAAGTGAAAACCGTGTTCGCCAAAATCGGCACGGCGGAAATTGCCACCGACCCCATGCCGCCGAGCGTTTCGGACAATTTTGTGATTCTCAAGCCGCGCGCCGAGTGGCCGAATCCGAAGAAGCCCAAGGCCGAACTCGTGCGCGAAATGGAGGCGGCGGTGGCCACGCTGCCCGGCAACAACTACGAATTCACCCAGCCGATTCAGATGCGGTTCAACGAACTCATTTCCGGCGTGCGCAGCGACGTGGCCGTGAAGTTGTTTGGCGACGACATGGAGACGTTGCAGGAGGTCGGCGCGCAGATCGAAAAGGTGCTGGCCGAAGTTCCCGGCGCGGCGGATGTGAAGCTGGAACAGACGACCGGCCTGCCCATGATGACCATCGAACTCAAACGCGACGTGATGGCGCGCTACGGGTTGAACGTGGCGGACGTGCAGGAAGTCGTGGAAATCGCGCTCGGCGGCAAATCAGCCGGCGAAGTGTTCGAGGGCGACCGGCGCTTCGATCTCGTGGTGCGCCTGCCGGAAAATCTCCGCACGGACCTGGACGCGATTGAGCGCATTCCCGTGCCGCTGCCGCCCCATGCAGAAGGCGAACCGATGTTGCGCCGCACGGCTTACAGTGGCGCGGCCAATCTCGCGGCGCGCAGCGGGCAGTCCTACATCCCGTTGAGCACGGTCGCAAAGATCAACATTGCTCCCGGCCCGAACCAGGTAAACCGCGAGAACGGCAAACGCCGCGTTGTCGTCACTGCCAACGTGCGTGGCCGCGATCTCGGCTCGTTCGTGCGCGACGCGCAAACCGCGGTTCAGGAACAGGTGAAGATTCCCGCCGGTTACTGGACCGCGTGGGGCGGCACGTTCGAGCAGCTTATTTCGGCGGCGCAGCGTCTCCAGATCGTTGTGCCCATCACGCTCCTGCTGATCTTCCTGCTGCTATTCACGACGTTCGGGACAGTGAAGGATGCGCTGCTCGTGTTCAGTGGCGTGCCGCTCGCGCTGACTGGCGGGGTCGCCGCGCTCTGGCTGCGCGACATCCCGCTCTCCATTTCCGCCGGCGTCGGCTTCATCGCGTTGAGCGGAGTGGCTGTGCTCAATGGCGTGGTGATGATTTCCTTCATTAACAAACTCCGCGCCGACGGCAAATCGCTGGACGACGCGATCATCGAAGGTTCGCTGACGCGGTTGCGGCCTGTGCTGATGACCGCGCTGGTCGCTTCGCTGGGCTTTCTGCCAATGGCGCTGGCCACGGGCACGGGTGCGGAAGTGCAACGCCCGCTCGCCACCGTGGTCATCGGCGGCATCGTATCCTCCACGACGTTGACGCTGCTCGTGCTGCCCGGCCTCTATCGGGTGTTTCACCGCAAAGACACCCGAAGCGAGACCGAGGTGTCCATCTAATCAAGTCCTCATTCCAAACATATCTCGCCCAGGGGCACGCCTGGCTGTTCATACCCGTTGCGATTGTCTTAGGGGCGCTGCACGGCCTCGAACCTGGCCACAGCAAGACCATGATGGCCGCGTTCATTGTGGCGATTCGCGGCACAGTGCGACAGGCGGTTCTGCTCGGCCTTGCGGCCACGCTGTCGCATACGGCGGTGATCTGGGCGCTCGCGTTCGTCGGGCTGCATTATTCCGGCAAGTTCAACGCGGAACAAACCGAACCCTACTTCCAAATGGCGACCGGCGTGATCGTCGTGGGCATGGCGGCGTGGATGTGCGTCCGCGCCCGGCGCGAAACTGCCGCGCGTCACCACCGTCATCACGCTCATGAAGCGCACAGCCCGCACGGAGGAGTGCTGCTCCCCACCGGGCATGGTTTCGTGGAGGTCAGCGTCTTCGAGACCCACACCCCGCCCCACCTGCGGCTCTATTTTCTCGATGGCAAGAAGCGCCCACTTTCGTGCCCGAAGCCGGAAAGTGTCCGGGCGGAGACCGTCCGTCCCAACGGCTCACGGCAGACATTTACCTTTGTGGCAGAGGAAAACCATCTCCGCGCCACCACCGATTTGCCTGAGCCGCACGAGTTCAAGCTGTTGGTGACGCTTTCACACGACGGACATGCGCACACGTTTGAAACGGAAGTCTCGGAAGATCATCATCCCCACGCCCACGGCAAATCCGGCGAGGAGTTTCAGGATGCACACGAGCGCGAACACGCCGCGGAGATTGAAAAACGGTTTGCCAATCGAAACGTGACGACTGGTCAGTTGGTTCTTTTCGGACTGACCGGTGGACTGCTGCCGTGTCCATCTGCTTTTGCCGTGTTGATGGTCTGCCTGCAACTCAAGGAGTTCACCCTCGGCTTTGCGCTGGTGCTGGCGTTCAGCATTGGGCTGGCGATCACGCTGGTCAGCGTCGGTTCATTCGCCGCAATTTCCGTCAAACACGCCTCGAAGCATTTCAAAGGCTTCGGCGCTTTTGCTCGCAAAGCGCCGTATGTGAGTTCAGCGGTGCTGGCGTTGATCGGACTGCTGATCGGCCTCGAAGGGATTCGACATTTGCTCCGGTGACTGGATGCGGGCCAATGTTGGAATACATTTCAGATTTCATCACGCGACTTGTAATGATCGTTCTGTGCGCAAACGCGTTCAATGTGCGCTGTCCTACTTTTCTTGCAGCAAGGGAGGTTGAACCGGGCTTTCAACGGCGGGTGGAATTGATTATTCATTCGAGCGGTCCGCGTTCACACCGCGATGCACACTGACGACGCCAATTCCAACCGCCTGTCTGCCGGGCCGGCACAGGCGGGCTGCTTGCGCTGGCTCAATGGGACGGTGCTGGGCATCGGGCTGGCTTCGCTGTTCAGCGATTGGTCGCATGAAATCGCCACGACGGTGATGCCGGCGTTTCTGGCCACGATGGGCGTGGCGGCGGCGTGGCTGGGCATCATCGAGGGCGTGAGCGACGGGTTGTCGTCGTTCGCCAAGATGGCCAGCGGTTATTACACGGACAAACTGCCGCGGCGGAAACCCATCGCGGTGGCGGGCTATCTGGTCACGGCGCTGGGCACGGCGGCGGTGAGGTTGAGGACGGTGCGGGAGTCGGGTTGAACTTGAGGTTGTCCTGGCCCGGAGTTCGGGCGCATCTTCAACCACCGGGTTCACTTTCCCATAATCCTGAAAAACTAAGTTCGAAAGAGATCGTTCTGCTCGAAGGTCTTTGGGAAGATGGGGTTAGGTATGAAAACCCGATTCCCGACCTCGAACAGAACGATGCACCGTCCTTGTAAGCCGCTTTTTGGCTCCGGCCAAGTCCTTTTGCGCGACACGCCCAAGCCGGTCACGCCCTTTGGCGGGCTGGTGGTGTTCATCGAGTTTCTCCAGCGAATCGGCTATGCGACCCAAGTGCAGGCGCTGCTGCCCTTCCGCCTGACCAGTCCCAATGCCATTGCCCCGGCCCAGACGCTCACCGCCTTTGTCTTTGCCGTGGTGGCGGGGGCGCGGCGCTTTGCTCACAGCGAACTGCTGCGGGCGGATCGGGCGCTGCACGCGCTGTTGGGGATGGAACGCTTTCCGGGGCATGACACCATCCGGGGGTTGTTTCGGCGGTTCGGGCAGGGGGAGATTGAGGCGTTCTGGCGACCGTTCTGGCGCTGGCTGCTGAGCGGGGTCAAACCGCTGGCCGGTGGGTTCACGCTGGACCTGGACTCGACCCTCTTTCAGCGGGCGGGCCGGCAGCAAGGGGCGCGCAAGGGTTACAACCCCCGCCGCCCGGGCCGCCGCAGTCATCATCCGCTGTTGGCGGTGCTGGCCGAAGCGCACTTTGTCTTGCACGCCTGGTTGCGCAGCGGCAACACGGGGGCGGCCCAGGGGGGGGTGGCGTTTCTGCAGGAGGCGTTGGCGTTGCTGCCGGCAGGCTGGGGGTTGCGGCTGGTGCGGGCCGACGCGGGGTTTTTCGAGGAGGCGCTGCTGGGGTTTTTGGAGCAACGGGGGCTTGCCTACATCGTGGTGGGGCGGATGACCCGGCAGGTCAAAAGCCACTGTCGGCGGATCCAGGAGTGGAGGGCCCTGGACGACGACTATGCGGTGGGGGAGTTTCGGGCTCAACTGCTGGGCTGGTCGCGAGCGCGGCGGTTTGTGGTGGTCCGGGAGCGGGTGCGGGAGAAGCAGGCGGCGCTGGGGCGCAAACTCCTGGAGGTGCCGGGTTACACGTTCCGGGTCTTTGTGACCAACACGGAGATGGCAGGAGAGGAGGTGTGGCGCCGCTACAACGGGCGGGCCTGCGTGGAGCAGCGGATCGAGGAGTTGAAGAACGACCTGGCGGCGGACGACTTTTGCACGCAGCAGTTCTTTGCGACGGAGGCGGCGTTTCTGGCGGTGGTGGCGACCTTCAACCTGTTGAGCTTGTTCCAGCAGGCTGGCGGGCAGGGAGCGTATCGGCAGCCGGCCACGTTGCGGGCGCAGGTCTTTTTGTGTGGGGCGGTGTTGGGCCGACACGGGCGGCAGCCGGTGCTGTATCTGTCGCTGAGTTGGGGCGGGCTGGAACGGCGCAAGCCGTTGCGGGAAGCGATCTTGCAGTGGCAAAAGCCAACTGCGGAGAAGTTGGATTCCGGCCGTTCCATCTTGAGCCTCTCGACCTGAGTGGATGCCCCTCCAACCCCTATGAAAACCACCTCAACTTAGTTTTTCGGGATAATGCAACGTGGCAACTTCGGGTAAACGACGAAAACTTTGACGCGCCTTCTGCCGCGTTCGCCTTCTCCCAGCCAGAGAGGGATAAAGCGTGAGGCAGAAGGCTTCGCCCTGCCATCGGCGTTGGAGTCCGCCGCGACTGCGGATCGTTCGACGCATTCTCCCTCACCCCGCCCCTCTCCCGCTGGGAGAGGGAGAAGTCTTCGTCCGCTGTGTTCGCAGCCCAAGCCGCGCCGCGAGACTGTGCAGCCACCGGCTAGGGCGTGTAGGTCAGGCGGCCGAATGTCCGCGGTAGGTGGGCGTAGGTGGGGATCAGCGCCCGAATCAGTTCGGTGGTTGCGCCGACCGTGCCCAAATTTTGATACGAGACACCGGCGACAGACCAGCTTTCGAGGTTAAAGGTGTATTGGACGCGGAATTTGTTCGGATCAACGAGCGCTGAGCGATGAAATTCCAGCACGAGGTTCGCGCCCTGGAGGCCGATGGGCACGACCGCGGGGGATGCGTCGAACACCAGCGGGTTCCGGCCCGTGCCTTGCTCGATGCCGTTGGGGATGTTGTCGCCGTCGGGATCGGCGCCGATGGCGCGCTGGTCGGCGGGCGAGTTCGCGGGAAAGGTGTAGCCGGCCCAGAAGGTGTAAAGCTCGGGTTGCAGTTCGTAGGCGCCTTTGTCGGCGGCGGTGCCATGGACGCGCAGGAGTCCGCGCTGATCGGCCCCCAGGCTGGATTGGCCGGTGTTCAACGCGGGCGAGCCGAGGAGCACCGCATGGGTGAAGGTGCGGCCGCCGTTATCCTGCAACGCGCTCAGGCCCGCCGATCCATTGCCGATCACGGCGTCGCCAGTCTGATTGAAGGCGCCGGCGCCGTTGCCGTCGCCGATGAGGTTGTAGCCTGCCGACTGGAACGAGTTGGTGGTGCCGAACACGAAATCCACGTCGGTATTGGCGTTGCCGGCGAGGATGCTGTTTTTCACCTCGGTGCGGGTGAGGGCAGTGCCCAGGCTGAGGACGGCGCTGCCGCCGTTGGCCGGGGCGGTGTTGCTGGTGATGGTGCAGGATTCAAGGATCGTCCGCCCTTCGGTGTTGTAGATCGCGCCGCCCATGAAGGTGGCGGTGTTGCCGGAGAGGGTGCAGTTGCGGAGCGTGGTGGTCTTGCCGGAGAGGTCGGTCTTCGAGTGGAGCGCGCCGCCTTCGGCGGTTTGGTTGGCGGTGAGGGTGCAGCCCTCCAGGAGCAGGGTGCCGCGGTCGTTAATGATGCCCCCGCCCCCGCCGAGGCCACCGCCCAAGCCGTTGCCGTCGCGGATCGTCAATCCGCTCAGGGTGACGGTCGCGTCTGGCGTCACTTGGAAGACGCGGCTGGCGTTGTTGCCGCTGATGGCCAGGCCCGCGATGGGGGCCGTGATCGCCAGCGTGCCGTTGTTGTGCAGGGCCAGTTGGCCGTTTGTCAGGATGATGGTCTTACGCGGCGCGGCAAAGACGGATTCGCTGAAGGTGATGATCGAGTTCAAGCCGTCGGTGTTGGCGGCGTTGATGGCTTCGCGCAGCGAGGTGCCCGTGCCCACGTTGGGATTGGCGGTGCCGTTATCTTCGTCGGCCAGGGTGGTCACAACGATGCGTCCGGGGAATGCGCCGGAATCGAAGGCGCCCTTGTCATGGGCACCGGATTGCGGACGCGCTACGCCGCGCTGGTCGTTCGCAAGCGTCGTGTTGCCGGTGTCCACGGCGGGGGAAGTCCCCAGCAAGGCGTGCGTCCGAGTCGGGCCGCCGTTGTCGGCCAGCGGCGCCAAACCGGGATTGGTGTTGGCGATGACGTCGCCGAGCGCGGCAAACTCACTGATGGCGTTGCCGAGGCCGATGAGATTGTAGCCGTCCGACCGGAAGGTGTTGTCGGAGCCAGACGTGCCGGACACGAAATCCAGGTCGCTGCCGGCGTTGCCCGAAATGATGCTGTTGCCCACCACGGTGCGCGCGGTTGGACTTCCTGACGAGGCGATACCGCCGCCCCGCCCGGCGGGGGCGGTATTGCTGGTGATGGTGCAAGATTCGATGAGCGCCAGCCCTCCCCCCGCGTTGAAAACGGCACCGCCAGACGAGGAGGCCTGGTTGCCCGTGAGGGTGCTGTTGCGCAGCCGCGTTGTCGCGCTCTGCGTGAAGATGGCACCACCGTCGCCTCCGTTATTGCCGCTCAGCGTGCAGGCGTCCACCAGCAACGTGCCTCCGATGTTGAAGATTGCGCCGCCAAGCCCGCTGTTGCCGTTGCGAAGCGTTAGCCTCGTCAGCGTCACGTCGGCACCCGTCGCCAGCTCAAAGACCCGGCTTGAATTGTTGCCGCTGATTTCCACCCCCGCGGCGGGAGCGGTGATCGAAAGGGTGCCGTTGGACTGGACCAGGAGTTGACCTGTAAGCGTGATGGTTTTGCGCGGTGCGGCAAACACGGATTCGCTGAAGGTGATGACCGAGTTCACACCGTCGGTGTTGGCGTATTTGATGGCTTCGCGCAGCGAGGTGCCGGTGCCCCAGGCCGGGTCGCTGGTGCCGTCCTCTTCATCGGCGAGGGTGGTCACGACCAGCGATTCGTTGAAGGCATTGAACTCGAAGGCGCCTTTATCATCCAGGTGAGGCGCCGGCTGCGGCCTGGCCACCCCGCGCTGGTCCACGGTCAGGGGGGTGTTGCCGGTGTCGCGCGCCGGACTGGTGGCCAGCAATGCGTGCGTCTTGGTCCGCCCGCCGTTGTCGGCCAGGGGCGCAAGGCCTGGATCGGTGTTGCCGATCACGTCGCCGGTTTGGTTGAAAATGCCTGTTATCGCATTGCCGTCACCGACGAGATTGTAGCCGGTGGACACAATGGTGATGTAGTCGTTCAAAACGGAATCCACGTCCGTTCCGTGGTTGCCTGCGATGATGGAATTGACAACCTGGGTCAGGTTGCCGATGCCGCCGTAAGCAGCCAAGCCGCCACCCTGCCCCGACGGCGCGGTGTTCTGTGTGATGGTGCAGGATTCGATGAACGCCTCGCCTCCATCATTGAAAATCGCGCCGCCCCAAGAAGTCGAAGTGTTGCCGCTCAATGTGCAGTTTCTCAACGTCAGCGGGTAGGAGTAACCGGTGGCCGAGTAGATGGCACCACCTTGACCGGCGCTGTTGCTCTCAAGCGTGCAAGAATCCAATAGTAATAATCCCCAGTTGTGAATGGCGCCGCCCGAGCCGCCTTGTGCATTGCCATTTCGAAGGGTCAGCCCCCTCATCGTAACTTGGGCGAATTCATTCAGAGAAAAGATTCGGCTCGTGTTGTTGCCGCTGATCTCCACGCCCGCCGGAGGTGCCTGGATCAAGAGGGTGCGATTGAAGAGCGGACCGTCCGCGACCAGCGTGGGTAACGGCGTGCCGTTGAGGGTGATCGTCTTGCGCGGCGCGGCAAAAACCGCCTCGTTAAAAACGATCTCGGAGTTTACGCCGTCGGTGTTCGCGCGGTTGATCGCCTCCCGGAGACTTGTTCCGGTGCCGACTCCCGGGTCGCTCGTGCCATCGTCTTCATCCACGGTGGTCGTGACCACGATCACGACCGGATTGTTCGCGCGCGCTACCTCCGCGCTGAATACGAGAGCGCACGCAACGCATGCGGCTTGGAACATACGGCAAACGCCGTGTGGTACAGCGTCGAAAAAAAGCGTCATGGCAGAGTTGGCAAACAGCTCGCCAGCCTCCCGGGCGTTGGCCCGGAATCCGAAACCGGGAGCGGTAATGGTCTGGAAAAGAATAACTGATAAAGGCGACGGTTGTCAATTTCCGGAGCCGCTGCCCGAAGCGCGCCCGCCCCGGACGCAGTGGCCGACGCTTTCGGCGGCCAACACTTCAGTGACGGTGCCTCCTCGCTCGCCCAGAAGGCCAGCGGATGAGTGTGGGTCAGGTCTCTGACCTGACGGTTGCGGCCTCCTCTGGAGGCCAGCTCCGATGGGATGAATGGTCGCAGAGTTCACGGAGCCGGAGACTCCCTGATCTGGCAGGTCGGAGACCTGCCCCACAAGGCGGCGCATGCGAGGCTCATTTGAACTGGAGCTTTCAAGGGCGGGCGGATTTGGGTATTCCTTCGAGCGGTTTGAGTTTAATCCACGATGCACACTGACAGCACCAATTCCAAACGTCGCCCGCGCTGGCTCAACGCCACGGTGCTGGGCATCGGGCTGGCGTCGTTGTGCGCGGATTGGTCGCATGAGATCGCCACGACGGTGATGCCGGCCTTTCTGGCGACGATGGGCGTGGCGGCGGCGTGGCTGGGGATCATCGAGGGCGTGAGCGACGGGTTGTCGAGCTTCGCCAAGATGGCCAGCGGCTACTACACCGACAAGTTGCGCCGGCGCAAACCCATCGCGGTGGCGGGCTGTCGGGTGACGGCGCTGGGCACGGCGGCGTTCGGGCTTGCCCCGTGAGATAGGCCAACCAACGCCCGGCTGAAATGGTGGGACGTTTATCTCACGGGGCGAGCGACGAGCGCGTGGCACGTGCTGCTGGCGCGGGCGACGGCGTGGTTCGGGCGCGGGGTGCGCACGCCGGTGCGCAAGGCGCTGCTGGCCGGGTCGGTGACGCCGGAGACTTACGGGCGCGCATTCGGATTCGAGCGGACGACGCGTCCTCCGCAGTAGCCCTGCTACGGAGGGTGGATGGACACGCTGGGGGCAATCGTCGGCCCGGCGACGGCGTTCGTGTTGCTGCCGTGGGTGGGGCATCATTATCCGACGTTGTTCGCGCTCGCCTTGAAGCGCAGAGGGATGTGAACGAACGGAGTAGCAAGTGCCTTGGACGGCTCAAGCGACGCCTCCCTGGCTCAAGAAAATCGTGCAGAACGCTACGCCAGAGCATAATATCCCGACATGGCAAAGCTCACCGAAGAGAGCGTTCATCGGACTTTGCAGGCCGAATGGAATTCCGTTGAACGCAGAGAAATCAACCACGGCGTTCAGTTCACGCTGCCAGAGGGAACGCGCATCAACTTCTTCCCTTCCACCGGCAAAGTTCAAGTCCAAGGCAAGGACACGCCGGAGAAGAAACGTGCAGAGCAATTGCTTCAGTCTGTTCCTGCCGCCAGCGCCACAAGCAGCACCGCAACACCGCAGAATCTCGGCCTGCTGCCTCCGGAGAAGGTCTTCATCGTCTATGGCCACGACACAAACGCACGCGAACAGCTTGAGCTTTTGCTGCGTCGCTTGAAGCTCGAACCCGTGATTTTGGCCAACCTCGTTGCCGAGGGGCAGACCATCATCGAGATGCTGGAAAAGCACCGCGCGAACGTGAAATACGCCTGCGTGTTGCTGACGCCGGACGATGAAGGGCACAAGCGTGATTGTCCGAATGAAAAGAAATATCGCGCGCGCCAGAACGTGGTTCTGGAGCTTGGGATGTTTCTTTCCAGCTTGGGACGGAAGCGCGTCGCGATTCTGCACAAGGGCGACGTGGAGTTGCCGTCCGACATTCACGGCCTCGTCTATATTCCGTTCCAGAATCACATCAGCGAGGTTAAGCAGCGGCTTGCGGCAGAGCTTCAGGAAGCGGGCTTCCACATCAACATCAAGGACCTGTTGGCCAACTGAGAGGATGAAAAAGGTCGTCATCCACTCCGACGGGGCTTGTCATGGAAACCCTGGACCTGGCGGTTGGGCGGCAGTGCTTGAGTATGGGAGACATCGGCGAGAGTTGAGCGGGGGAGTTCCGGCGACGACGAACAACCGAATGGAGTTGCAAGCCGCCATTGAGGCGTTGAGCGCCCTCAAAGAGCCGTGCGAGGTCGAGTTCTACACTGATTCGGAGTATCTGAAGAACGGCGTTTCCGGGTGGCTGACAAAATGGAAGCGCAACGGCTGGAAAACGAAATCACGTAAGCCCGTCAAGAATGAAGACCTTTGGCATGCGCTGGATTCAGTCGCGTCCCGGCATAACGTGAAGTGGAACTGGCTCAAAGGACACGTGGGCCATCTCGGCAACGAGAGGTGCGACCAGTTGGCGAACGCCGAGATAGCGAAGATCAAGGCGACATTCACTCCCGAGCAACTCAAGGGGATGCTGGCTGAGTTTTCGGCAAAGGATTCGGATGAGCAGGCACAGGATGAATTTGAAATTGGATGACAACGCTGTTGACCCGTAGTTAAACTGCTGGCACACTTGCGACGTGAAACTGCGCGACAACCAGACGTTCCTTTCGCTCTACTACGAGCCGAATGTGGTGGAGGTTGCCACGGGTGAGGCGGATTCGTTTGCGTCGGCGGAGTCGTGGCAGCGGGAGACGAAGCAACTGGGGCAGGTCGCCACGCCTGAGCCGATTGCGGCGTTGATGGCGCGGTGGGTGATGTCGGCCCGGCCGCGCACGGTGCTCGATCCGGCAGCGGGTTTGGGCGGGTTGCTGGCGGCGTGCCGCAAACTCGACCCGCGGGCGGTGCTGGTCGGCGTGGAGCGGGACAGCGAGACGCTCCAACGGGCGAAGGCGACCGCGCCGCGGGGCACAAAGTTGATCCTGGCGGATTACCTCAAGTCGGACGCCGGACTTTTCGAGGGCATCATCGCCAACCCGCCTTACGTGAAGGCGCATCGGCTCGGTTACTCGGAGAAAGACTGGCGTTATTTCGAGGAGCGCCTCGGCACGCCGTTGGACCGGCTCACGAATCTCTACGCGCTGTTCCTGCTGAAGATTTGGGAAGACCTCGCCCCGTCCGGACGCGCCGCCGTCATCCTGCCGGCGGAATTCCTGAATGCGAACTTCGGCGAAGAGATCAAGGAGCGGCTGATGCACGTGATGCGTCCGCCGGCGTTCGTGGTCTTTGCACCGTCCCTGAATCTGTTCACGGACGCGCTCACGACCAGCGCCATCGTGTTTTTCGAAAAAGGCCGAGCGCCAGAAGCGCCCGCGTGGGTCAGGCGCGCCGACTCGCTGGGGGATGCCGAAGCTTTCGTCGGCAAGCTCTGCGACGGCGGGAGGATGCGCGCTGGCGAGGGCTGCCTTGAGTTGACGTCGCTGAATCCTCGCGACAAGTGGCTGAACGTGCTGTTCCACGGGACAGTTCCGCTCGATCCAGTCTTGTTCCCTAAGCGTGTCGGGGATTACTTTGACTGCCGGCGTGGCATCGCGACGGGCGCGAACGACTTCTTCTGCCTGAGCCGTTCGGTCCTGCGCGAGCACGGTTTGACCGAGGTCCACGTCGAGCCGTGCATCACCAAAGCCTCCGACGCCGACGGGTTGGTGTTCACGCGCGAGAAATTCGAGGCGCTCGTAGCCCGCGACCGCCGGTGTTTCCTGCTAAATCCTTCACGGAACGGGCGAAGTCTCGCGCGTTACCTGGAGCTTGGGGAGCGGCGGGGCATTCCCCGGCGGCATCTGCCCAGCCACCGGCCGGTCTGGTATTTGCCGGAGAACCGCGCGGTGGCGGACATTTGGGTGGCAGTGTTCTCGCGCGAGTCGGTGAAGTTCATCCTCAACACCTCCGGCGCGAAAAACCTGACCTGCTTCCACGGTCTCTACGCGAAGCCCGGCTGGGAAACCCTGCCGCCATTGATGACGCTGTTCCTGAACAGCTCTGGCGGGCGGAAGGCATTTTCCCAGGTGAACAGGTTTTATGGCGACGGATTGAACAAGCTCGAACCAAAGGACGTGGAGGACATGCCGTGCCCGGAAATGCCGCAGTTGAGTCGGGCGGAAGCCGAAAAACTGGTTCAAGCACTGATGGAATTGGAGAAACACCCGCTGGATGAGCGAACGCGGCGGATTGACGAGATTGCAGCTCGCTACTTCAGGACGGCCGTTCCGCCAGCAGAACCCGCCTTGCCGCTGCTGCGTCGAGTTCAAACCCACCGCCTTGCGGGACAACAAAGGCGTCGTGCCGTCCCAGTTTCGTGACGCGGTGTTCAGCAGCGAAGGTGGGCATCGAGGTTGCCCGCCCGATTTGCGCGCCGGCTGTGATAGGAATCATGATGGTCGCCTTTTCCTGACTCTTCTCCGGCTTCTCGATGGTAAAGCCGTTTCCGCCGCCAATGATTTCGAAAATGTCGAGGAAGTTGATGGCGAACACGGAATCGAAGAACACCTGGCAGTAAGACTGCGGCACGCGATGCCGCTCCAGCCAGCGATAAACAATGACCAGGTCTTCGACCTTCACGGTGAAACTCGGCGTGTCGCGTCCGCTGACCTTCCCTGTCTCCCGTTGTTGCTCGCGGACAGCCATGTATTTCAACGCCTCGAATTTGCTGGACCGGACTTCGACGGCGGCGATGGCCTGTTGGACCAGCGCCTCGGTCTCGGCATAGCTCAGCGCGGACAAATCAGCGGCTACAGGGGCACGGGCAGGAAAGATCAGCAGGTCAGGTCGTTTGCCGAAGCGCCGTGTTTCCTCAAGCCCGGCAAGGTAACGCGCCTTGAACTCAGGATGGCCCGCCGCGATTTGGTCCGTGCGGCCATACTGGGAGACTTTCCACTCAGGAAACGCAGCGGCCAGCGCTCCGGTGAGCATCCGCTCCGCCCAATCGCCCATCGCTCGATTCGCAAGAAACTCGGAACGGGCATCGGTGGGAACGGTCGGTTTGCGGGCAGGCGGCTGACCCTCGCCGCCAAAGGAGAGGTGACGCTCCTGGATGCCTTTGGCGCGGAGTATCGAGGTAACGCCGTCCAGCGTTTGCTGGAGTCGCGCGAAGTATTCGTCGCTGCTCATCGCGTCTTCCCCTCGAAGGTGAACAACTCCTTGACCTCAACCTTCAGAACCTTGGCAAACTTCTCCAAACCGGCGACGGACGGGGCGTTCACTCCGCGCTCCACGAGGCTGACAAATTCAACCGAGCAACCGAGCGCCTCGGCCAGTTGCTCTTGGGTGAGCTTCCGGGCCTTGCGAAGCGCGGCGATACGCTGGCCGAGTTTTCGTTGCAGCACGCAGTTTAACTACCAGATTGACCCCGACCTCGCCACGGAGCTAAACTACGAGCGATAAGAACGCGTCGTTTTGCCGAACCATCCAAACACCAATGAGCGCTCTTAAACCCACACGCCGCCCGCGTTGGCTCAATGGGACGGTGCTGGGCATCGGGCTGGCGTCGCTCTTCGCGGATTGGTCGCACGAAATCGCCACGACGGTGATGCCGGCGTTCCTGGCGACGATGGGGGTGGCGGCGGCGTGGCTGGGGATCATCGAGGGCGTCAGCGACGGGTTGTCGTCCTTCGCCAAGATGGCCAGCGGCTATTACACGGACAAATTGCCGCGGCGCAAACCCATTGCGGTGGCGGGCTATCTGGTGACGGCGCTGGGCACGGCGGCGTTCGGACTGGCGACGAGCGCGTGGCACGTCCTGCTGGCGCGGGCGACGGCGTGGCTCGGACGCGGGGTGCGCACGCCGGTGCGCAAGGCATTGCTGGCCGGGTCGGTGATGCCGGAGACTTACGGGCGGGCGTTCGGGTTCGAGCGGATGATGGACACGCTGGGGGCAATCGTCGGCCCAGCAACGGCGTTCGTGCTCCTGCAGGCGCTCGACCACCATTATCCGACGTTGTTCGCGCTGACGTTGATACCTGGGCTGCTGGCGGTGGTGGCGATCATCTTCCTGGTCAAGGAACGGGAGCGGAAGCCTGTGCCGCACATTTCGTTTGGCGCGCGGTTGCGGGCGTTGCCGTCGCGATACCGGAAGTTTCTCGTGGCGGTGGGGCTGTTCGGCGCGGGGGACTTTGCCCACACGCTGTTGATTTTGCTGGCGACGCAGAAGCTGACGCCGGAGTTGGGCGCGGCGAAGGCGGCGAGCGTCGCGGTGGGGCTTTACGTGGCGCACAATGTGTTTTACGCGGGCTTCGCGGTCGTGGCGGGCTGGCTGGCGGATCGGTTTCCGAAGCCGCGCGTGCTGGCGGCGGGTTACGGGATGGCGGCGGTGATGGCGGTGTTGATCATCGCGTTGCCGCTGAACGTGTGGACGCTGGCGGCGGTGTTCGTGCTGGGCGGGGTGTATGTGGCCATCGAGGAGACGCTGGAGGATTCGTTGTGTGCGGAGCTGGTGGACGCGGAGCATCACGGGATGGGCTTCGGCGTGCTGGCGACGGTGAACGGCGTGGGTGATTTCGTGTCGAGCGCGGTGGTGGGCCTGCTGTGGACGGCGTTCGGGACGAGCGTGGCGTTCGGTTACAGCGCGGTGTTGTTTGCGGCGGGGGCAATGTTGGTTTGGAGATTACGACGATGAACTGGATTTTTTGGGCGCTTTTGTCCGCCTTGTTTGCGGGCTTGACGGCGATCTTCGCCAAGATCGGGGTCGCGGGCGTGAATTCCAATCTGGCGACAGCGATCCGCACCAGCATCATTCTGGTGTTCACCTGGGGCATCGCACTGGCGACCACCAGTCCACAGGCGGTGCTGACGCTGTCGCGGCGGACGTGGGTGTTTCTGGTGCTTTCGGGATTGGCGACCGGCCTGTCCTGGCTCTGCTATTTCCGAGCGCTGCAACTGGGCGAAGCTTCGCGCGTGGCGCCGGTGGACAAGTTGAGCGTGGTGTTTGTCATCCTGTTGGCGGCGCTGTTCCTCAAGGAACGTCTCACCTGGCAACACTGTGTTGGCGGTCTGTTGATCACCGTCGGCGCCATCGTGCTGGCATGGAAAACAAATTGACAACGGCCATGACCTAGCCATCGCTCGACCGGGTGGCGCTACAGTCTGCATCTGCCCCCCGTGCTGTTTGAGCCGGTTGTGACAGCGGCCAGACCGCGACATTGAAACGATCGCATGGGCCAGTTTGATTCCATCAGCGGTGTCCGCCAGCAACGGCGGGCGTGGCGCGCGGGCCGACATCAACGGCTTGCCCTCTGGCCGCAAGGGCCGCTGGCGGCCGTGTTGGGCCTGATTGGCATCCTGAACATCATCGGCGGTTTGAAACTGCCGCTG
This sequence comes from Limisphaerales bacterium, assembly GCA_046290825.1. GTDB lineage: Bacteria > Verrucomicrobiota > Verrucomicrobiia > Limisphaerales > DSYF01 > JBKBTZ01. The sequence goes on from JBKBTZ010000001.1 coordinate 21,149, forward strand.
CCGGTGTTCCTGCGCACCCACACGGTCAGCGACCTCGCCGACTCGCTTTCCGCGCTGGGCGGCACGATGCAGGCGCTTCTGGGCTTTCTGCTGGTGGTTGCGGGGATCGGCCTGCTGTGGCGACTGGTATCGGCGTGGACGCTGGCGGTGTTGTTGCTGCTGGCGATGCTGGGGATCAACATTGTGCGTTCGCAGTGGGGCGTTCACTTCGTGTTGCAGGCGCTGATGCTGGGCGCGCTGTTCTTCTTCAAACGCCGTTTCACGCGCCGGACGATGCTCGCCAATTCCATGTTGTCGTTGAGCGGGATTCTCGCGGTGCTGATGTATGGCGTGTTTGGCAGCTTCCTGCTCGGCAACGAATTCCAGCCGCCGATCCGCGATTTTGAAACCGCCACCTACTTTGCCATCACCACGCTCTCGACGGTCGGGTTCGGCGACTTCGTGCCCAATTCGCCCGAGGCGCGCTGGTTCGTCGTCTCCCTGCTGGTGATCGGCCTGGGAGTCTTCGCCAGCGCGATCGTGACTGTGTTCGGCCCCAAGCTGTCGCGCGAACTCAACCGCCTGTTGAACCCAAAGGAGAACATCATGGACCTGAACAACCACGTTATTCTGGTGGGCGACGGCGCCATCGCCCGGAACACGGCCAAGGAACTCAAGCGGCGCGGCCTCGTCTTCGTCCACGTTCTCGGCGCCAAAGCCGCCGCTCCGCCGGACGAGGACCGGATTCTGGTGGGGGATGCCACAAGCGAGGCGGTCTTGCGTCAGGCCGGCGTGGACCGCGCGCGCATGGTCATCGCGGCGCAGGAGGACGACGGCGAAAACGCCTTCATCGTGCTCGGCGCCAAGGAACTGAATCCGAAAGTTCGTGTCATGGCGGTGGCGAGTTCGTCGCTTTCGATCCGGCGGCTCAAACTGGCGCGGGCGGACCTGGTGTTTTCGCCGATTGCCGTCGGCAGCCGGCTGCTGGCCGACCTGGTGGAGGGCACGCCGATTTCCAAAGAGTTCCAGGACCTGCTGGAAGGCCACCTGCCCAACCGCGAGAACCCATGACCACCCCGGCGGCCAGCGCGACCTTGACGGGAGATGCCAGCACTGCGGTGCTGATCATTTTTGCGCTGACCTATCTCGGGATCGCGGCGGGCCGTGTGCCGGGCTTGAAACTGGATCGCACGGGCATCGCGCTGCTCGGCGCCATTGCCGTCATGGTTTTCTCCGAGCTTCCGACCACTTCCCTGATCGGGTTCATCAACTGGCCGACAATCCTGTTGTTGTTTGGGTTTTTCGTCATTTCATCGCAACTGCGCCTGAGCGGTTTTTTCGATCTGGTGGCGACGCGGATTTCTGCCCGCCTCGGCCATCCCGCGCGGTTCTTGCTGGTGCTGATGCTCGTGACGGCCGGGTTGTCGGCGTTTCTGAACCACGACATCGTCTGTTTTGTGTTTGCGCCGGTCGTGGCGACGGCGTTGCTGCGCCGGCAAATCAATCCAGTCCCGTTCCTCGTGGCGCTGGCCATCAGCAGCAATATCGGCGCGGCGGCGACGCTGGTGGGCAATCCGCAAAACATGATGATCGCGCAGGTGGCGGGGCTGGGATTTGGCCGCTACACGCTCTGGTGCCTCACCCCGGTCGTGCTGGCGCTGGGCAGCGCGTTTGGCCTGATCTGGTGGTTGTCGCGACGTCATCTGGTCTTGCGCGAGCCGCCGGCCACGGTCGCCACGGTGGCGGATCCGCCCTTTAATCTTCCCCACACGATCAAGGGGTTGGTGATTCTCACACTGGTCATCGCCCTGTTCTTCACCTCCCTGCCAAAGGAGGTGATTGCGCTGACGGCGGCCGGCATCCACCTCGCCAGTCCGAAGTTCCGGACGGAAGATTTGTTGGGGCGGGTGGACTGGCCGATTCTGGTGTTGTTCATGGGACTGTTCGTGGTGACCGGCGCGTTTGCCGCCACGGGCTATGGCGAACAGGCGGTGGGTTGGCTGGCGAGCCGCGGCGTGCAGCTTGGTTCGTTGCCGGTGCTGACGCTGGTCACGGCGGCGTTGTCAAACCTCATCAGCAATGCCGCCGCCGTGATGTTGCTCGTGAAAGTGACGCCGGTCACCGACCCGCCGGTCGCCTACGTTCTGGCGCTGGCCAACAGTTTCGGCGGCAGCCTGATCATCCTCGGCAGCGTCTCGAACATCATTGTCGTCCAGCAGGCGCGCGCGCTGGGCATCACTATTTCCTTCCGCGATTTCGCCCGGCTCGGGGTGCCCGTCACGCTGGCCGCGCTGGGCGGGCTGCTGGTGTGGCTGGCGGTCGTCACCTAGGATGGTTCTGATGAACACACAACACGTTGCCTATTTTTCGATGGAAATCGCGCTGGAGCCGGAGATGCCGACCTACAGCGGAGGACTGGGCATTTTGGCCGGCGACACCCTGCGGGCGGCCGCGGACCGCGAAGTGCCGATGGTTGGGGTGACGTTGCTCCATCGCCAGGGTTATTTCTTCCAGAAGCTCGATGCCACCGGCTGGCAGACGGAAGAGCCGGCCGAGTGGGTGGTCGAGGATTTTGTCCAGGAACAGCCGCAACGCGTATCGGTGCAGCTTGAAGGGCGCACCGTCCAGATCCGCGCGTGGAAGTATGAGGTCAAGGGCGTTGGCGGCTACGTGGTGCCGGTGTTCCTGCTGGACACGGACCTGCCGGACAACGGCGAATGGGATCGGACGTTGACGCACCGCCTGTATGGCGGCGACTCCCATTACCGCCTGTGTCAGGAAGTGGTGCTCGGCATCGGCGGAGTGCGGATGCTGCGGGCACTCGGCTTCCGGGACCTGCGCCGGTTTCACATGAACGAGGGCCACGCGAGCCTGCTAACGGTGGAATTGCTGGATGAGGCAGCGCGGACCACGGGTCGCGGCCACTTCACGCCGGAGGACATCGAGGCCGTGCGGCAACAGTGCGTCTTCACCACTCACACGCCGGTGGCGGCCGGGCACGACCGCTTCCCCCTGGACCTGGTTGGCCGGGTGCTCGGGCGCGATGAGCTGGCGCAAATGAAGGACGTCTTCTGCTGCGACAACGAACTGAACATGACGTATCTGGCGCTCAACCTCAGTCATTACGTCAACGGCGTCGCCAAGAAGCATGCCGAAGTTTCCCGGCACATGTTCGCGTCCTACCGGATAGACGCGATCACGAATGGCGTCCACGTGCCCACGTGGACGAGCGACCCGTTCGCGGCCTTGTTTGACCGGCACATCCCCGGCTGGCGGGAGGATGCCTTCATGTTGCGCTACGCGCTGGGCATTCCGGCAGCCGAGGTCTGGGAGGCGCATGTCGCCGCCAAACAATCACTCATCGCCGCCATCAATCGGGAAACCAACGCCGGGTTCGACCGGGACGATTTCACCCTTGGATTCGCCCGGCGCACCACCGCGTATAAGCGCGCGGACCTGCTGTTTCACGACCTCGAGCGCCTCAAAGCCATCGTTGCCAAAGCCGGCCGCCTCCAGATTGTCTATGCCGGCAAAGCGCACCCGCAGGACAACGCCGGCAAGGAACTCATCAAGCGCGTTTTCGCCGCCAAAGAAGCCCTGCGCGATCGGGTGCGCGTCGCGTATCTGCCGAACTACGACTGGCCGCTGGCCCAAAGGCTCACCGCCGGTGTGGATGTGTGGCTGAACACCCCCCAGCCACCACTGGAAGCCTCCGGCACCAGCGGCATGAAGGCCGCCCTCAACGGCGTCCCGAGCTTCAGCGTGCTCGACGGCTGGTGGATTGAAGGCTGCATTGAAGGCGTCACCGGCTGGGCCATCGGCGAACGCTGCGCCACCGGCGGCGCGAACGACGATCGCTCGGCGTGTGATGCGGCGGCGCTCTACGACAAGCTCGAAGGAGAAGTCCTGCCGCTGTTCTACCGCGACCGCGCCCGGTTCATTGACGTGATGCGCCACGCCATCGCGTTGAACGGCTCCTTCTTCAACACCCAGCGGATGGTTTTGCAATACGTGCTGAAGGCCTACTTTCGTTGACGATGACAACCCCGCTTGCCACGAACACTCCGCCCGGCCTGACCACCGCCGAAGCGCAGGCGCGGCTCAAGCAGTTCGGGCCGAACGCCGTCGTCGGGGAAAGGGCGCATCCGCTCCGGCTTTACGGCAACTCTGTGCTCCGCTTGGACCCGGCCGCGCTCCAGACGTTGATGTTTGCCACGTTGATCTTCACGTCGCAGGCCGGGGTGTATCTGTTGCGCGAGCGGGGGCATTTCTGGCGGTCGCGCCCGAGTGGGTTGATGTTGGCCAGCACCGCGCTGGCCCTGGTTGTGACCGTGCTGCTGGCGTGGCGCGGCCTGTTCATGCCGGCGCTGCCGCCGTTGCTGCTGTTGGCGGTGTTTGGCGCGGGGTTGGTTTACTACGCCGCGCTGGACTGGCCGAAGGTGTGGCTCTTCGCGAAGCTCCAGTTGAGGTGATGGAGCACCGTATGCCGGGGATGGCAAGCGGGAGAGGAACGTGTCATGGCGTGTTTCCCCGGGCCGCGAAGTTTTCCGGGGCCATTTCCTGTCCGCCCCCGACTGCGGACGGGGTCAACCGGGCAGTGCGGGCCTTGGCGCGTGCGTTTTCGCGGCGGATGAGCAGGGGTTTTAGCCAGAGGTAAAGGCCGGAGACGGAGAGCAGGAGGAGCAGGGCGGCGGCGGCAGTCATGAGGGCCTTGCCGATTTCCCCGCCGATTTTGCCGGTGTGCAGATCGAGGAGGATTTTGCCCCAGTCGGTGGTGCGGGCAACCACCGCGCCGTCGGCGGCCTGTTTGACCTTTTCATAACGGCCTTTGACGTAATGGGCGCCGGTGGTGGCGTTAACCCAGAGTTCATCGCCGCGTGCGGCCTTGAGCTTGTAAACCAGCGCGGCGGACTCGACCCGCAATTCGATGCGTTCCAAAGGCACTTCTCCAAGGGTTTGCCGCGCGAGCGCGAGGGCCTGGTCGGGGGTGACGGTGGCGGCGGCAAAGCCGTTCAAGGTGGTGAGACTGGCCGGAGGGCGGATGCGGTGGGAGTGCGCCTCCTCGCCGAGCGGTTGGACCATTTTTCCCTTTTCCAGGCCGAGGGCCGTGAGAATCGGTTTTTTGTAGTTGAGCACAATGCCGGTGGCGCCGACGACGATGAGGAACAGCGCAGCGGCCACGCCACCCCACGAGTGCCATTTGCGGGAAAGCGCGAGGAGGCGGTTTTTGGGTTTCGGCGGGAGGACGGTTTTGGGGTTCATTGGGTGTGCGGAAGCCGAAGCGGTGAAAAGTGCAATGGATGAGAAGCGCGGGACGGCTTCGTTCGGGCCGCGCAAGCCGGGCCGCGGCGAAGTTCAGTCTTCTTCAGACGTTTCACCCTTGGAGGCCTTGTCCTCGGCCTTGGAGCGGACGGCGATGACGCGGCCATCACCCATGGCCTTGTGATAAAAGGTCGCGTGCCAGCGGACGGGGCCGAGTTCGCCCTTGGCCACCTTGTCGGCGACTTTTTTGGGGTCCTCGACGTCCCAGGGTTTGAACAAGTCGCGGGTGATATCGCGGGTGCCGGCCAGGCTGAACTTGTTTTTCCACTCGTCGCCGGCCTTGCGGTTCAATTCGGAGCCTTCGGCCTCGTAGCTGATGCCTTTGCGCTCAAAGACGGGGGATTTGTCGGCGAAGTCGCCGACGTCGGCGGGACAGCGGAAGACGCGGGAGGCGGAGCCGCCGGTGTAATCAGCAAGGCGGGTGTGGAGGCCGTTGGTGAGGGTTTGCAGCACTTTGCCCTTGGCGAGGTCTTCGGCCTTGAGCGCGTTCTTTTTGATTTCGTGTTTCGGCGGGAGGAGGTCGTTGTGATCATCGGCATACATTGCGAAAGCGAGGTGGAGTTGGCGGAGGTTGGAACCGCAGGCGGCGCGCCGGGCCTTTTCCTGCGCTTTGGCGAGCGCGGGCAGCAGCAGGGCGGCGAGGACGCCAATGATCGCAATGACGACGAGGAGTTCGAGGAGGGTGAAAGCGCGGCTAGCAGAGATCGGGTTCGTTCTCACAGGCGCAAGAGTAGGGAAACGGGGACGGCGCCGCTGCCGGCCGGTTGCGAATCTTTGATGGCCGGTTGCGGTGGATATTCCGGCCCGGTGGGATGCGGCTGGCTCGGGCGCGGGTTTCCGGTATGTTGCGGCCATGGAATTGCGTCAACTGCGCTACTTCGTGGCGGTGGCCGGCGAGGGGAACATCAGCCGCGCCGCGGAAAAGATTTTCCTGACGCAGCCCGCATTGAGCCGGCAGATGCAGGCGTTGGAGGCGGAAATCGGCCGCCCGCTGCTGGAGCGGCAGGCCAACGCCATCCGCCTCACCCCGGCAGGCGAGGTGCTGGCGCGCGAGGGACGGGCGTTGCTGGAGGCGGCGGAGGCGTTGGTGGCGCGGGTGCGCGCGGCGGGGGGCTTCCGTTTGCGGGTGGGTTACGCGCCGTCGCTGGCGGCGGGGCTGCTGCCGGTGGCGCTGGCGGCCTTTACGCGCCGACATCCCGAGGCCCAGGTTGAACTGGCCGATCTGGCCACGGCGGAAATGTTGGCGGGGCTGAGGGAGGAATCGCTCGATCTGGCCATCCTGGCGCGCCGTGAAGGGCAATGGCCGGGCCTGCGGTGGGTGCCGTTGCTGCGTTCTCCCTGGCGGCTGGCCGTGCCCGCGCGGCATCCGCTGGCGGGGCGGCGGCGGGTGCCGCCGACGGCGCTGGCGGGCGAGACGCTGGTGGGCTTTGACCGGCGGGGTTACCCGGAATATTGGCAACGGGTGGATGCCTGGCTGCGGGAACATCGGCTCCGGCCCCGGCGGGCGGGGGAATACGATGGCGGGGAAAGCCTGCTGTCGGCGGTGGCCGCCGGGTTGGGCGTGGCGCTGGTCACGGCCCGCGTGGCGGAGGAGTTTCCGCGCCGGGCGAAATACCTGGCGCTGGCGCATCCGCCTCCGCCCTTGTGTGTGGCGGCGGCGTTTCGCGCGGCGGAAGCGCAGGCGCAACCGGTGCGCGAATTTGTGGCCGAATTGCGGATGGCGGCGATGGCCCGGGACGGAGGGCGCGATGCTTGACGACACCATTGCCGCGATTGCCACGCCGCTGGGCGAGGGCGGGCTGGCGGTCATCCGGGTGTCCGGCGCACGGGCGCTGGCGATCGCCGATGCCTGTTTTCGTCCCGCGCGGGCGGGCGCGCCGCGTCCCTCCGCGGCCCGGACGCACACGCTGCATTATGGCCATGTGGTGCGGGACGGCGCGGTGGTGGATGAAGTGTTGCTGGCGGTGATGCGGGCGCCGCGCACCTACACGCGCGAGCATACCATCGAGATTTCCTGTCACGGCGGGTTGCTGCCCGCGCGGGCGGTGCTGGAGACGGTGCTGGCGGCGGGTGCGCGGCTGGCGTTGCCGGGGGAATTCACCCAGCGGGCGTTCTTGAACGGCCGCATTGATCTCGCGCAGGCGGAGGCCGTGGCGGATGTAATCCAGGCGCGGACGGAACTGGCGTTGCGCGCGGCGGAAGAACAGCTCGCGGGCCGCCTTTCGCAGCGCATCCACCGGTTGCGCGACGATCTCATTCAGACGCTGGCGCACATCGAGGCGCACATTGATTTTCCGGACGAGGACATCGCGCCGGACACGGCCGAGCAACTGGTGGGGCGGCTGGGCGGCAGCCTGGCGTTGCTGGACGAACTGCTGCGGACCGCGCCGGAGGGGCAGTTGCTGCGGCGCGGCGTGCGGGCGGCGATCGTCGGGCGGCCCAACGCGGGCAAGTCTTCGCTCCTGAACCAACTGCTCGGGCGGGACCGCGCCATCGTCTCACCCGTTCCCGGGACGACGCGTGACACCATCGAGGAGACGGCCAACGTGCGCGGGATTCCGGTGGTGTTCATTGACACCGCTGGGCTGCGCGAGGCGGGCGACGAAATTGAGCGCGAGGGCGTCCGCCGCAGCCGGGAGACGCTGGCGAAGGCGGAGCTGATTCTCCATGTGCTGGACGCAAGCGAACCGTTGACGGCGGAGGACGAACGGTTGTTGCGCGAGTTCACGGGGCGCAAGCGGATCCTGGTGCGGAACAAAACGGATTTGCCGGAGCGGCTGGAACGACAGGCGCTGGAGGGCGGGGCGGAAGGGCAGATGGCCGACGAGGCATCTTCTTCCCAGACTCCAACATCCCCTCGCCCGCCGTCAGCGCCGCCGATTGTGGATGTTTCCTGTGCCACCGGTCAGGGCCTCGAGGCGCTCAAAGATGCCATCCATGCATGCGTCTGGCGGGGCGGAGTGCCGGCCGAGATGCTCGAGGTGATGCTTAACGCCCGGCATCAGGATGCGCTGCGCCGGGCGCGGGAGGCGGTGGAACGCGGTCGCACGGCGCTGGTGGGCGGGCAGTCGCTCGAGTTCGTGGCGCTCGAGCTGCACATCGGCATCAACGCGGTGGGCGAGGTCATCGGCAAGACCACGACTGAGGATTTGTTGGATTCGATCTTCAGCCAGTTCTGCATCGGCAAGTGAGGACCGGGGCATGGCGGCATCCGGGCGGTTGGACTCACCGCGAATCACCCAAAGCTCGAGAAACGGGACGAACCGAACTGTCCGCCTTGCCCCCGAGCGCATCGAACAGGGAAAGCAGCTTGGGCAAGAAGTGGTTCCTTGTCCGGCCGGATCGGCAGTGGGGATTCATTCGGGTCGTTCCGGGATTTTGCGCCTCAACAAAATCCTTCCGGCTGGAGGCGGGGCGGGGCGGGGTCGGGTGCAGAATTTGATTGGCCAAGCCGCCAATAGGTGAAATCAAAAAAACCGCCGGCGGCACGGGCCGTCGGCGGTTTGCGGATCAGCAACTGTTCTTTCAGGGCAGCAAGACGGTGTCAATCACGTGAATGACGCCGTTGCTGGCAAAGACGTCGGTGGCGGCAATCTGAGACTGCGGGGTTCCCGGAGTCCGCAGAAACACCCCTTCATCGGTTACGGACACGCGCAGGAATGTGCCGCTGAGCGTGCCAATTTGCCGCATGCGAACGACTTGGGCGGCCGTCAAGCGGCCCGGCTTGACGTGAGTGGCGAGGATGCGTTGCAGCGTCGGCACGGGCACCGTGTCAATGTTCCCGGCATTCAAGCCGAGCTTGGCGAAGGCCGCGTCGGTCGGGGCAAAGACCGTGAATTGACGCCGCCCGTCCAGCAGACCCACGAAGCCGGCCCGTTGCACGGCGGCGATCAGCGTCGAGAACTCGCCCGATTGCTGGTTCACGGCCACGGCCGTGCCGACGATGGTGGGCAGGGGGCCTTGGGAGGCTTGGGTCGCAGCGCTGCCGATAAGCAGGACGGCCGCCGCTGCGCTCCAGAGGGAGGATTTGATGAACGCTTTCATGATTGCGGTTTTTCTTTTTGTTGTTGGTTACGGTTGCTCTTTCCTCGTCCGTCCGTTTCGGAGTGGAAAGTGCCGGAAAATTCCATCTGTTCACATTTTGTCAAATCACTGTATAGTTTTTTGTCTAAATTAGTTTTGAACCTTTTTGGGGACCGGCTTAGGGGCGAGGGGGAGGGTGGGCTGGACATCGTTGGCTGGGCTTTAGCTGCCATGGGTGTGTCCCCCGTAATGGTGACTATTGGCTTGGCCGCTTTGGGTTAGGATAGTGGCGTAAATTTCGACTGCGACGCCAGCGCAGTCAGGCCGCGAAGGTCGCGATGGTTGTTCAAAAGTGTGTGTGTTGACGGGCCGGACGAAAGTCCGGCCCGAACTTTTTGCCGGATGGCCGGTTGACTTTGCGGGTGGCTCGACAACATTCCGCGCATGAAAAATCCGCTTCTCCTGCTGACCATGATTTCTGCTCTGACTCTCGCCGCCCCGGCGGCCGGCATTTACGACGTGAAGGTGAAGGACATTGACGGCAAAGAGGTTTCTTTGAAGGACTACGAGGGCAAGGTGCTGCTGGTGGTGAACGTGGCCTCGCGCTGCGGGTTCACGAAGCAATACGCCGGGTTGGAGGCACTGTATCAGAAATACAAGGATCGCGGCCTGGTGGTGCTGGGTTTCCCCTGCAATCAGTTTGGGGGTCAGGAGCCGGGCACCAACGCGGAGATCAAGGAATTCTGCAGCACGAAGTTCAACGTCACTTTTCCGCTGTTCGACAAAATCGAGGTCAACGGTCCCAACCGTCATCCGCTTTACGTCCGGCTGGCCGGCAAGGACTCGCCCTTTCCCGGTGACATTCGGTGGAACTTCAACAAATTTCTGGTGAACCGGAAAGGCGAGGTGGTGAATCGGTTCGATTCCAAGGTGGCGCCGGACGCCGCTGAACTGGTCGCGGCGGTTGAGGCCGCGCTGGGCGCGAAGTAATCCCGCGGTGAGTCAGGCGGGCGCCATTGCTCCCGGCGATGGAGCGGCTCTCAGCCGCCCACAGATGGCGTGGTAGGTGGCCAGGTAAGCGAGGTCCTCCTCGTTCAGGGCGGCGAACCAGCGTTCGCGGCGGGCGCGGCCGAGGCGCCGCACCCGGCAGAGCGGGCAATCGGCGGGGTTGTCGTGGCCAACCGGGCAACCTTCCAGCAACTCCGCCAATTCCGCCCGTCGGCGGGCCGTGGTCAGGGAGGTGGACGTTTTCATGGTTTGAGGCGGCGTGGAGAAAGGCGGGCCAAACCGCAAATGAGCCTCGCGCGGGGCTGTTGCGCTGTCAAATGCCTCCGGGTGTTGCGCCGGTGAGCAACCCCGGCTTGCCCCGTCCGCGAAGCGGCGCGTAACCTGCCCGCCCATGTCGCACGCGGAATTTGTTCATCTTCACGTTCACAGCGAATACTCGCTGCTCGACGGGGCGTGCCGACTGGACCGGCTGATTGACCGCGCCCATGCCCTCAAGTTTCCCGCCCTGGCGCTGACCGACCACGGCGCGATGCATGGTGCGATTGATTTTTACCAGGCCGCGATGGCGAAGGGCATCAAGCCGATCATCGGCTGCGAGGTGTATGTCGCACCCGGCAGCCGGAAGGAGCGGAAAACCCCGAGCGGCGGGCGGGATGTCTATAACCATCTCGTGCTGCTGGCGAAGGACGAGATTGGTTACAAAAACCTCATCCGCCTGGCCACGCTCGCGCAGACCGAGGGCTACTATTACAAGCCGCGCATAGACAAGGAACTGCTGGCCGAATGCCGGCAGGGCATCATCGCGTTGTCCGGCTGCCTCGCGAGCGAGATTCCCGAGGCCATCCTCAAGGATCAGTTGGACAAGGCGCGCGCCGCGATTGACTGGTTCAAGCAGACGCTCGGGCCGGAGAATTTCTACCTCGAACTCCAGAACCACGGCATTCCCGAGCAGGCCAAGGTCAACCGCCACCTCATCCCGTGGGCCAAGGAGTTCGGCCTCAAGCTCGTTGCCACCAACGACGTCCACTACGTCCTGCGCGAGCACTGGAAGGCGCACGACTGCCTGGTGTGCATCGGCCGCCAGTCCCAGCATGACCCGTCGAAACCGGTCTATGTGCCGGAGCAGTTTTACCTCCGCTCGGCGGAGGAGATGCTGGCGCGGTTTGCCGAGGTGCCCGAGGCGGTGCGGAACACCCTCGAGGTGGCCGAACAGTGCGGCCTCGAGATCAAGTTTGGTCAGAATCACTTCCCCACCTTTCACCCGCCCGCCGGCAAAAGCCGCGAACTCTACCTGCGCGAGTTGCTTGCCGAGGGCCTCGAACGCCGTTACACGCTCCGCGCGCACGTCGAGGACAAGCAGTTCGTCGTGGACGGCATTGCGGATCCAAAACGGCTGCCGACCCTGACGGTTTCGGGTTCCGAGGTGCCAATGGCGGGTCCGGACACTGCGCCTGAACCGAAACCCGGAACCCAAAGCCCGAAACTTCACGAACAACCCGCCGTCGCCGCTGCCATCCGAACCGTCCTGGACCGGCTCGACCTCGAACTGGGCGTCATCGAGAAGACCGGCTTCGTCAGCTACTTCCTCATTGTGGGCGATTTTGTCCGCAAGGGTCGCGAGATGGGCATTGCCTGCGTGGCGCGCGGTTCTGCCGCCGGCTCGCTGGTGACCTACCTGCTCGAGATCGCCAACGTGGACCCCATCCGCTACGGCCTGCTTTTCGAGCGCTTCCTCAACCCCGAGCGCGTCAACCCGCCCGACATTGACATTGATTTCGCGGACGACCGCCGCGCCGACGTCATCGAATACGTCCGCGAAAAATACGGGCGCGATTGCGTGGCCCAGATCATCACATTCGGCACGCTGGGCGCCAAAGCCGTCATCCGCGACGTGGGCCGCGTCATGGGCCTCACCTACGGCGAGTGCGACCGCCTCGCCAAGATGATTCCCAACGACCTGAAGATGACGTTGGAGAAGGCGCTCAAGCAGTCGCCTGACTTCAAACAGGCCTACGAGACCGAGGAGGTCACCCGCGAGTTGGTGGACACCGCGATGGTGCTCGAGGACGTGACCCGGAACGCCAGCGTCCACGCCGCCGGCGTGGTCATCGGCCCCGAACCGCTCATCAACCTCCTCCCGCTCAAGCAGGACGAGGACGGCACCATCGTCACCCAATACGCGATGGGGCCGGTCGGCGACCTCGGCCTGCTCAAAATGGATTTCCTCGGGCTGAAGACCCTCACCGTCATCCGCAACACCTGCGAGATGGTGAAGCGGACGCGCGGCATCACGGTGGACGTGGACACGCTGCCCCTGGACGACGCACGGACGTATGAGCTGCTCAACCGCGCGGAGACGCTGGGCGTGTTCCAGTTGGAATCCAGCGGGATGCGCGACCTCTGCAAGAAGTTCCAGATCGCCTCCGTCGAGCACATCACCGCGCTGGTGGCGCTGTATCGGCCCGGGCCGATGGACCTGATTCCCGAGTTCATCAAACGCCGCCACGGCGAGGTGAAGGTGGAATACGAGCACCCCCTGCTCGAGCCGATTGCGAAGGAGACCTACGGCATCCTCATCTACCAGGAACAGGTCATGCAAGCCGCGCAGGTGCTGGCCGGCTACACTCTGGGCGCCGCTGACCTGCTCCGCCGCGCGATGGGCAAGAAGAAGGTCGAGGAAATGCAGAAACAGCGGGAGAAGTTCGTCAAGGGCTGCAAGGAGACGAACAAGATTCCCGAGGCCAAAGCCAACCAGATTTTCGACCTGCTCGAGAAGTTCGCGGGCTACGGCTTCAACAAATCCCACGCCGCCGCCTACGCCATCGTCGCCTACCAGACGGCCTACCTAAAGGCGAACTACCCCGTCGAGTTCCTCAGCGCGATGATGACCAACGACATGGCGGACACCGCCAAGCTCGGGCAATACATTGCCGAGGCTCGCCAGATGGGCATCGAGGTGCTGCCGCCGGACGTGAACGAAAGCCAGATGCACTTCGGTCCGGCGGGCAGGGAGGGTAAATCCATCCGGTTCGGTCTGGCCGCCATCAAGGGCGTGGGGGAAATCGCCGTCCAAAGCATTCTCAAGGCCCGCGCCGAGGGCGGCCCGTTCCGTTCCCTCGCCGACCTGTGCGAGCGCGTGGACACCCGCGCGGTGAACCGCAAGACCCTTGAGGCCCTCATCAAGTGCGGCGCGTGCGATGGGTTTGGGGAGACGCGCGCCACCCTGTTTGCCAGCATGGACCTGGCGCTGACCCGCGCGGCCGGCATTGTGGCCGACCGCCAGCGCGGCCAAGCCTCGATGTTCGACCTGCTCGAACCCGCGGAGACCCAGCCCGCGCGGGTGATCCAGCTCCCGGAATGGCCGCAACATGAGCTGCTCGCGGCGGAGAAGGAACTGCTCGGGTTCTACGTCACCGGCCATCCGCTTTCCCCCCTCGCGCCGTTGCTGGAAAAGTATTCCCTCCACACCACGACCGCGCTGGCCGCGCTGCCCCACCGCTCCATGACCCGCTTTGGCGGGATGGTGGCCGCCGTGCAGCAGGGCTTTGCCAAAAAGAGCAACAAGCCCTACGCGCTGGTCACGCTTGAGGACCTCGAGGGCGCCGTGCAGATGCTCTGCATGAACGAGAACTACGACAAGTATCGCGACCTGCTTACGCCGAACCGCGCCCTGCTCGTCCTCGGCGAAGTCAATACCGGCGAGGACAAGCCGAAGATTTTCCCCCAGGAAATCCTCCCCCTCGAGGAAGCCCCGAAACGCTTTACCAAACAGGTCCATCTGCGCCTGCAGATGGCGCACCTTCCGCCGGAGCGCCTCGAGCAGATTCGCGACCTCGTCATCGCCCACTCTGGCAAGTGCCCCCTCCTGCTCTGCTTCATGCCCCCCACCGGCGGTTACATCTACATGGACACCAGCGATCGCTTCTCCGTCACCCCGTCGCTGGCGCTTCAGCAGGCCGTGGATGCCCTGCTGGGCGAGGGCACTTACTTCGCCAAGGTGGATACCACTCCGCCCGAGCGGCCGCGCCGCAACTGGGAACGCCGCGCCAGCAACGGCGAAGAAGGTGAATAGGCCGCGCCACGGCCAACCCCACAGGCCGGGATTTACGACTCGTGGCCGCCGGCTTACGCTGCCCGCATGGGTCTCGCCGAAAATCTGGATGCCATCCAAGCCCGCATCGCCGCCGCCTGTGCGCGCGCCGGTCGGTCGCCGGCGGAAGTCACGCTGCTGGCCGTGAGCAAGACGCATCCGCCGGAAATGGTGCGCGAGGCGGCGCGCCTGGGCGTGGTGGTGTTCGGCGAGAACAAGGTGCAGGAAGCGAAGGCCAAGATCCCGCATTGCCCCGGCTCGTTGCGCTGGCATTTCATCGGTCACCTGCAATCCAACAAGGCGCGGGACGCGGTGGAGCTGTTCGAGATGGTCCAGAGCGTGGACAGCCTGGCGCTGGCGCGCGAGCTGAACAAGCGGTGCGAAGCCGCCGCCCGCCGCCTGCCCGTGCTGCTCGAGGTGAACCTCGCGGGCGAGGCCAGCAAATTTGGTTACGCGCCGGAACGCCTGCTCGCCGAACTGTCGGAAATCAACGCCCTGCCCCGCCTCGAAATTCACGGCCTGATGACCGTGCCGCCATGGAAGCCCGCGGCGGAGCAGGTGCGCCCGTTTTTCCGCGCCCTGCGCGAACTGAAGCAACGCTGCGAGGAGGCGCTGGGCGCGCCGTTGCCGCACCTCAGCATGGGCATGAGCGGCGACTTCGAAGTGGCCATCGAGGAGGGCGCGACCATCATCCGGATCGGCACCGCCCTGTTCGGCGAGCGCACCGCCCGCCGGGCGGCGGCGGGCGATTGAGTCCCGACCCGGCAGCCGCCGTGGCCGCACTTGGAACTTGGCTTGCGGGGGCGGCACCGTAGATTCGCGGCCCAGGGCGGGGCGACGTTGGGAGGCGCATTCCCGGCGTCCCGCCACGGGCAAAACCATGACCACCTACCTAGTGACCGGCGGCGCCGGCTTCATCGGTTCGCACCTCCTGGACCTGTTGCTGGCCGACCCGCAGACGGCGGAGGTGCGCGTGCTGGACAACTTTTCCTCGGGCCGCCGCGAACACCTCGCCCACCATGCCGGCCATCCGCGCCTGAAAGTCATCGAGGTCGAGTTGCTCGACCTGGAGGCGATTCTGCCGCATTTCTCCGGTGTCGAGCAGGTGTTTCATCTCGCCGCCAATCCCGACGCGCGCTGGGGCATTGACAACACGCGGCTCGATCTTGAGCAGGAAACCATCGTCACCTACCACGTCCTCGAAGCCATGCGCCGCCAGCGGGTGCCGCGCATCGTGTTTTCCAGCTCGGGCACGGTGTATGGCGACGTGGGCACGACGGTGACGCACGAGACGCTTGGCCCGGCGCTGCCCATCAGCCTTTACGGCGCGGGCAAGGTCGCTTCCGAGGCGCTCATCTCGGCGTTTTGCGGCACCTTCAACCTGCGCGCCGTCATCTTCCGGTTCGGCAACATTGTGGGCGAACGCACCACCCACGGCGTCATCTTCGACTTCATCCGCCAACTGGCGAAGGACTCTTCCACCCTGACCGTGCTGGGCAATGGTTATCAGGCCAAGCCCTACGTCTATGTGCGCGACCTGGTGGCGGGCCTGCGCTTTGGCGAACGGCTGTGCGGCGGTTTTGCGCCCGGAAAGTTTGACGTGTTCAACCTCGCCCCGGACGGCGCCACGAGCGTCCGCTTCATCGCCAACGAACTCGTCCGCCAGCTCGGCTTCGCGGGGAAAACCGTCATCCGCTACGGTGAATCTGCGCAGGGCTGGCCGGGGGACGTGCCACAGTCACGGATGGATTCAACGAAGCTGCGGAACGCGGGCTTCACCCTGCCGCGCGGCTCGGATGAGGCGGTGCAACATGCCCTCCGGGAAATCCTGAAATGGCTCCCCACTCGCGCGGCAGACGACGCGTTGCGCCTGCCCGCTGACGCCAAGGTGACGTTCTGAGGGGGGCGCCTCGCCGTGCGGTTCGCGTTCAGGCCTGAAGCCGGTCCGGGTTGACGTAGGTGCGCCCCGGGGGACGGGTTTTGGATGCGCCCAGTGCCACGGCCAGGCGCAGGAACATCTGGCCGAGTTTCGGGCGCAGGCTGGCGGGGATGAGCTTGCGCAGCAGACGCGCGTTCGGGCCGATGCGTTCCTGATCGAGTGTTTCCACCCACGGCCAGTTCACGGCATCCAGGTCGCCCCAGAAGGCTTCGAGATTCGGGTCCGCATTCCGAATGGGCAGCGGGAATCGGCCGTCCGCCTCCAGCGCGCGCAAATCGCCGAAGTCATGCCGCAGCGGCGGCAGGGGCCGTTCCTCCTTCCGCACAAAGGCGCAGACGTTGTAACCCTTTTTCGCGAAGTGGCCGGTCGCCGCGCTGAAGCCCGCCATCGTCAGCACATACATCAACTGGCCGATGTTCCAGCCGACCGCGACGTGCCCGCCGCACACCAGCGGGTCGGACGGCGGCACTGCCACACACAACAGGCCCCCCGGCTTCAACACGCGCCGCACCTCCTGCAGGGCGAGGCCCACGTTCAGGCAATGCTCCAGCACGTGCGACATCACCGCCCCATCGAACGTCGCGTCCGGGAACGGCATTTTTTCCACCCAACACTCCACCACCTCGATGCGCTCCCGCTTCAGCGCCTCCGGATCAATTTTGTAGGACAACGTGTCAAGGCCGGTGCCCACCACCTTGCTCACCCGCGCGGCAATCGAGCGGCTGATGGTGCCGTCGCCCATGCCCACGTCCAGCACCACGTCGGTGGGTTTGAACGGGGCGTGTTGAAGCAGGCGGACGGTGTCGGCAATCCGCTGATCGGTGCCGGGCGCGGAGGGCAGGGCAAGGGGTTTCATGGTTGGGCGGAGGAAAGGACTGGCGCGGACGGTTGCAAATACCGTTTCCGCTGTTCATCAAAAATCCGGTCGTGCCGCCCGCGCAGGCGCAGCAGCATTTCCAACTGACCGCGCAGGGCATCCGCCTGCAGCCGCACGGCGGAACCCTCGGCGTTTGTCAGCAGGCTGGCCGGATGGCGGAGCAGCATCCGCGTCAGCCGCCACAGGGCGCGCGCGGCCTGAAACCGCCAGCTTCGCTCACGGGCGAGTTGCCGGGCGGGCAACTGCGGGTCGGCGGCCATTTTCAACAGGTGGCAAAACACGCCGCTGCGGCCATGCCCGCGAAACATCCGGCGCACCACTGGCCACGTCAGCCGGTCGGCGGCCATGTAATGTTTGTAGGTCAGTTCGGGCACGTAAAAGAACCGGCCGCCCAGCGCGCGCAGGGCAAAACAAAGTTCGGTGTCCTCGCAGGGCCGCGACCGGACGAATGCCCACAATTCCGGCCCGAGCTTTTCGGAACAGATGAACTCAAAGCCGTGGTCCAGCAGCGCGAGGAACGCGCTCCGGCGGATGCACAGGCCCGCCCCCCAAAGCAGGCTGGTGGGCTGATCGGTCACTTCGCCGGCGGTGCGGTATTGTTCGCCCACCGCGTAAGCGGCGCAAAAATCTTTGAACCAGGCGGGCGGCGGCTCTCGCTCATACACCGCGTCACCCCGCCCGCCGAACGCGGTGGCTTGGGGCAGCGTGGTGAAGGTTCGATGCACGATTTCCACCCAGTCGGGCGGCACCCAATTGTCGTCATCCACGAACGAGAGAAACTCATACCGCGCCTCCCGTGCCGCTGTGAGCCGGGCCGCGCCCAGGCCGCGGCGGGCTTCCCACACAAGCCGGAGTTGGCCCGGCGCAAAGTGTGGTTGGAAGGATTCGATGACCTTGACCGTGTCATCGGTGGTGGCGCGGTCCACGACCATCAGCAGTTCCCAGGGAAGGTCGGCGCGCACCTGCTGCGCCGCGAGATGCCGCAGGGTTTCCGGCAGCCGGGCCGCGCTGTTGAAACAACAGATGATGACGGACACGCCGGGCGCGATGCCAGCCGGGGATGGAACGGGAGGAGCCATGCGGATGCCAATCAGCCGCCCAGCCGCCGCAGGAAAGCCGCGATGCCGGAACGCAGCCGGAAGCGGAGCGGAATGCACTTTTTCCAGAACGCCCGGTTGGCCGCCACGGCCTCGGCGTCGCCGACGCGCTGGAAACGCTCAAGCTGGGTGCGGGCCAGATGTGTCAACCGGATCAATGCGCGGCGCTGGTCGAAGGCCGGATAAAGGCGGGCAAACAGCTCATTTTGCCGGATGACGTCGCGCAGGTTCTCCGCCGTGCGGGCGAGTCGGCCGGAATCATTGGCGGCGAACACGCGGTATTGGCACAGCACATCGGGCAGTTGCAGCCCGCCTCCCCGCGCCACGGCGCGCGACCACATCTCAGCGTCGGCCGTGTGAACCAGCGGCAGCAGGAACCCGCCGTGTTGTTCATAGAACGAGCGCCGGACCACGACGCTCGGCGTCTGCAACGGAGTGCCATAAAAGAACAGTTCGGGGCAACGCCCGCCCGCCTCCAACGCCGGCACCCGCGGCGACACCTCGGCAATCATGCCCGCCTCATCCACAAAGAAACAGCGGCAGGCGTAGAGGGCAAACTCCGGGCGCGCGGCGGCGGCGGCCCCGATTTTTTCGTAAAAGCCCGGCAGCACGAGGTCGTCGCCGTGCAGGATGTGGACCAGTTCGCCCCGGCTGCGCTCGATGCAGGTGTTGAAGTTGGCGATGGCACCGCCGTTCTGCGGCTTGCGGTAAAACTGCACGCGGCCCTGCCCCACTTCGCGCACCACCGCCTCGGGGTCGTCCTTCGTCGAGCAATCGTCCACCACCTCGATCTGCATCTGCTCCGGGCCGGGGGCCTGCGCCAGGACGCTTTGCAGGGTGAGCCGCAGGTAGTTCGCGCAGTTGAACGTGGGGATCATCACCGACCAACGCGGCCGCGGCGTTCCGGCGGGCACCGGCGCGATCGGCGGAGGCGTCAGGTCGGGTTGGGTCTGGGCGGAACTCATGGATTCAGCATTGATGCGCGGTGAATGGAGCGCCGGCTTGCAGCCGGCTTTTGCACTCGCGCTACAACCAAAGCTGGTTTCAAACCGGCGCTCCGCTGGCGGGACGGCTGGCGACTGCCCCGGTGGTTCGAGTGCCCGCAAAGGCTTGCATGTGGCGCAGGCAGCCGGCCTGCGGGTGACCAGGGCTGCCAGCCCAAGACCGGGCGCGGGAAGCAGGCTGCTCCCACAACCCGCCGACAGGCAGCCGGCGCTACGGACGAAACGCCAGCGGCGCTCTGCCGAGACGCCATTCCGGAGGTTTGGCCCGTGGAAAAAATTTGGCGGGACCAATTCATGCGGTATTCCAGCGTTCAAACGGCCACGGATGTTTTTTGGAGTTGGCATGATTCGCGTCCGTGGCGGTCATTTCGGGCCGGCCATTCACCAGGCGTTCGACAATTTCGACGCCCTGCATGAAGGAGTGGTCCTGGTTACTGACCTCGTATTTCCACAGGCCAAACCGGCCCCGCGAATAGACCTCCTTCGCCTCAAAGAACGGAATGATCTCCGCCAGCACCTCGTCGCGGTGCAGACCGGGCGTGGGATAGCCGTAGCCGGCGCGGTAAGACCACGTCGAAATAATGTCCTCGCGCCGCTCGATGAGCCGCGTGTTGAGCGCGCCCTGGATGACCTCCTCAAGCAACGCGCCGCGGTTGACCGGTTTGTGCGGCGATTCGGAGACTTCTGCCATCAACGACCAGTGCTGCCGGATATCGGGCACGTTGTTCGGCGAGTAGTTGCTGAACACCGTGACGCGGTAGAACGGGCAGTTGTCCTCGGGGAAATACATCCAGCACTTGGTGGCCAGCTCCTCGCGCGGCTTCCCGCGCAGGCCCAGGCCGAAGATGTTCGAGGTCGAGTAAAGCAGCCCGCGCTCGGCCAGCGGCTGGAAGCGGGTTTGCCCGGTCAGCCGGATGAGTTCGCGCAGCGGGAGGGTCGAGATGAGGCGGTCGTAGGCCACGGTCTCGCCCGTCGCCGTGGTCACCTCGCGACGATCGAGGTCCACGCGCGTGACGGTCGTGTTGAGCCGGAGTTTTTCCGCCGGGAGGCGTTTCGCGCAGGCGCGCCAGATGGCGCCGGTGCCACCGTATTTCGGAAACTGGAAGGTGTTGTTCGGCCCCCACGAAAGGTCGTCCTTGCCAAACACGAGGTTGCTCAACACGCGGCCCAGGTCGGTGACGGCCACGCGTTCGCCAACCCAGACGGCGTTCATCAGTTCTGGCGGGAACGCCCAGACCTTGAAGTTGTAGGGCCGCAGGAACACCTCCGCCAGGCCGGGGCCGAAGGTGGCGTCAATCCATTCGCCGAAGTTCGCCGGCTTGGGGCGGGGGTGCCGGGTGATTTCCACCAGCCCTTGCAGGCATTTGTTCAGGTCCTCCGGCGGCAGGCGGCGGATGTTGTTCTGAAAGGGGTAGGGAATGAAGCGGTCGCGCATCCACACCCACGATTCGCGCTGGTGATGCAGCCAGCCATCCGCGCCGAGGAACTCGAGCATCGCGCGGTCGAAGTATTCGTAGTGCGAGAACTGGACGTGCCCGCCGATGTCCCAGGTGAAGCCCTGCTCGTCCACGAACGATGCCGCGAGCCCGCCCGGTTCGGGCGCCGCCTCGAGCAACAGCCAATCGTGAACGCCGAGAAGTTCAAGCTGCCGGGCCGCGCCCAGGCCGGTCGGGCCGGCGCCGAGAATCAAGACCGAATTGCTCATAGCGGAGTTGATGGAGACGGGCCGGAAATCTCAGGCAGCGTGGTTTCTAACAGGATGCAGCCCTGGCCGCGCGCTTGGGTGAACTGCCAGCCGGTGTGTGGATTACTCTCCGCCGCGGCATTTATGACGATGGCATCCTCAAGGTAGTCGTAGAATTGTTTGCCAGATCGGACCACCATCAAGTCGAGTGAGTAACGCCCCTCCGCCAGCCGTGGAAGCAGCAATTTGAACCGGACGGAATAAACGCCGGGCTGGAACGGGTGGCTGAACCCCTGCGCGAGCCCGATCGGGCCGAACATGACCGGCGCGGAACTGGCGTCCCGCAGCAGCACTTCAAACGACGCGGCCACCGGTTTGAAAACTTCAAGTGTCAGGTGCAACTCAGGCTGCATCGAGGACAGCAGGGTATCCGTTGGCACCCCCTCCACCGTCAAGGCACCGTTGGTGATCCGCAGAAAGTCGGAGGAGTGGATGCGGTTGGCCGCTGAAAACCCGGTGTGCTGGACGCTGCCGCGATACCGCTGAAACGCCTCTGCCGGGGTGCCCGCAAAGCTCACCGTTCCGCGTTCCAGCAAGATCGCGCGGGTGCAAAGCCGTCGAATGGCCCCCTCGTTGTGGCTGACGAATAGAACCGTTCGGCCTTGGTGCGCGACAGCATCCATCTTTCCAAGACACTTTGTTTGAAATGTTGCATCGCCCACCGCAAGCACCTCGTCCACGACGAGGATTTCCGGTTCCAGATGCGCGGCCACGGCGAAGGCCAGCCGCACATACATGCCGCTGCTGTAACGCTTGACCGGCGTGTCCAGAAACTTCTCCACCTCGGCGAACGCGACAATCTCGTCGAACTTGCGGCGGATTTCCGCCCGCGTCATGCCGAGGATCGCGCCGTTGAGGAAGATGTTCTCCCGCCCGGTCAGCTCGGGATGAAAGCCGGTGCCCACCTCGAGCAGGCTGGCCACGCGGCCGCGCAACGTCACCCGGCCCTCGGTCGGCTCGGTGATGCGGCTCAGGAGCTTCAGGAGCGTGGACTTGCCCGCGCCGTTGCGGCCGATGATGCCCACGACTTCGCCGGGCTGGATCTCGAAGGAGACATCCCGGAGCGCCCAGAAATCCTCGACTGATTCCCGATTTTCGTTTTTCGATTTCCGGGTTCGGAACAGGGCTTTTGCCTTGTCGGTGAGGACATCCCGCAACGCCTTGTATTGCCGGCCCGGCTGTTGATGCCGGATGCGGTAGCGCTTGCCGAGGCCCTCGGCCTTGATGATCCAGGAGCTCATGGGAAAAGCAGAAAGGAGAAAGCCGAAAGCGGAAAGGCTCCGCCGCTCGTGAGGGCGGCGGCATTACGTTGGCTGCCTTTGGGCTTACTTGCGCTCATCGCCCCGGTCCTTGGTGCGGTTGATCATCGTGGTCAAAATGGCCATCAGCTCGGAGGCCTCGTTTTCGAGGGGGAGGGTCAGGGCGGGTTCGATGCCGCATTCTTCGCGCAGCAGTTCCATCCACAACGCCGATTCATCGGCCTCCTGCAGGGCGCCGCCGAGCTTGGAGACGAACTCCTCGTCCGAACGCGCCCGCGAGGCTTCGCGGACATGGCCGGCCACCGAGGTTCCCGCGCGCAGCAGTTGGCCCGCCAGCACGCGCACCTCCTCCCGCGCACGGGGCAGCTTCACAAAAAGCCGGATCACCCGGGCCGCAAACTGCTTGGTGCGCCCGCGAAATTCCTCGGATAAACGTCCGCGATTCATTTCTGTTTTCTGCTTTCCCGTTTCTGCTCTGCCTCAGATCACATCCGCGAAAGTGCGTTCCATCCGGCGGAAATACCAGACGCCCGAGAGGCACAGCAGCGCGGTGAACGCGACGGAAAGCGCCAGACCCGGCCAGTAAAGCTCCGCCTGACCGCGCAACAGCGCCCAGCGGAAGCCGTCAATAACGCCGACCATCGGGTTGAGCGAGTAGAGCAGGCGCCACTGGTCCGGCACGACGGCGCTGTTGAAGCCCACCGGCGAGACATACAGCCCGAACTGCACGATGAACGGCACGATGTAGCGGAAGTCGCGGTATTCCACGTTCAACGCGCAGAACCACAACCCCGCGCCCATCGCGGTGCCGAAGGCCAGCAGCGTGAACAGCGGCAGCGTCAGCACCCGCCAATCCGGCCAGAACTGATACCAGACCATCAGGCCGACGAGGATGGCAAACGAGATGAGAAAATCCACCAGGCTGGTGATGACCGACCCGGCGGGCACGATGAGCCGGGGAAAATAGACCTTGGCGATGAGGTTGACGTTGGCGATGAGGCTGTTGCTGGACTCGGTGAGCGCGGTGGCAAAGAACTGCCACGGCAGCATGGCGGCGAAAACGAGCAGCGCGTAGGGCACATCGCCGGGCGAGGGCAGTTTGGCCACCCGCCCGAAGATGACGGTGAACACCAGCATGGTGAGCAGGGGACGAATCAGCGCCCACGCCACGCCGATGACCGTCTGTTTGTAGCGCACCGCCAGGTCGCGCCAGGCGAGGATGTAGAACAGCTCGCGATAATGCCAAAGGTCCCGCCAGTAGTTTTTGGCGGCGCGACCGGGAGCGAGGATGATTTCCATGCGGAAGGACGGCGTCGGGTGGGTGGAGCGTGCGGCGGGACACCGCTTCACCGCTGCTCGGGCGAAAGGGCTGGAATGTTCCGGCACGCGCCGCGGACGAGAATGTTCATGCGGCCAGTATGGGGAACGGCGCGGGGCCGGTTCAATGCAATACCTTGCGCCGGGAAACGCGCTTGTTTTCCGCGCGAACTTGCCTCGAAACTGCGCCGCCCATGATGCCAAACCGGTCAGCCAGTCGCGCTTTGCTGGGACTCCCGTGCAGGTTGCTCGCGGCGGCTGGAGCGCCGCCGTTCCGGCGGCTTTGCGCACCCGGATTTTTCGGTGGGGTTGATTTTCTCCGACCACGCCACCGGTTTACGTCTGCTCAAAGCCGGCGGGGACGCCGGCGCTCCGGAATCTTTGCCACCCGCGGCTGCGCGCGGCTTGGAGGCGCTATCGCCGTGATCTGCCTGCTGGCGTTCGCGGCAATGGCCTCCACCCCGGAACCGCCCAAGCTGGCTTGGGAGTTGAACCTCGGCGCGGAATCGGATTCCTCGCCTGCCGTCGGGCCGGACGGGCGGCTGTATTTCGGCATGTTCAACGGGCAGTTCTGGTGTGTGAATTCGCGCGGCGAACGGGAATGGCGTTTCTCCACCGGAATGGAAATCTGGTCGTCTCCGGCGGTGGACACCAACGGCGTCATCTATTTCGGCTGCCGTGACCGGCACTTGTATGCGTTGACCCCCAGCGGCAGGCGGAAGTGGCGTTTCAAGACCGGCGGCTGGGTGGACGCCTCGCCCGCCATCGGCACCGACGGCACAATTTATTTCGGCTCGTGGGACACGAACTTTTACGCGGTCAGTCCCGAAGGAAAGGAACTCTGGCGGCGGCCCACGGGTGGCCCGATTGTTTCCTCCGCTGCCATCGCGCGGGACGGGACGATTTTTTTTGGCTCGCACGACGGGTTGTTGCGCGCTTTGACGCCACTGGGCGAGGAGTTCTGGTCGTTCCGAACCGGCGGCCCAATTCTGTCCTCGCCCGCGCTGGATGAGGCGGGCCGGGTGTATTTCACGTCGGTGGACGGCTTTTTCTACGTGGTGGATGTCGAGGGGCGGCTCGTCTGGAAGACGCGCACCGGGTCGGCGGGCGTCGGCTCGCCAGTGCTGGACGGGGCGGGGCGCATTTTCGTCGGCTTGAACACCAATCTCTGGGCGTTGTCGCCCGGCGGCGAACGGCTGTGGTCGGCGGGCGGCCAGGAAATCCGCGCCACGCCGCTGTTGACGGCGGACGGCGTGGTGCTGATGCCGTTTTACCAGGGTCAGATGCAGGGCTGCCCGCCGGACCGCGCGTGGTCGTGGGCGGCGGGGATTCCGTATGACGCCGCCGCCTCGCCGACGCTGGCAAACGGCCATTTGTATGTGCTCGCGGGCCGGATGTTGCGGGCCTACGAATGGCCAGCGGGCCTTGCGAACACGCCGTGGCCGAAGTTTCGCGGCAACGCGCGGAACACGGGCAACCTGGCGGACCGACCGCGCGAGGCGTTGCCCACGAAAGGCGCGAAATGACACGGAAGCATGGCGGGGGGGGAAGCGGCTACAAGGATGCACCCCTGAACTGAATTCGCGATCGCAGTTTTCTCAACATGTCCTCGGCCGATGCCCACTCTTTCCCCCGCCTCCTCGTGGCGACGGAGTATGCGCCGCAATCCCCGGGCGGCGGGCTGGTGCTGGTGCGGCAGATGTTGCGCGGCTGGCCGCCGGAAAGGGTGCAGTGGTGGAGCTGTCGCCGCAATTACGGGTCGCTGCCCGGCCAGCCGGTGGCGCGGCATTTCCTCGGGCCGGAACCGGGCGTGCTGCTGCCCGGACGGCGTTTTTCCCGGCTGCGGGCGTGGTTGATGGAACGGCTCTGGGCACCGCGTGCGGCGGCGCACTTGCGCCAAACGTTGCGGGAAAGCGGGGTGGAGGTGGCGTGGGTGATTCCGCAGAACTGGTCCATTGCGCCGCTCGCCCAAGTGTTGCCGGGCGGGCCGGTGCCGTTTCATGTTTCAGTTCACGATTACCCGGACCTGCGGCACGTGGTGGCCCAGATCGGCGTGGCGCGGGCGGCGCGGCTGGCACGTGGGGTCGAGCAACTGTATGCCGCTGCCGCGTCGCGCGACGCGATCAGCGCGCCGATGCGGGAGGATTTGCGGCAGCGCACCGGCGCGGAGGGCGACTTGAACCGCGTCGGCCTGGAGGCGGAGGAAATCGGGTTTCTGATGGCGAAGCGCGCTAGGGTTTTGGCCGAACTGCGGCTGGTGTTCGCAGGGACCATCATCGCGGGGGAGGCGTTTGGCCTGTTCGTGCGGGCGCTGGCGGGCATCCGGGAACGGTTGCCGCTGCCCTTGCGGCTGGAGTTTTTCGGCGCGCACAGCCAGGCGCGGCAGCCGTGGTTTGACGCGGCTTGGATGCGGGAACGATTGAACGCGCCGGAACCGGAGTTCCGCGCAGCACTGCGGGAATGCGCTTGGGGCGTGGCCCCGGTTTCGCTGGCGGACGAGGATCCGCGTTACCACCGGTTCAGTTTCCCGGCGAAGATTTCCAGCTACCTCGGCGCGGGCCTGGCCGTGCTGGCGCTGGGGCATCCGCAGAGCAGCCTGCTCGAACTGGCGCGGCGGCACGCCATCGGGCTGGCATCCACGCACACCGACGTCGCCGGGTTGCAAACCGAACTGCTGCGCGAGTTGACGGCGGAGGACCCGTGGGTGCGTTACGGCGAGGGGATACAACGGTGCGTGCGCGAGGAATTTGACGCGGCGGCGATGCGGGCGCGGTTGTGGGAATCGCTGCGGCGCGCCGCCGAACAAGGGAGGCGGGCATGAGGATCGCGTTCCTCACCACGGACAACCGGGAGCCGTTTCTGGACCACGCCAATCCGCGCCCCTGGTTTGGCACGGCACCGGAGGCGCTGTTGCAGGGCTTCGCGCAACTGCCGGATGTGGAGGTGCATGTGGTAAGCTGTTTGCGGCAGCCGGCCCCTGCTCCGGAGAAGCTGGCCGAAAACATTTGGTATCACAGCCTGGTGGTGCCGAAGTGGGGCTGGATGACGACCGGGTTTCAGGGGTGCATCCGCGCCGTGCGGCGCAAGCTGCGCGAGATTCAACCCGACCTGGTGCATGGGCAGGGCACGGAGCGTGAGGCGGCGATGGCGGCCGTGTTTTCGGGCCGACCCAACGTGCTGACGTTGCACGGCAACATGCGGTCAGTGGCGCGCGCGCTCGGGGCGCGGCCCTTTTCCTACAACTGGCTGGCGGCGCGGCTCGAGGCGTTCGTGCTGCCGCGCACGGACGGGGTGGTCTGCATCAGCAACTACACGCGCCAGGCCGTAAACGGTTTGGCGCGGCGGACCTGGCTGCTTCCCAACGCGGTGGATGCCGCCTTTTTTGCGGTGGAACGCGCTCCGGCAAGTCCGCCGGTCGTTTTGTGCGTGGCCAACGTCTGCGACTACAAGAATCAGAACGGGCTGATTCAAGCTCTGGACGAATGGCCCGGCGAACGGCCATTTGTCCTGCGCTTCCTGGGCGCAGCGGCGGAACACACCCCGTATGGCCGCGAGTTTCTGAACCGGGTGCGCGCCCGGTCTTGGTGTGAGTGGCCTGGTCCGGTGGGCCGCGAACAACTGCGCACGGAACTGGCCCGCGCCACCGCCGTCATCTTGCCCTCGTTGGAGGACAATTGCCCGATGGTGGTCCTCGAGGCCATGGCCGCTGGGGTGCCGGTGCTGGGCGCGCGCATCGGCGGAATTCCCGATCTCATTGCCCCGGGACGGACGGGTTTGTTGTTTGATCCGCGCGCCCCGGCGGCCATGCGCGACGCGCTGGCGCATTGCCTTCGGGAACGCGGGGAGGTGGAGCAGTGGGCGGCCACGGCCCGGGCGGAGGCGCTGGCCCGCTTCCACCCGAGGGTCATCGCCCGGAAGCATCTCGACATTTACCGGGAGGTGCTGCAAAACCACCGGCCACGTCAACCATGAGCGAAACCGCCCTCATTGCCGGCCAGTTGAATGACGCCGAGCGCGCGCTGCTGACCGACGCCCTGACCCGCGCGGCCAAAAAGCCGGAGGTCGTCATCGAGGTCGGCACCTGGCTGGGCGGGGGGAGCACCCTGCACATCTTGCGCGCACTGGAAAAGAACGGCACGGGTCATCTTTGGGGCGTCGAGGCGGATCGCTCGATCTACGAGCGGATGATCGCGAACATCCGCGCCGCCGCGCCCGAGGCGAGCACCCGGTTCACGCCTTTGTTCGGTTTCTCGCAGGCTGTCATTCCGCAATGGATTCAGGAACGCGGCCCGGGGTTGCAGGTGGATTTTGCCTTTCTGGACGGCGGCAACAATCCCCAGGAGCAGATTGACGAGTTTCACCTGCTGGACCCGCTGATTCCCGTGGGCGGACAGTTGATGGCGCATGACGCGAAGCTGCGGAAGGGCAAATGGCTGGTGCCGTATTTGCGGTCGCTGGACCACTGGAGAACGCAACTGCACGACGTGAGCACGGAGGGACTGTTCGTGGCGGTGAAGGTGGCGGAACAGCCCTCGCCTGCCAGCCGGAAGGCGGCGCGGCGGGTGTTGCGGCGCTTGCGCTGGAGTCCCGCCGAACTGGTGGGCAGGTGCCTTCCCGCCCGGGTGAACGAATTCCTTTTGACTTTGATGCCGACTCGCCTGCGCAAGCGAGTGGCCGAGGGCCGGTAGGCCACGAACGAAATCGGGCCAAATGAGCCACAAAACTAAAGCGGCGTGGGGGATTGCCCGTCATCAGGGGAATACGCCGGAAGCGGGCAGCCACCTACCGCTTCCCTCTCTCCCCATCGGATTGGGAGACCGTGGATGACTCGTCCGCCGCAGCTTCAGCGAAGGCAAAAGGCCGGGTGAGGGGTCGGCGGGCATTTTACCAAGCCTTCACAAAATGTTCGGCGCATGCACACAAACAACCATCCAGCCGCGGACCGCGTGGGCGGAACGCCTGTGCCGCCACCCGTCTGGCCCGAGCGGCCGTTGACGGTCGTTTCGCCCTGCCGCGCGCGGGATTTGCCGGTGCTCGAGATCGTCGCGCGGCGGCTGCCGCAGACCGTGCCCCTCAAAGAATACGTCGTGGTCGCGCCGGACGCCGACGCGGCCCGGATGCAGCGGCGGCTGGGCCGCCTGGCGCGGGTCATCCCGGAAAACGATTTTGTGCCGGGGGTGACGGTGGCGGCCTTGCGACCCCTGCCGATCCAGGGCTTCCCGGTGGCGGCGGGCTGGTATTTCCAGCAGCTCGTCAAATTGCAGTTCGCATTCGTCGAGCCGGAGGATGATTACTTTTTGATCTGGGATGCGGACACCGTGCCGCTGCGCCCGCTGCGTTTCTTTGACGCGGAAGGACGGATGTTGCTGACGCGCGCGACTGAGCATCATGCGCCGTATTTCGAGACGTATCGGCGGCTGCTGGGCGAGGAGCCCAATCGCGAGTTTTCGTTCATCGCGCAGCACATCGTGGTGCAGAAAAGCGTCTGCCGCGAGATGCTCGAAAAAATGGCGGCGCGGCTGCCGGGCAACGAATCCTGGGCGTGGAAACTGATGCGCGCACTGCCGCCGTCCGGGCACAACCTGTTCAGCGAATACGAGACCTACGGACACTACCTGAAAAATCATTACCCGGAGCGGTTCCGGGTGGTGGAGCGTCCATGGTGGCGGCCGGCCACGCACAAGTCCGGTTGCGCGGTGCCCACGGAGCGGCAGTTGCGGGCGCTGGCGGAGCGGTATGACTTTGCGGCGTTCGAGCGGGCGAGCGTCTGGTGGCGGCGGTGGGCGCGCCGGGCGCGCGAGTGGGTGGTGCAAATGGCCAACACGCGGCGGCCCAAGGCAAGTTAGAGCAACTGCAAGAATCATGTCGCCAGTGTCAGCGCCCGTCCCCTCACCCCGTCCCTCTCCCCTTCGGAAGGGGAGAGGGTGCCCGAAGGGCGGGTGAGGGGGCAGCGGGCATTCGCCGCGGTGTCTCGACAAGACGGCGCGGGGTGCTAGGCTGTGCGGATGCGAGTCCTGTTGTTCTGCCTGTTTCCGCTGATCGCGCTGACGGTCGCGGCCCATTCCACGAACGCGGTGGAGTCCGCCGACCGTGCCGCCGGGATCAGCAGTGCCTCGGTGCCTGCCGTGAAGGGCACCAATGATCCCGTCGAAGCGGAGTTCAAGCGCCTGATGCTGGCGGATGACGCGGCGATGGACGAGGTGGACCAGTGGATCCGGGAGAACGAGAAATTCAAGGAACACGGCGCGGGCACGCCGGACGAGACGTTGAACGCGCGCATCCAGCGGCGGTTCGAGCCGGTGCGGCGGGGTTATGAGGAGTTCATCCAAAAAAATCCGAATCACGGGCGGGCGCGGCTGGCGTTCGCGAGTTTTCTCGAGGAGATGGGCGATGAGGCGGCGGCGCTGGAGCAGATGTTGAAGGCGAAGGAGGTCGAGCCGAACAACCCGGCGGTCTGGAACAATCTGGCGAATTACTACGGGCACCGCAGTCCGGTGACGAACGCCTTCACCCATTACGAGAAGGCCATCGAACTCGATCCCAAAGAGCCGGTGTATTACCAGAATTTCGGGACCACGGTGTTCCTGTTCCGCAAGGATGCGCGGGAGCATTACGGCCTGACGGAGCAGCAGGTGTTCGACAAGGCGTTGACGCTCTACTCGAACGCGGTGGCGCTGGATCCGGAGAATTTCCTGCTGGCGACGGACGTGGCGATGACGTTCTACGGCATCAAACCGCCGCGGACGGACGAGGCAATTGCCGCTTGGGAGCGCGCCCGGTCGTTGGCGGCAGACGATTTGCAGCGGGAGGGCGTGGAAATTCATCTGGCGCGCACCAAGCTGCAAGCGGGCCGGCTGGCCGAGGCGCGGGCGCACCTCGAGGCGGTGAAGCATGAATCCCTGCAAGAGTTGAAGCGGCGGGTGTTGCGGAACGTGGAGGCGCAGGAAAAGCCGGCGGAGACCTCCCGCCCGCCCGCCGCCGCGCCGCCGGAATAGCCACCGCGCACCCAGCATCGTTGTTGCCCCGTCCCGTCCCGTCCCGCTAGTTTTGTCTTCGCATGGCCGGTTCGGCATCCATCTCGCGCGCGCAGCTCGTTTACGGGCTGTGCCTGCCGCTGGCTGCGTTGATCGGTTTCTTCCTGGCGGACCCGTTGCGGTTCAGTTCGCTGGCGGTGCTGTGCCTCATTGCGGGCGTGCTGTTGTGGCCGCTGTTTCTCAAGTGGTATCACCCGTTGCTGGTGTTCAGCTTCGGCTCGATTTTCATGCTGGGTTTTCTGCCGGGCAATCTGCCGTTATGGTATGCCGTTGCGGCGGCGGCCTTTGGAGCGGTGGTGGTGAATCGTTGCCTCGACGCGCGGATGCGGCTGGTGCCGCCGGGCGGGGTGGCGTGGGCGCTGCTGGCCATCGCCGGGGTGACGGTGCTGACGATGCTGCTGCGGGGCGGGGCGGGGCTGGGTTCGCTGGGGAGCACTTCGATGGGCGGCAAAAAATACATTACCATCCTGCTCGCGGTGGCGGCGTATTTTGTGCTGGTGAGCAAGGCGGTGCCGCCCAACCGGCGGCTGTTATATGTGGGGCTGCTGACCTTGTCCGGAATTACGGGTTTGTTGAGTCACGTGGCCTACTCCACCGGCCAGCACTGGCTGTTCAAAGTGGTGGATCCCGGCCCGGCATGGGGCCAGGCGGCCATGGAATGGGACGTGCAGGGGCAGGTGCTGTTCCGCAGCACGCCGGTGATGAACGCGGCCAACGCCATCATCGGATTCTTGGCGGCGTGGATCGGAGTGCGCGGAATGTTGAACCTGCGCCGGCCGTGGGGCTTTCTGATCGTCCTCGCCTGTCTGGCGGTGGGCACCCTGGGCGGGTTCCGCATCTTTCTGGTCAGCACCGGGCTGTTCCTGGCGATCTTGTTCGTGATTGAAGGGCTGCACCGGACGCGGTATCTGGCCTTGGTGGTGTTGCTGGGCCTCGCGGGGCTGGGGGGGGTGGCGACGTCGGCGGAGAAATTGCCGCGTTCCGTGCAACGGGCGGTGAGCTTCCTGCCGGTGCGCGTGGACCCGGTGGTGAAACAAGAGGCGCAAGGCTCGGTGCAATGGCGGCTGGAGATGTGGGAGGTGCTGCGCAAGGAGATTCCGGCGTATCTGGTGCTGGGCAAGGGATACGCAATTGATCCGACCGCCCTGGAGTTTTCGGTTTTTAACGCGCGGCGGGGTTACACCATGCAGGCCGAGTGGGCGGTGCTCACCGGCGAATATCACAACGGGCCGTTGAGCGTGCTGATTCCGCTGGGCCTCGGCGGGGCGCTGACCTTTGGCTGGTTTCTGGTGGTTTCGGTCCGGCGTTTATGGGGATTCTGCCGGAACGGCGAGCCGGGCCTGTTGCAGATCAACCGTGCGCTGCTGGCGATGTTTGTCGCTAAGATCATCATTTTCACGGTGTTTTTCGGGTCGCTGTATTCCGAGCTGGTGGGCTTTGTCTGCATCATTGGGCTGGCGGAGAGCCTGAACACGCCGCGTGAGGCTCCGGCGGAGGAACCGGCAGTCTGGCCGAACGGCCTGTGGGAAGGAGGCCGCGCATGAGTTCAATGCCGGTCGCCCTGCGGTCGCTGCTGATCTACTTGATCTGCCTGCCGCTGGCGCTGTTTCTTGGTTATCAACTCACCAACCCGCTCTCGTATGAGGCGGTGTTCACGGTGGGCATCGTGCTCGGGGTGTTGCTGATTCCCGTGCTGCTGAAGTGGCACCGGCCCATCCTGTTTTTTTCGATGGGGGCGGCGATGGTGGTGTTCTTCCTGCCGGGCCGGCCCAAGCTGGGGCTGGTGATGGTGGCGGTGAGCCTGTTGATTTCGATTCTTCAACGGACCATCCAGCCGAACTTTCGGTTCCTCCGGGTGCCGGAACTGACGTGGCCGCTGATGGCGGTGTTGGCGGTCGTGTTCTACACCATGTTGTTGCAGGGCGGGTTCGGGCTGTCCTTCTTTGGCGCGCGCACGGCGGGGGGCAGCCGCTACCTGATGCTGATTCTGGGGGTGCTGAGTTTCTTTGCCCTGACGGCGCAGGCCATTCCGCGGGAGCGGCTGAACACGTATGTGGCCCTGTTTTTCCTGAGCGGCATCACGGCGATGATCGGCGACTTTTTTGCGGTGGTGACGCCGGCGCTGCGGCCCATTTTCCTCCTGTTCCCGCCCTCGCCCCACGCCTTCGCAGGCGAATTCGACGTCGGCGTGACGCGGTTGTTTGGGGTGACATTGGGCGCGGCAGCGGTGTTCCGCTACATGCTGGCCCGCTACGGGGTAGGCGGCCTGCTGGTTACTGGCAGCCGGCTGCGGCTGTTGGTGTTCCTGGGGGTCACGGGGCTGTCGTTGCTGGGCGGCTCCCGGCTTGCTTTGGTGGGCGCCTTGCTGCTGTTTGTGGTGCTTTTCTACCTGGAGGGATGGCACCGGACGAGGCTGGTGGTGCCCGTAATCGGAGCGGGGGTTCTGCTGGCGGCCGTTACAGTGGCATTTCTGCCGCGCATGCCCTTCACCGTGCAACGCACGCTGGCGTTCCTGCCGTTGCCCATTGACCCGGCGGCGAAACTCTCGGCGGATGCCTCGTCGGAATGGCGGCTGGAGATGTGGCGGAACCTGCTGCCCGAGGTGCCCCGGCATCTGCTGTTAGGGCGAGGCTTGGCCGTTTCGGACGCGGACCTGCAGATGCTCACCAACGAAACCCTTTCCGCCCGCACGCCGGACCAGTGGCTTTGGGCGGCCATCACGGGCGATTTCCACAACGGTCCGCTCTCGGTGGTGCTGACTTTTGGCATCTGGGGGCTGATTGCGTTTGTGTGGCTGCAACTGGCGGGCCTGCGGGTGCTTTACCTGAACTACAAGAACGGCGCGCCGGAGTTGAAGGTGCTGAACACCTACCTGTTCGCCCAATACATCGTGCAACTCGTCGTCTTCTGGTTTGTCTTCGGCTCGATGTATTCCGAAACGATCATCTTCATGTCGCTGGCGGGCTTCGGGGTGGCGGCCAACGGCGGTGTCTGTCGCCAACCCGTTGCCCAGCCAGTGCCCGCGTCGGTTGCCCGGCCCGCCTTGCCCCGGCCCTTGCGCCCCCGCCCGTTGGGTCGTCCGCCGGTCGGGTTGCCGCTTCCGGCCCGTTCCCCGGTGCGGCAATAGCCCTGCCCGCCGTTACTGGCATGGACTGGACCATCGTCACCCCCAGCCGCAACCAGCTTAAGTGGCTGCGGCTGTGCCGCGCCTCGGTTGCTGACCAGGCCGGCGTCACCGTGCAGCATATTGTGCAGGATGCCGGCTCGACGGATGGCACGGTCGAATGGCTGCACCAACAACCCGGCATTGAGGCGCACATCGAGGCGGATGAGGGCATGTATGACGCGCTGAACCGCGGTTTTGCCCGGGCGACGGGCGATTTCGTGGCCTGGCTGAACTGCGACGAGCAATACCTGCCCGGCGTGCTCGCGCGCGTAGCCAAGTTTTTCCGGGCGCATGCTGGCGTGGACATGGTTTTTGGCGACATCATCGTGGTGGATGAATGCGGCGAATACCTCTGGCATCGCAAGGTGCAGGTGCCGCGCCTTTATCACACGCTGACCTGTCATCTTTCCACGCTTTCGTGCGCGATGTTCTTCCGGCGGCGGCTGGTTGAGGCCGACAGGTTCCGCTTTGACACGTCCTACCGGATCGTGGGCGACGCGGAATGGATGACGCGGCTGCTGCGAGCCGGGGTGCGGATGGCGGCGCTGGGGGAGTTCACCTCCGTCTTCACGCAAACCGGACAGAACCTGAGCCGGGACGCGCGGGCGGCGGCAGAACAGGCCCGGCTGGCGGCGACGGCATCGCCGTGGGTGCGGTTGGCGCGGCCGCTTTGGATTCTGCACCACCGACTGGCCCGCTGGCGGGCGGGAGCCTACCGGCAAACGCCCTTTTCGTTTCAGCTCCACATGGCGGAACCGGTGGGGAGCCGGGTGGCGCGACGGGTTGCCGTGCCGCGTTTTCGTCCGGTTGCCGGAAGGCCGGGTTGCCGCTAGAGTCCTCCGGTTCTAGGGAGCCGGGATCGTGTGCTGTTTTTCCATTTGGCATGGTCGCTGGCTGCGTTGCGAGGCGTGGCAGAGGAAACATCACGGTCGTATGCTCTTTTTCTGAATCCAATCCAACACACATGAACCAAAAATTCAAATCCACGGAGGGCGTTCTGCTTATTTGCATCACCGCCCAGCTTCTTTTTCTTTCCTTGGCGGCCGGCCAGAATCTCTTGCCCAATCCATCGTTTGAAGCAGGTTCGGGGAGTGCTCCCACGGGGTGGGTGTTGTTGGGCAGTGGCTCTTGGGCGTCCAACAACGCTTACGGCGGAGATCAATCTGTGTTGGTTCGTGGCGTCCAAGGCCAATTTTCCTACTGGGCAAATCACAGCCCCGCCGCGCAGCCGGGCCAAGCCTACTTGTGCCGGATTCGCGCCCAGCAGAGCAACAACGTTTCCGGCTACATGATCGCCGGGTTTTCATCGGTTTCCTACGATTTCCCGCGTCCTGGCTTCCTCTGGTCAGTATGGCATTCGACAACTTTTCCGGCATGGATTCCGTCTGCGGCAGGGCAGCCGTCATTCCGGTTTGGGCTGTTTGATGCGGTGGGAGGTGCGTGGTTTGATGAGGTGGAAATGTATCCTTTGCGGGTTCATCGCAAACGTGTGGGAAACTACCATTTGGGAGCAGGCGAATTCTTGCATGCGGGCCATTACACGAACCATGTGAAATTTGGGCTGCCTGGCGGCAACTATACGCCTTACCTGCATGCCGCCAATACCACGTTCAACAGCTTCAAGTGGTATCTGCAAAATGGCCAGTATGTCGTCTTTCGGCATGAGCTCCCAGGGACGGCGTTCACTAGTGCGGGAATCAGGTCCTTCCTGCAGAACTACAATCAGATCACCAATCGGAGCCTGCGACTCGAAGCCAGCACCAATGGGTCAGCTTGGATCCTCGTTGGCGAGCTGGAGGCGGCCGGGACCAATCAGATCGCAGTGCCGCCTGCATTGTTGCCGACGGCGACACTTTACCTGCGTTTTACCACTACTAATAACCTGCAGTTCGGCTTCACGGGTTACACTCTGGACGCCAACGTGGAAGACACCAACACCACTGGACAGGGTGAGTCCTATTACTTGGGAGAGATGGTGTCCGGTTCCAACATCTGGATTTCAGAACTCACCGCCACTGCTGAAGGGCACCGGGCCAGCGTCGCTATCTTGAATACCAACACGGAACCAGCCGTTTTCACCGTGCGGGCGCGCAGCACATTCTCGCAAACGACCCGGGAGCGCCGAGCCAGCGCCACGGTGAATCCAGGCCAGACGAACACCGTATCGGTGATATTTCCCACGACCGGCTTTGGCGACAACGATGCCGTGCTTGTCGTCGAGGACGGCGATGGGACGGTCGTTTTGCAAAGCACGTTTACATTCAGGGGGAGTATCATTGCGGAAGACGGTTACGGAGAGACGGTGGTGGATGCCCCGGAATGCGCCGTCTGGTGGTGCGACGGAACCCACCGGGTGGGTGCCAACCGCTTGGCGCCGGGCAAGACCAATGTGGCGGCCAGCATCGTTGCGGCACGCAATGAGTATGAACCGCTACAGATTGTATTCCGCCCCAAAACGACATTGAGCAACCTGACCGCCACCCTCACGGATTTTGTTTCCGTTACCAACCCCTCGGCTCGTATCGCTGCGACCAACGTGGTCCTTGAAACCGTTGGTTATGTGCCAATCAATGAACTGGATCCGCGAGACCTGCTGAGCGTGGTAGGTTTGCACGCGGATCCACTAGAGCCGGTATCGTCGCCACTCACCGCTCCGGCAGGAACCAACTTGTCATTCTTTGTAACGGTGTATGTCCCGCGGGAGGCTGAAGCGGGCGAATACATGGCAAACTTTGAGGCTCAGCACGCATCCGGCAACTTTAGCATTCCCGTTCGGTTGCGCGTTTTGAACTTCACGCTGCCGGGGCACAGCGAACAACGCAACGCGGCGGGCCTCTACGAACAAGGCACCTGGTATGGCTTCAACTGGGCCACCCCGGAGCAGCGGGCCCAGACCTGGGAGCTAAACCTGCTTCATTTTGCCAGACACCGCATCAGCCCATACTACCCTCAAAGTTTTGCCCGGATTCAATACACGTATCATCCGGTTACAGACTCCTTCACCTACGATTTTAGCGCCTTCGACGCGGCGATGGACCGTTACATTGAGGAATACAATTTCAACAGCTTCCGCGACCTCAACCCCTTCGCAGCGCTCCCCCCCATTCCCGGGGTCCCTCAATACAACGCACAGAAGACAGCCATCACGCCGGAATACCGCCGTCTCTACATCAAGCTGATGCAGCCAATCTTTCAGCATTTTCGGGAGCGTGGTTGGATGGGGATTGCCTATTCACAATGGATTGATGAGCCAACCACCAACCAAACCCCGCTGGTGCAGCAGGGCATGGATATGATCCAAGAGGCCGCTCCGGACCAGCCGCGTCTCCTGGCAAGCCTGTATGCTCCGGATCCTGACTTGTTTGGCTATATTGACGAATGGGTCCCTAACTGGGACTTCGGCCTGCAAACCCAGCACATTGGACCGTTGCAGGCGGCAGGCGACCGGGTCTGGTATTACGTCGCCACCGTGCCCAAGACGCCTTGGCCCAATAATTTTGTGGACCAGCCCGCCATCAATCCCCGCGTCCGGCAATGGTATGCGGAAAAGCAAGGGTTTGTAGGCGAAGACTACTGGGCGGTAAACTGGTGGGGGGACAACAATCCGTGGCTGGATCCGATGGCACGTGGTGGTAGTGCCTCCGATGGTTATTTCCGGCTCGGCAACGGGGACGGCATGATGATTTATCCCCCCGTCAAATCCCTTCCCACGAACACGGCCGTCGTCGCCCCGCCTGTAAACTCCATCCGGATGGCCAACATGCGCGATGGTTTCGAGGACCGGGAGTATTTTGCACATTTGAAGCGACTGATCTCGAACTCCATTCCGATTCTTGGCCCGGACCATCCGTCGGTGATAGAAGCCCAAGCCGCTATTCAAGATGCGCTCGCCCCGTTGCCTTGGACGCCCCTAAATCCCTTTGAGGCCTCCACATTGTTTGCGGCGCGCCAACGTGTGGCGGAGGCCATCGAGGCCTTGGAAACCGGCGCCCCGCGATTTGCCAAATCCCCGTGGTCGAAAGTGGTAAAGCAGGGAGACGCACAAACCCTGCGCGTTGAGGCGATCGGCTGGCCCTTGCCGCAAATCCAGTGGCAGCACCAGGGCACCAACTTACCGGGGGCCACCGGCCCGCGGCTCTTCCTCACTAACATCACCACCGCCATGGCGGGTGAATACCGCGCCATCGCCTGGAACTCACAGGGCAGCATCACCAGCGCCGTGGGCCGGCTCACCGTGCTCGTCACCAACATGCCGCCCGTGGTCATCACCCATCCCAAAGACCTCTCCCGCACCAATGGCGCGCGGGCGGTCTTTGGCGCGGGCGTTTCGAGTCTGACGCCCCTCGCCTACCAATGGCTGCATAACGGCGTCCCGCTTCCCAATGCCACCAACGTCACCGTTGTGCTGACCAACCTCGGCTCCGGGCACGCGGGTTTCTATTCACTCGTCGCCTCGAACGCGTTTGGGGTGGCCACCAGTTCTCCGGCCCTGTTGTTGGTGGAACCGCCCGGCGGTGCCGTGGCCCCCAGCATCACAATGCAGCCGACCAATCAGGCGGTCCTCGCGGGTGAAACCGCCGCGTTCGCCGTCACCGCCACCGGCACCACGCCGCTGGCCTACCAATGGTATTTCAACGCGACCAATCCGGTCGGCGGCAACGTCAATCCGCTGGTGCTGACCAATGTCCAGCCCGGCCAGGCGGGGGATTATCGCGTGGTCGTCGCCAACATTGCGGGCAGCGTGACGAGCGCGGTCGCCACGCTCTCGGTCGAGGTCGCGGCACCGGTCATCACCGCCGCGCCCACAAATCTCACGGTGGTGCAGGGCCAGTCCGCGCAGTTCACCGTGACCGCCACCGGCTCGCTGCCGCTGGCGTATCAATGGTTCTTCAACGAGACCAACCTGCTTGCCGGGGCGACCGCCAGCACGCTTTCGCTCACCAACGTGCAACCGCCGCAGGTTGGCAGCTACGTCGTGCGCGTGACCAATTCGGTCGGTGCCATCACCAGCCCGCCCGCACTGTTGCTGATTGCCGGGATGCCCAACTACACCAACGAGCCGCCCGGGCTGACCGTGGCGTGGCAGGCCCCGGATTTGGTTTTGACGCTCGCGCCCGACAACCGCGCGCGCACCATCCAGGTATCCACGAATCTGGTGGATTGGGAGGTGTTCACCAACGCCGGGCCGAGCGCTGCGTTTGTCACCGTCCCGGTCGCGGCCACCAATCTGCCGGGCCGGTTCTTCCGCGCCTTCATCGTCCCCTGAATCTGAAGTCACCCATGCGGCCCACGAAACACACGAAACGACCCGAAATGGCTTGGGCCGGTAACGCCGCAGAGTTGTGCTCCCGAGGGGCGAACGTTGTTCCTCGAATCAGTTTCGCGCCCCGC
The DNA here is from genome assembly GCA_046290825.1 of Limisphaerales bacterium. GTDB lineage: Bacteria > Verrucomicrobiota > Verrucomicrobiia > Limisphaerales > DSYF01 > JBKBTZ01. The sequence goes on from JBKBTZ010000001.1 coordinate 60,399, forward strand.
ACCAGGTGGGTTGCCCGAAGTTGGCAGGCCGTTCTCGCTTTTCTTGCGGTCGCCGGGTGGACGGCCTCTGTGTCCGCTCAAAATCTCGCGCCGAACCCGTCGTTCGAGGCGGGTGTCACCACTCCCGAGCCGTGGACGCCCGTGGGGGCGGGGGCGTGGGAAAACTTTGGCCGGACGGGCAACCGCTGCGTTTCCATCCTGGGCGAGGCGGGGGTGACCCGCGGTTGGTCGGGGCCGCTTACCCTCGACGCGCAGCGCGGCTATTGGGTCCGGTTTTGGGCCAGCGCGTCCAACGCGCTCAGTGGTTATCTTTACGGCGGCCTGTCCACCGCAAGCCGGGATTTCCGCCGCGCCAGCCGCCGGTGGTCGGACTTCGCCTACGCCGCGTGGGTGCCGGCTGGCGAACCGCCGCAATTCCGAATGATGTCCTCGGGCACCATCGGACCGATTTATTTCGACGACGCGGAGGTGCTGCCTTTGGTGGAAGTCCACCGCCCCGTCGGGGATTACGAACTGGGCGAGGGGGAAAGCCTGCGCGCAGGCACCTATCGTTTCCAAGCTCCCTTCGCCTCGTTCGGCGGCAACTGCGCCCGGCCCTTGCACGCCGCCAACACCGCGTTCAATACCTACCGCTGGTATTTCAATCCCGGCTCCGTAGTCATCTACCGCCACGAACTCGCCGGGCAGCCCTTCTCGAACGCGGTCGTGGGCTTCCAGCTACAGAATTACAACAACCTTAACAACACGACCCTCCTCCTCGAGGCGGGCACGGACGGGACCAACTGGCTCCCTGTCGGCTCCGTCGCGCAATACATCGCCGGCAATTTTCCCGTGCCTGCCGAACTGCTGCCCGCGCCGGTCGTTTTCATCCGCCTGCGCAGCACCAACGCCAGCCAGTTCTCGCTCGCCGGCTACTCGTTCACGGCGCAGGTGCCCGACACGGTCACCGACGCCACCGGCACCACTCATTACTTTGGCCGGCTGCATCCCGGCGACGACGTGCGCGTGTTGGACGTGAGTCTCACCGCCACCGGACGGGTGGCCACGCTGGCCGTGCCCAATTTCACCGCCAGTCCGCGCCCGTTCACCTGCGAGGCGGTCACGACACTGCTGGCCGTGGAACGCGCTCGCGTCGTTAGCATGACCGTGCCGCCCTTGGCCACCAACCTCGTCCAGTTGCCGCTGCCCACCGCCGGTGCAGGGGACAACACCACCGTCCTGACCGTCCGCGACGCCGCCACCAACATTGTGTTCCAGCAGATTCACCGCTTCACCGTGCAATTCCTCGATGATGACAGCTTTGGCGAGCGTTTGCCGTCGCCAGCGGAGTGCCCGGTCTGGACCTGCTCCGGCAATTACAAGGTGGGACGAAATCGCGGCCTGCCCGTGGGCACCACCAATGCCGTCCGGCTCGCTTTGGCCCGGAACGAATACGAACCCTTCCAACTGATCCTGCGCCCGCCCGCGACGCTCAGCAACGTCTGGGTGAGCGTCGGCAACTTCGTCTCCGTGACCAATCCCGCGGTCAGCTTCAGTGCCACCAACGTCACGATTGACCGCGTGGACTACGTGAACGTCAGTGTCCCGGATCCCGGGAATTTCGCTGCCGCGTTGGGCGACCATCCCGACCCGCTGCCGCCGCTGACCGCGCCGTTCACCGCGCCGGGCGGCACGAACAGCCCGCTGTGGTTCACCGTGTATGCGCCGAAGGATGTGCCCGCCGGCGAATACGCCGCCACCCTCACGGTGCAGCACCACGACGGCAGCTTCACCGTGCCGCTGGTAGTCCGGGTGTTTGACTTCGCCCTCACCGACGTCAGCCACACACGCACGGCCTACGGGCTGATGCCGCTGGAGGACTGGCACGGCCTGCAATGGGCCACGCCGGAGCAGGTCCGGCAGGTTTGGGACTTGTATCTCCGCAACATGGCGCGGCACCGGGCCAGCCCGTATTACCCGCAGCTTTATTCGGCCGTGCAATACACCTACCAGCCGGGCACGGACAGCTTCACCCACAACTTTGGCCCCTTCAGTGCCGCGATGGACGAATACCTCGAGGAATACCACTTCAACAGCTTTCGCGACCTCAGCTTCTATTCCGGTTTCCCGCAGATTCCGGGTGTGCCCACATTCACCCCGGACGGGCTGACGATTCATCCCGAATACTGGCGGCTCTATCCGAAACTGATGCAGCCGGTGTTTCAGCATTTCCGCGAGCGCGGTTGGATGGGCACCGCCTTTGCCCAGTGGATTGACGAGCCGGCCGCCGCCCAGATGCCGCTCGTTCGCCTGGGCATGGAACTGATTCAGAACACCGCGCCCGACCACGACACTCTGCTGGCCACCTTCTTCGGCCCCGTCGCCGAACTGTTCGATTTAGTCACGCTGTGGGTGCCGCACTGGGACTTCGATATGTATTTCGAGCACGTGGCACCTCGCCGGGCCGCCGGGGACGAGGTGTGGTATTACGTTTGCACCATCCCGAAGGATCCCTGGCCCAACAGCTTCATTGACCAGGCCGGCGTCGCGCCCCGCCTGCGACAGTGGTATGCCGAGCTGTGGCAGTTGGATGGCGAAGATTATTGGGGGGCCAACCACTACATCGGCATCACCAACCCGTGGGTCCAGACCATGAGCCGGTTCGGCAACGCGACCAACGGCTACTACAACCTCGGCCACGGCGACGGCTACGTGCTGTATCCGCCGGTCCGCGAGAAACCCACCAACACCGTCATCGTCGCCGGCCCCGTCAACTCCGTCCGCTTCGAGACCGTGCGCGATGGTTACGAGGACCGCGAATATTTCTGGCTGTTGCAACGGGCGCTGGTCGCCCGGGAGCCGGTCCTCGGCACGAATCATCCCGCCGTCGTCGAGGCCCGCGCCGCCTATGCCGAGGCCATGGGCCTGCTTCCGTGGCCGCCCATCCTGCCCCATGAACCGCACCGGCTGGCCGCCTCCCGGCTCCGCGTGGCCGAGGCCATCGAGGCGCTCGATGACGGCGCACCCTTTATTGCCAAGGACCCGCTGAACAAGGTCTGTCGGCCGGGCGAAAATCAGACGTTGCGCGTCGAGGCGGTCGGCTGGCCGTTGCCCTCGCTGCAATGGCAGCGCAACGGCACCAATCTCCCCGGCGCCACGGAACGGCGGCTCGTGCTGACCAGCCTCACCGCCGCGCACACCGGCGACTACCGCGTCATCGCCAGCAACGCGCACGGCAGCGTCACCAGCGCCGTGGGCCGGCTAACCGTGCTCCTCACCAACGACCTCCCGCTGTTCGTCGCGCAGCCGAAATCGCTCCATCGGGGTTACGGCACGCGCGCCGTCTTCGGCGGCGGCGTGTCGAGCCTCACGCCGCTGACCTATCAATGGCTGAAGAACGGCGCGCTGCTGTCCGGCGAGACCAACACCACGCTTGTGTTGACCAACCTCAACGACACGCACGCCGGGACCTACGCGCTCATCGCCAGCAACGCCAACGGCAGCCTGACCAGCGCGCCTGCCATCCTGACCGTTGCGGCTCCGCCCGGCTCCGTGCCGCCGCAGGTAATCGCGCCGCCCGTCAGCCAGACCGTCAACGCCGGCTCGAACGTGACGTTCACCGTCAGCGCGAGTGGCACGACCCCGCTGAACTACCAATGGCGTTTCCACGGCACGAATCTGCCGGGCGCTACCGCCACCAATCTCAGCTTCACGAACGTCCAGCCCTTCCGCGCCGGCCCTTACGACGTGGTCATTGGCAACGTCGCCGGCTGGGCCACCAGCGCCGTGGCCACGCTCACCGTGCAGACGTTCGCGCCCTATCTGACCCTGTCCCCGTCGAACCTGACCCTCGCCCAAAACCAGAACGCGCAATTCACCGCCGCGGCGGGCGGTTCGCCGCCGCTGGCGTTCCAGTGGTTTTTCAACGGCACCAACGCCCTGCCCGGCGCGACCGCCCCGAGCTTGTTGCTGACCAACGTCCAGCCCGCGCAAACGGGGAATTACGCCCTGCGCGTCACCAACCTTTACGGCGCGATCACCAGCACGCCCGCGCTGCTGCAACTCTCGGGCATGCCCGGCTACACCACCGAGCCGCCCGGCATTACGGCGCTGCGGCAGGGCGGTTTCCAGCTTGGGCTGCTGCCGGACAACCGCGCCCGCACCGTGCTGGTTTCCACCAATCTTCAAGACTGGACCTGGTTCACCAACGTCCCGCCCTCGGCGGCGCAGGAGAATTTGCCCGTGCCCCTCACCAACGCCCCGCGCCGATTCTTCCGTGTCTTCGTCACGCCATGACCACGAAACTCCGCCGCTGGCTGGCCGGCCTGGCCCTCGTCGGGCTGGTCGCGCACGGCACGCGGAGCGGGGCGCAGGACTTCCTCACCTGCGGCTGGGACGAGGTGCGGCAGATGCGGCTGGACGGCACCAACCTCGTCACGCTCTGGAGCTGGAACGCGACGAACAGCGACCTGCCCGCCGCATTTCGCGCGCGGTTCACCACCACCTCCGAAGCCAGGCCGCTCCCCGGCGGCGCGGTGCTCGTCACCTCGTCTGGCGGCGACTCGCTGGACGGCGGGGTGGCGTTGATCCGGCCCGGAACCAGCCATGTTTCCTTTTACGCCCGGGGACCGAACGCGCACTCGGCGGAGTTGCTGCCCGGCCACCGCATCGCCGCCGCCTTCTCGTATCATCCCGACGGCAACCGCGTGGCCCTGTTCGACCTGGCGCAACCGGACGTGGAATTGTTCAGCACACCGTTGTGGGCGGCGCACGGGCTGGTTTGGGATGAAGCCCGACAACGCCTCTGGGCGCTGGCGGATTCCTTCCTCCAGGCCTATGCGTTGACCAACTGGAACACGACCCCGCAGTTGGTGGCGACGGACTGGATCGGGCTGCCCTCCGGCGGCGGGCATGACCTGGCGGCGGTGCCGGACAGCCCGGAGATGATCGTCACCACCGACACGCACGTCTGGCTGTTCCACCGCGATACGCGCGCCTTCCGCAAACATCCGCTACTGGGCGACACACCCGCGGTGAAGAGCGTCAGCGTCGCGCCGGATTCCGGGCGGACCTTGTTTGTGCAGGCCGACGGCCCGTGGTGGTCGGAATGGCTGCGGTTCCTGAATCCGCCGTTGGCGGCGCGTTTTCCCGGTGATCATTTCTACAAGGCGCGCTGGCTGGCCGTTTCGCGCCCGGCGCTGGCCATCCGCCGGACTCCATCCGCCGGGTTGACCATCTCCTGGCCGGCCAGATGGGCCGAATACCAAATAGAAGCCGCGCCCGGATTGACCGCTACCAACTGGTCGGTGCCGCCCGAGCCGGTGTGGAATGACGGCACCAATTGCATCCTGTTCCTCGAACCACCATTTTCGCAGGAGCGCTGGTTCCGGCTGCGTTCCACGCAGCCTTGAGCCCCGGTTCGGTCCGGTGCCCTTCAACCCGCTGCCGCGTATTCTTCGTCGGTCTTCAAATCCAACCCCATGAGCAGGTAGTCGTGGGTCTGCCGGGTCATGTCTATGACGTAGTCAGGCAGCAACCAGAGCTGACGGAAGCCGAGCGTCTCGAGCGAACGAATGGCGATCTTGCGTTCGGCGGTCAGTTCTGCCTCCAGTTTCCAAAGCCCCAGAAAGCGGGCCGCACTGATAATCTCTTCCACTAGGCGGAGGGAGACGTCGCGTCCCCGGTAGTTCGGGTGCGTCAGCAGCGTGATGCGGCCGATGTGCCGCCGCCAGCCGCCCTGGCGCTGGTGCAGATTGATCCAGCCGATGATTTTCGCGCCGTGCAGCATGAGGAGCGTGAAATCCTGGTTGGGGTCAATCTTCGCGCACGTCTGGGTGAAGAACTTCTTGTCCGTCACGGGCCGTTCGATGAACAGGCGCTCCGGCTCGGGCACCGCGTAGAAGAATTTTTGGAGGGCGGCGGCGTCGCGTTTGCCCAGCGGGCGGATGGTCACGGCGGTGCCGTCCTTCAGGCGGGTCTTGAGCGGGTATCTTTCGAGGACGAATTCGAGCGACATGGGTTTCCTTTGGTTGGTGTTCTACGCGCCTCAGCGTAGCGGCAAAGCAGCCGGCGACTCCACATTATTTGCCGGGGATGCGCCGGGGATTGCTCACCCGGGCGGGGGCGGCCGCGACCCGGAAATTGCGTTTTGAACTCCCTCCGCCCCCCGCCTAAGCTCTGGCCATGACCAAATTGCAGCAGGCCATCCGCGAGAGCGTCGCCCTCACCGAGTCCCTCGCCGCCTTCGAGGGGCCGTTGGAACGTGCCGCCGGGCTGGTGCGCGACGCCCTCCGCGCCGGCCGCAAATTGCTCGTCTGCGGCAACGGTGGCAGCGCCTCCGATGCCACGCATTTCGCCACCGAATACCTCTGCCGCTTCCAGGGCGACCGCCGCCCCTACCCCGCGCTCTCGCTGACGGCCAACGGCGAATTCATGACCGCCGTCTGCAACGATTATCACGCGGACGAAATCTTTGCCCGCCAGGTCTGGGGCCTGGGCGAACGGGGCGACGTGCTGCTGTCGTTCACCACGAGCGGCAAGTCCCGCAACGTCCTGCGTGCCATCGAGGAGGCAAACCGGCGCGGCCTCGTGACCGTCAGTTTCCTCGGGCGCGACGGCGGTTTCACCCGGGGGTTTTCCACGGTGGACCTCATCGTGCCCGGCCCGTCCACCGCGCGGATTCAGGAGGCGCAGAAGCTTCTCTTCCACGTCCTCTGCGAAATCGTCGAGGAGCAACTGCCGCGGGAGTGAAGTGGGAACGGGCGGTCAAAGCGGCACGCCGAACAACCGGGCCAGCAAGACGAAGGTCACCCCCGTGACCATGCCCAGGACTTCGCGCACCAGCGGAATCTGCAGCACCACGATGAGAATGAGGAACCCCCATTGCGCCAGCCGCGCAAAGGTCTCGTAGCTCATGCCCGTAACCACGCGCATCACCTGCGAGCCGTCGAGCGGCGGGATGGGGATGAGATTGAAGAAGCAGAGCAGCAGGCTGAGGTGGGCCATTTGCAGGCAGAAAAGCGCCGGCGCCTCCGCATTGGCCATCACGCCCAGTCGTGCCAGCCCCATCAGCACGATGGCCAGCAGCACGTTCATCCACGGCCCGGCGAGCGTCACGAGAATGTCATCCACCTTGGGGTTGCGCAGGTTGTAGGGGTTGACGGGCACCGGTTTGGCCCAGCCGATGAGAAAACGCCCCAGTCCTGAGCCGCTCATCGTCAGAAAGATCATCGCCAGCGGGATGATGACGGTGCCAATAACGTCAATGTGGACCAGCGGGTTCAGCGAGACGCGCCCCTGGCTTTTCGCCGTGTCGTCGCCGCACTTCAACGCCATCCAGGCGTGGCCGAACTCGTGGAAGGTGAGCAGCACCACCAGTCCCACCCACCACGTCAGTCCGTCAAGAATCACGTTCAAATCCATGAGCGGCGGACAGTAACAGCCCGGGCGGGCACCGTCGAGCCGGAGCGGGCGGGGGGAAACGCGGAGCGGAACGCGAAATCCCCGTCATGCGCCCCCCGGCGGGGCATCCTCGCGGCACGGTGGTTGCTTAATCAAACTGCGGTGGCGGCAAAACGTCATTTGACAAACGCCATCTCCGAAAACATTGTTGCGCGTCCATGCGAGAACCAGCGGCCATGTCCAAAGCCCGCGTCCCGTTGCCTCAAAGGCTGACGGCGGCCGCGCTGGTGGCCCTGTTCTGCTGGCTCAACGTCCTGGCGGTCGTTCCCGACCTGCACGCGGCGGCGCATTGTGATGGCCAGCACGCGGACGGCAACGCCCACCACCAGCCGGTCCAGTCGCCGGAGCATCAATGCGCGGTCACGTTGCTGGCCCACGGCCAGGTTGAACTCGTGGTGCCGCCGACAGTGCCTGCCGCGCCCACCGATTTTGCCTTCCTCTCCGCGCCGGCTTCCCTGCCGGCTCATGCCTCCGTTGACCTGCGGCTTGCGCCCGGTCGCGGACCGCCCGCCCTTCCCGCCTGATTCCCCGGCCTCGTGGCCTGACCCCGCTTGAAGTGTGCCCGCAAACCGGGCCGGGCGTTGGCCATGAGGGCTTCCTGCAACTCCTGAAACCAACGGGCCTGCCGTTGCCCGACACCGCGCCTGCGGTGTGCAAACCGGCATTCAACGCATGAAAACCGTCCATCCGGTGGCGTCCCGTCGCGGGGCGTTCACCTTGATTGAGCTGCTCGTGGTCATCGCCATCCTCGCGATCCTCGCGGCGCTGCTGCTGCCCGCGCTGGCCCGCGCGAAGACCAAGGGCAAGGCCGTCGCCTGCGTCGGCCAGTTGCGCCAACTCGGCCTCGCGCTGCGCATGTATGCCGATGACGACCCGCGTGGCTGGCTGCCGGGCAGTTCCCACAGTGGAGCGGCCACCCACTCCTGGGTTTACACCCTGGCGCCGTATCTCGGTCAGGTGGACCGCGTCCGCATCTGTCCCGCCGATCCGAAGGGTGCCGAGCGCCTCGCCAATCGCGGCACCAGTTACATGCTGAATGAATACCTCGTAGTGGATGCCCTCGATGAATTCGGGCTGCCCCTGCCGGGCGATTCCGCGTGGCGCAAGCTCGACGCGCTCCCCCGCCCTGCCGAGGTCTTCGTCACCTTTGAGACCTCCGACCGCGCGGGCACGGGCACCGGACAGGACCACACCCATTCCCGCAACTGGACCGCCGGGTGGAACAGCGTCTTGACCGACATCCAGCCGGACCGCCACGGCAACGGTGCCAATTACCTTTTTGCCGACGGCCACGTGCAATTCGTGCGGGCCGTCACCCTCCGCCAACGCCTCGAAAGCGGGGACAATTTCGCCAAACCCCGGCGGTGAGTGCCGCCGGTTTTCCAGAAACAAAAGCAAGAACCAGAAAACACCAGAGAACCACAAACCATGAAACCGCAATACCTCCCCCGCGCCGCCGTGTCCGGGCTGGCCCTCGTCCTGGCCGCCGCCCTGCCGGCCGCCGCGCTGACCCCGATCTACTCGGGGCATACCGACATCGCGATCGGCTACAACCCCACGCTGAACCTGTGGGACCCGCACGTTCACGACGAGGAAAACGACATGGAATACGAGCCGGATGACGCCCTCATCGTCATCGGGCTGGACGCGCTCACGACGGTGCCCGCCGGGCCACAGTGGAGTTTTCTGGGCAGCCCCGGCAGCGCGACGTGGATTCTGACCAGCACCGAGGTGCCCACGCTGCCCTACCTGGGGCTCAGCACCGAAGGCATCAGTCCGGGCACGTTCACGGGCGACACCCTTTCGTTCCGTCTCAAGGCCATCAGCGGGCCGGGGCACTTCGCCCTGTTTGACCTCGATTCGTTTGGCGACCCGATTGTGCTGATGAACTCGGGCGACGGCATCACGCTGGCGGACACGGCCATCCTGCCCATCGGCAGCCACCTGCACTACCACTGGGCCTTCAGCGAGGCGGGCGATTACACGCTCACCTTCGAGGCCTTCGGCAATTCCGCGCTGCACGGCCTCACTTCGAGCGGCGACGTGGACTTCCTGTTCCGGGTGGACCCGATTCCGGAGCCTTCGACCTTCGCGCTGGTGACGCTGGGGCTGGCCGCCCTGGCGCTGCAACGGCGCAAGTCCCGCACTTGAGGGTGGGGAACGGGAGGCGCGCGGAGCGTGCTTGAGCTTGCGCCGCCGCGCGCCTCCCCACGCAGACCACCCGCAAAGCAGCTTTGCCCACGAAACTCACGAAAGGACACGAAAATGAACCCCGATCGAATCAGGCACATGCCCGGTATATCTGGCGCGCTGTGGCTCACCGCCCTGCTCGCGTGGCCGACAGCGGGCCAGGTGTTGACGCTCACCAACCAGCACATGGACATCCGGTTCCAATATCATCCCGCCGCCAGCGGCACCAACCGGTTCAGCCTCGTGCTCGGCGTGGACCCCGGCCCCGTCCTCCTGAGCAATTACCAGTTCACCATCACCGCCCACACCAACGCCCAGCGCATCATTCCCGCAAACCCGAACTTTGCCTTCCTCGGCCCGGCGGGCGCGCCGGTGTGGATTCTGCCGCAGACGCAGGACCCGCTCCGCCCCTATCTCGGCGTTTCGGCGGAGGACATTTCGCCCGCCGACTTCGACAACCCGCTGCGCCTCGAACTCGTCGGCGTGGAAGGACCGGGCAACTTCTTCGTCTATTCCGTCAGCGGTGCCGGCAATCCGCCAGACGTGAAAATGGTCTTCACCAACGGCGTCGTCTCGCCGGCCCAATTCTTCTCCACGGAATTCGTCGGCAGCCACAGCCACAACAACTGGGCCTTCAGCACCAACGGCCTTTACCGCGTCACCTTTCGCGCCGTCGGCTCACCCGCCGGCACCGGCACGAATCTCGTCGGGCGCGACGTGGCCTTCGCCTTTCAACTGCTTCCCCTCCGTCCGTGGGAATCCTGGGTGAGCACCCAGTGGCCGCCCGCCACGCCCGGCGCCATTGCCGGTCCCGCTGCCGACCCGGATGGCGACGGCCTGGTCAACGCGGTGGAATACGCCCTCGGCCTGGATCCGAACGCCCCTTCGCACAGCGGTCGGCCGTTCGCGGGCCTGGTCAACGAAGGCGGCCAGACCTATGGCACCCTCACCTACACCCGCGTCAAGGCCGCCACAGACGTGACCTATGAACCGGTCGTGCGCGCCAGCCTCACGGATGAAAACGGGACACTCCTGACCAACGTGGTGAGCGTCGTGGACCTGGGGCCGACCGAGCGGGTGACGGTGCGCGACGCGCCGCCGGTTTCCGCGTCCAGCGCGCGGTTTTATCAGCTTCGCGTCCGGCTGAATTATCCCTGATCTTCCCCAGTTTCCGTCCTTGTCGCGGAAGTGATCAACATACCCAGTTCCACATTGAGAGCTCTTGATATGCGGAGTAGCGTGTCCAACGTTGGGTTTCGCAGATCACGCTCCATCAAACTGATCATCGCCTGGGATAATCCTGCCTTTTGAGCAAGCTCATTCATTGAAATCCCCTGCCTTTCGCGCTCGCTTCGCAGCAGTTTTACAACCCGGCTGCAAATTTTTTCTCTAAGGGCATCTTCCCGCACCCCTGAGCATTAAGCGAAATGTTGCTTGACACGGCATATTACAATAGTTATTTGGGCGATATGACTATAGTTAACCCTGGTTGGGTCGTCGCGGCTTTGGCGCTAAATTTGCTCGCGGGGCTGTTATCCATCGGCGGGGTCGCTCTTGGTCAAACTGTGCCGCCGTTTCCTGGCAATTGGGAACCCGGCACAAATTCCGGTTCAAGTGCTTTATCTTTTCCGACACTGAAATCCAGTCGTCCGGATTCTTATCCAACAAACGCAACGCTCAAATGGCAGATTCTACTGCCCGGTGGAGACGGACACAATTTTGCTGCTTTGGCGCTTGCTCCGGACGGAACGCTTTTTTGCGCGAACCTGACGTCCACCTCAGGCGGCGGCGAAAATTCAAACTGGGCCAACAGTCTTTGGGCAATCGACCCAGGACTTGTTGACCCCGCCGCTTCTGAATATCCATCCCCCGACATGTTCGCAAAATGGGCAGTCTATTTTGGAGGGTTTGGTGCCGGCACAACTCCTGCGGTTACGTTGACTGGAACGGTCGTCACTTCCCTGGGTTTGGGTTGCATTGGTGCCCTTGATGTTGAGGGGGGCGAATTGGTCTGGTCAGTCAGCTTTGTTGAGGGCTTGATGGGAGGAATGATTTGGGCCGAACCTTCCGCCGACGACAATTCGGACACAGTTTTCTTTCCAATTGGCAGTCGTATTTTTGCAGTAACCAATGCTCCCGGATTCGTCTCATTCCATCACGAAACGAACTACACGCCATTTCTTTCATGGGTGGACACCTACGCGCTCACAAATGTTGCTGTCAGGTGGACTTTCACGTTTCCCAAGACGAACCCAATTGCCCGCGTCTCCTGGGACAACATGGAGTTTTACCAGAGTTCCCTGACCTTGGGTAAATCAGGACTGCTGTATGTCAACTCGCAGGGCGGGCAAATTTTCGCAATAGACACTACCAACGGAAATCTGGCTTGGATCACGGTTACGAATGGAAGCCTGGCTTCTGCCCCAATCGAAGGCACCGATGGCACAATCTACTATTCGTGCGGTGGCAGCCTCTTGGCTGTGAATCCATCGGCGACAACGAGCAACGGTGTTATGGGATTCAAATGGCGCCTGACCGGGGCGACCAACAGTCTTGGTCAAGTTGTCGAATATTTCGAAAATGCCCCGGTTCTCATGGCAGGCGGAATTCTTCTTGTTGATTCCGAAGGGTTCGAAGGAGCGGAGGCGGTTGGCTGGGTAAGTGCCTTGGATTCCCGAACCGGCGAAAGAATCTGGAAAAATGAAATTTTCCGTGATTCATCAGTGGTTCAGCCGGATGGCAAGCGATGCGCAATAGCGGTGGCGTCCGATGGCCAGATATATGTCACCACCCCAACTGGGGCTTTTTATTCCTTTGGGCCAGACGGAAAGACCAACTGGGTGTATGAAACGGGGGGAGTTCTGGGGACTCCGCTTATTGGCCCGGACGGAACAGTCTTTGTGAGCACCGCCTACGGGCCGAGGTATGTTTACGCATTCGACGGGCGGACGGGTCCCGATTGTTCGGTCTGGCCGCAGCACCGTCGGAACACGCGCAAAACCTCAGCTATGCCGCAGCTTCATCTGGGTCTTCCGATGTTCTCGTCGCACGGGGCGACGATGAACATATCCGGGGTGTCCAATCTTCCGGTATGCCTGTGTGCAACTCAGGATTTCCTCACATGGACCAATCTCGGACAATTGGTGCTGACAAACGGGACCGGGGCCTTTTCTGACCGGCATGCCACCAACTTGGATGCCAGATTCTACTTTGCAAAACCACAATGAAGCCCTTAACTGGCGCAAAATGAAAACTGTGGCCCGCAGACTTGTTACAGCGCCACGCCTTGGCTTCACCCTGATTGAACTGCTTGTGGTGATAGGCATTATCGGAATCCTCGCCGCGATGCTTCTGCCGGCACTTTCGGCGGCGAAAGACCGAGCGCGTCGGCAGTTGGCCAAACTTCAGATTGGTGAACTAGTCGTTGCCATCAATCAATACGAGTCGATTTACAGTCGTCCGCCGGTTTCGAGCAACGCGCTGTCTTCTGCATCTGCCTTAGGGACAGACTTGACCTTTGGGACAACTTTGCCCACCCCTTCAGGAACGCAGCTTCCGGTTTTCGGCCCAGGATACACGGCGAGCAACGCAGAAATCGTTGCGATCCTTGCGGACCTTGAAACTTATGGTGATGGAACACCCACCCTCAACGCAGGCCACGCCCGCAACCCACAGCAACACAAGCTGCTAAATCCAAAATTCGTGAACAGGAGTGAAGCTGGCGGCGTGGGATCAGATGGCGTGTATCGGGATCCTTGGGGAAACCCATACATCATCACAGTCGATCTGAATTTTGACCGGCGATGCAAAGATATTTTTTACCGGCAAAGGACAGTTTCACAGCAGAGTGCCGGGAATGCAGCAGGCTACAATGGCTTGGTGAACGGCCCGTCAAATCCAGGGAGCCCCGATAGTGATCATTTCGAGTCAAACGGCGGGGTCATGGTCTGGTCTGCTGGGCCGGACAAAATGGTGGATCCTGCGAGCAAAGCAAATTCGGGGGCCAACAAGGATAATATTCTCAGTTGGCGTGACTAACCTGCTCGTTCCCTCCACCCTATTCTTTCCCTTCTGCCGCCATCGGCCACGCGAGATGCCCCGTCTTCTGCGCCAGCCTCACGGATGAAAACGGGACACTCCTGACCAACGTGGTGAGCGTGGTGGACCTGGGGCCGACCGAGCGGGTGACGGTGCGCGACGCGCCGCCGGTTTCCGCGGCCAGCGCGCGGTTTTATCAGCTTCGCGTCCGGCTGAATTACCCCTGAAATGGCTGGATTCGCGTTTTTGCGGCGGTTCGGCAAGGGATTTGCTAAATTGCGAACCGCCCGCCAAACCGGGCACCACCGCATGTTTTTGCGACAATAACTCGGACAAATTCCGGGCGCGCGGATCTCCGTTTCCCCGCGCCCACCCAACTGAGCCGCCGTGAAAATCATTCCTCCCGCCGCGCCCGTCATCCTCGAGATCAACCACCTCCGCGTGGAATACACCACCCGCGAGCTGGGCGGCGCCACCAAGGTCGCCGTCAAGGACCTCTCGCTCGAGGTCCACGCCGGCGAGGTCTTCGGCTTCCTCGGCCCCAACGGCGCCGGCAAGACCTCGACCATGAACGTCCTGCTCGGCTTCACGCAGCCGACGGCGGGCCGCGTCTGCCTGTTCGGCGTGAATGTCGCCGAGACCATCGCGCGCCAGCGGCTCGGCTACCTGCCCGAACTGACCTACTACTACAAGTTTCTGACCGCCGAGGAACTGCTCCGCTTTTACGCCCGCATCTTCGGCATTCCGAAGGCCGAACGGGAGAAGCGCATTGACGAGGTAATCCAGCTCGTCGAACTCGAGCACGCCCGGAAGCGTCTCATCAAAACCTACTCGAAGGGCATGCAGCAGCGCGTCGGCCTGGCCCAGGCGCTCATCAACAATCCCGACCTGCTCATCCTCGACGAGCCGACCAGCGGCCTGGATCCGCTCGGGCGCATGAAGGTCCGCAACATCATCCAGCGCCTGAAAAACGAGGGCAAAACCGTCTTCTTCTCCTCCCACGAACTCGGCGAGGTCGAGACCGTCTGTGACCGCGTCGCCATCCTGCATCAGGGCGAACTCAAGGTGCTGGGCCGCGTGGACGACCTCGCCCGCGAGCACAAGTGCAGCCTCGAACAACTGTTCCTCCGCGTCGTGGGTTACGAACCCGAAGCTGTTGCCGCATGAAAAACTCCCTCGCCGTCGCCCAGGTCGTCGTGCTGGAAATGATCCGGCGCAAGGACTTCTACGTCCTGTTCGCCCTCACCGCGCTCATCACCGCGCTGATGGGGTCGGTCACGTTCTTCGACGACCCGAAGATCGCGCGCTATCTCAAGGAGGTCTGCCTGGCGTTGATCTGGGTCAGCGCACTGTTCATCGGCATCGGCACCGCGGCGCGGCAGTTCCCCGCCGAGCGCGAGAGCCGGACGATTTTCCCGCTGATGGCCAAGCCCATCACGCGGGGCCAGGTGTTGCTGGGCAAGTTTCTCGGCTGCTGGCTCGCCACCGCCGCCGGGCTGCTGGTGTTTTACCTGTTCTTCGGCGGCGTGGTGGCCTCCAAGGAACACGCGCTTTACCCGGTGAATTATTTCCAAGCCTGGTCACTGCATTGCGCGATGATGGCCGTGGTGGTGGCGATCACGCTGCTGGGCTCGCTCCTGCTCAGTTCCGTGGCCGCGAACCTGACGATGACCACGGTGCTGACCCTCGGCATCCTCTTCGTTGGACGGCACCTGAACAAGGTCGCGTTGCAGGTGGGAGACCCCCTTGGGACCGTCATTTACGGCATTTACTACACGATCCCGCACCTTGAACTGTTCGATGTGCGCGACCTGATCGTCCACAACTGGCCGGCCATCCCGTGGGGCATCTGGGCCATCGCGTTGGCGTATGCCGGCGTGTATGCCGCGCTGGTGCTCACCGGCGCCTGGCTGGTTCTCCGCAAGAAGGCGCTGCAATGAAAGGCCGCTGGACAGGGGCACTGTGCGCGCTCGCGCTGCTGGTCGCCGGGGCCGGCCTGGCCGCGCGGCTGGACTGCTGGTTTCTCCAGTGGCCCGGCAACCGCGCCAAGACCTGGAACCCGCTGGATGTCTTCGTGGGGCAGGGCCAACGCCTGTTTGGCGGCCACTTCTACCGCAAGGCCGATGTCTATTTCCACCAGGGGTTTTATCCTTCGATCTTCGACAACAACGCGGCCTTCCAGACCGAGCACATGGCGGCGGACGCGGACCTGGCGCACGACCGCAATGCGGGCGACGAGCATGATTTCCTGGGCGGGCCGCGCGACATCATCGAGCGGTTCAGCCGCCACTTCTTTCCCTCGCAACACACCCATCTGGGCGAGGGGCAGTGCGCCCACGACCACGACCACGATCATGACCATGCCGCGCCCGGGCCGGACGGCAACCAGGTGCGCGAGATTCTGCCGTGGCTGCGCATCGCCGCCACGCTGGATCCCGAAATGCCGGAAACCTACACCGTAGCCGCCTACTGGCTGCGCGAGCGCATGGGCAAGGACCGCGAGGCGGAACAGTTTCTGCGGGAGGGGCTGAAACACCTGCCGAATCATCCGCAACTGCTCTTCGAACTGGGCCGCATCTACCGCGAGAGCCGCAACGATCCCGAACGTGCCCGCAACATCTGGCGCCACGCTTCGCGCGTCAGCCCCGGCTGGAAGGAGAATGCCACCCCGCAGGAGCAGTTCATCCTGCTGCAGATCGAAAGCCGCCTGGCCAAACTGGCGGAGGACCAGCACGACCTCCCCGCCGCCATCACGCACTGGCAGAACGTGGCGCGGTTCAGCCCTGTCCCGGAGGAAATCCAGAAGCATATTGCCCAACTGCGCCAGCGCATGGCCACCGGCACGAACGCGGTTCCGTTCTATCTGCAACCGTGAGCCGGAATGACCGCGGTGACGCGGGGTGGCCGGCCCGCCCCCGGGTTCTTGGGCGCGGCTTGATTCGTCACATTTTGCCCCTTGCGTTTTGCCGGGAGGGGCGAAACGATTTGAGCGTTCCCGGAAACAACCCCGCACTCGAAAGGAACCGCCATGAATCCCGTTCTGCTGCTTCGCACCGCCCGCGCCCTGCTGCTTCTTCCGTTGGCTGTCCTGCTCGCTGGTTGTCCGGCCTCGAATCCTGGCCCGCCCGCGCCCCCGGCCATCGTCGTGCGCGGCTCGAACACCATCGGCGAGGAACTGGCCCCGGCGCTGGCGGCGGCATTCCAACAGCAGCGGCCCGGCGTCACGTTTGATTTCGAGTTCAAGGGCACCACCTACGGTTTCGGGGCATTGATGGCGGGCCGGGCGGACATCGCCGCCGCCTCGCGCCCCGTCTCGACCAACGAACTCAAGCTCGCCGCCGACCGGGGCATCACTTTGGCCGACGCGCTCATTGGCTCCTATGCCGTGGCCGTGGTGGTGAATGCGGACAACCCCGTGGCGCGCCTGACCCCCGCGCAGGTCAAGGGCCTGTTCACCGGGGCGATTCAAAACTGGAAGGAGGTCGGCGGCCCGGACCGGACGGTGGCGGTTCACATTCGCGACCTGGTCTCCGGCACGCACCTTGGCTTCCAGGAGCTGGCGATGGACCGCGAGCCTTATGCGCTCACCGCGCAGTTGCACACCTCCTATGAAGCCATCGCAAAAGCCGTCGCCGCCCAGCCGGGAGCCGTCGGCTTCACCAGCCTCCCCGTGGCCGCGCAACCGGGGGTGAAGGCGGTGGCCATCGGCGACGTGGCCCCGACCGCCGAGTCCGTGCAGAAAGGCGAATATCCCTACGCCCGCAAACTCCATCTCTTCACCGATCCGGCGAAGTCCTCCCCGCAGGCCCGGGAGTTTGTGCAATTCGTGCTCTCGCCGGAGGGGCAGCGCGTGCTGCAGGCGCGCGGTTTTGTGCCGGCCCGCTGACGCGACCGGCGGCGGACCTCATTCGGCCCGGAGAATCCGCGCCGCCGCCGCCGGCAGATCGTCCACCACCCAGGCGCGCGCCAGCGCGGGCGGCGCCTCGCGTTCCAATGCCGCGCCGTAGCCGGTGCGAACGAGCACCGCGCGCTTCACGCCCGCGTTCCAGCCGCACTCGAGATCAATCAACTTGTCGCCGATCATGTAACTGGCGGCCAGGTCCAGGCCGAGTTCATCGCGGGCATCGAAAAGGAATTGCGGGCTGGGCTTGCGGCCGCGGCTTGGCTGGCCGGGGGCCTCGGGCGCGAAATAGATTTTCGCGATGCGCACCCCGTCGGTGGCGAGCAATTCGCGCAGGCGGTCGTTCACCCGGTGCATGTCGGCCTCGGTGTAGTAGCCGCGCCCGATGCCGGACTGGTTGGTGACGATGACCAGCGTGAACCCGGCGTCCTGCAGCCGCCGCAACGCCGCGCCCGCGCCCGGAAACAGCGCCACCCCTGCCGGGTCGGCCAGGTATTCGCGCTCTTCGATGAGCGTGCCGTCGCGGTCCAGAAAGATGGCGGGCGACATGGGAAGCGGGCCGCCTGCCGGAAAACCGGCGGGCGGCCCTGACGGGCCTCAAATTGCCTTTGGCATCCTGGTCCACGCGCCCTTTTTGGCGGAGGATTTCACCGCGGTCTCGATGAACGCCAGCCCCGTCCAGCCATCGGCAATCGTCGCGTATTTGCTGCCGTCGGCTCGCACTCTGCCGGTTGCCTGCCACTGGCGGATGTCCGCCTCGAAGCAGCGATGCAGCCGGGCGAAGGCGTCGTGGAACGCCTCGGGGTGGCCGGGCGGGATGTTCGGCTCGGCCATCAGGTCCGCGGGCAGGTCCTTCAGGAAACCGTCGTTCGCCGTCACGGCGCCGCGGTAGTAAACCCGGTCCGGCTGGCCGAGCAGGCTGATGGTGATGGCCTCGGGATCCTCCTGCCGCCAGCGCAGCGAGCCTTTGGTGCCGCATACTTCGATGCCGAGGTCGTTCTTGTGGCCGATGCAAATCTGCGACGCGCGGACCAGCGCCTTGGCACCGTTGCTGAGTTTGCAGTAGGTCGTGAAGTGGTCGTCCAGCGGACGGCCCGGGACGAACGTTTCCAGGTTGGCGCTGACCTCGGTGACCTCGAGGCCGGTGACGTAACGCAACTGCATGAGGGCGTGCGTGCCGATGTCGCCGCCGCAGCCGGATGCGCCGGCGAGCTTCGGGTTGACGCGCCAGGAGGCCTGCTGCTGGCCGGTGGCTTCCAGCTTTGTCGCGAGCCAGCCCTGGAGGTAATAACTGTCCACCCAGCGCACCTCGCCGAGCAGGCCGCTGCGCACGATGAAGCGCGAGAACCGGCTCGTCCAGTGGCCGAGATAAGTATGCGCCACGGCGAAGGGCACGCCGGTCTTGCGCTGGAGCTTCACCATTTCGGTGGCCTGTTTGAGGTTCACGGTCAGCGGCTTCTCGCACATCACCGGGATGCCCGCCTTCATCGCCTTCATCGCCGGGTCGTAGTGGACGTGGTTCGGCGTGACGATCAGGATGTAATCCAGTTTCTGATCCGGCGGCAGCGTGGCGTTGGCCGCGATCATTTCGTCGTAGGAGGGGTAGCCCCGGATCGGATAGGGCCAGTTGGCCGCCTCCTCGAGCGCGACTTTGGGGTCCGGAAACAGCGCGCCGGCGGTGACGCGGCGGGTGCCGTCGAAGTGAATCGCCCGTTGGTGGGGCTGGACGATGAACGCGCCCTTGCCGCCGCCGACAAGCCCGACATTGAGAGGTCGTTGTGCCATGGGATTGTTGCGTTGTGCTGTGTGTGATGGGTGAACGAATTGCGCCCCCAACTTAGGCGCGGGCGGCAGGCCGGGAAAACCAAAAAAGCGGCGTGGACTTTGCCGTGACTTGGCGGGGAACGCCTGCTAGACACGGCGCGCCGTTCATGAACCCGCTGCGCCAACTGCTCGAACGCTCGCCCGGCCATGCCCGCGTCGCGCCGTTCTTCCTCTTTGCCGCGCTCACCTTCGCGCAAGGCATGTTCGGCGCGGATGGCAAGTATTGGATTTACGCGGTCAAGACGATCCTCGGCGTCTGGATCGTGTGGGAAATGCGCCGCGTCGTGGCCGAGGCGCGCTGGGCCATCAGTTGGGAGGCGGTCGTCATTGGCATTGTCATGTGCGTCGCGTGGATTGGGCTGGACCCGTTCTATCCGATGAACCACGTCATCATGAAACCCGTGCCCGGGGACGAATGGGTGCCTTTCGAGCGATTCGGCGAAAACTCCGTCACGGCCTGGGCGCTGATCGTCATCCGCACCTTCGGCATGACGTTTGTGGTGCCGCCCATCGAGGAGGTGTTTTACCGGTCGTTCGTCTATCGGCTGTTCATCAAGAACGACTGGGAGCAGGTGCCCCTCGGATATTTCGCCGGCGCGTCGGTGGTGGCAGCCTCAATTCTCTTCGGCCTGATGCACTACCAATGGCTGCCCGGCATCCTCTTCGCGCTGTCCATGCACTGGCTGGTCATCCGCAAACAGCGCCTCGGCGACGCCATCACCGCCCACGCCATCACCAATTTCCTGCTCGCCGTCTGGGTGGTGTGGAAGGACGATTGGAAATTCTTCTGACCGGAGGGGGCCGGCCATGATCCCCTGCATTCTCCACGAGGATGAACACCTGCTCGTGGTGGACAAGCCCGCCGGGCTGAACACCCACGCGCCGGCGCCCTTCGCCGGAGAGGGACTTTACGACTGGCTCCGCCACCGCGAGCCGCGCTGGGCCACGCTCTCCATCATCCACCGGCTCGATAAAGAAACCAGCGGCGTCATGTTGTTTGGCAAATCCCCCCTCGCCAACCGCGCGCTCACCCAACAGTTCACCGCGCATACTGTCGAGAAAACCTACCTCCTGCTCACCGACCGGCCCGTGCGGCGGGACGCCTTCATGGTGAAGTCCACGCTCGTCCGCGTCGGGGAGAAATACACCGGCACGCGGACCGGCGGGGAGCCGGCGGAGACGCATTTCCGCGTCCGGCGGCGCGCAGGGGGTTGCGCGTTGCTTGAGGCCCGCCCGCACACGGGGCGGACGCACCAAATTCGCGTCCACGCGGCCGAATCGGGCCTGCCGATTCTGGGCGACACGCTCTACGGCGGCACACCGGCCGCGCGGGTGCATCTGCACGCGGCGGAACTGGCTTTCCAACACCCCGCCACCGGCGCGGAATGCCGGTTCGCTTCTCCGGTGCCGTTCGCGGCAGGGGGATTGCCGACCGCAGCCAATCTGGAGGTCCCTCTCGCCCGGCGAAACGCGCTGCTCGCGCCGGCGGAGACCGACGCGTTCCGTTTGCTTCATGGCGCGAGCGACGGCTGGCCGGGCTGGTATGTCGAGCGGCTGGGGGATTTCCTCTACTCGCAGGCCGTCGCACCGCTGTCGCCGGAACAACTCGACACCCTTCGCGACCTGCTCACCGCCACCGGCACGCGCGGCGCGTATCACAAGCGTCTCGACCGCCAGGTGCGCCGCGCCGCGCCCGACCAAGTCGCGCCGCAACTCGTGCTCGGGAACCCCGCCCCGGACCGCTTCGTGGTGCGCGAGAACGGACTGTGCTTCGAGCTGAGTTTCCAGGAGGGCTATTCCGTCGGCCTGTTCCTGGATCAACGCGACAACCGCCGCCGTTTCCTGACCGGGCACGTCGCCGCCGGATTCCCGTTGCAGAACGCGGAGCGCGAAACGGGGGGCGCGGAATTGTTGAACACCTTCGCCTACACTTGCGGCTTCTCGGTGGCCGCGGCGCAAGCGGGCTGGCGGACGACGAGCCTCGACCTGTCGCGGAAATACCTCGATTGGGGCCGCCGCAACTTCGCGCTCAACGACCTCGATCCGGCGACGCACAATTTCATCTTCGGCGACACGTTTGACTGGCTGCGGCGGCTGGCCAAAAAAGGTCGGCGGTTTGACGCGGTGGTGCTGGACCCGCCGACGTTTTCGCAGTCGAAGGCGGGCGGGGTGTTCCGCGCGGAGAAGGACTACGGCGCGCTGGTGCGGGCGGCGCTGGCCGTGCTCGCGCCGGACGGTGTGCTGTTCGCCTCGACCAACACGGCGGGCTGGCCGCCGGAGCAGTTTATCGCGGCGGTCCAGGGGGCCGTCCAGGCGGCGGGCCGGACCATCCGGGCGGAACACTTCATCCCGCAGCCACCCGATTTTCCCGTGAGCCGCGCGGAGCCGGGGTATCTCAAAACCCTGTGGTTGCGCGTGGCCTGACGGTCGCGGCCAGGGTCACGTGTTGGGCGGAATCATGCGCCATTGGCCGCGAATCATGGCCCGGACCGAGGGGGTGAGCGGCGGCAGTTTGGCGGGGTCTAGGAAATTGCGGTCGAAATACCAGTTGCGGTTCGGAGGGTTGTAGATGTCCGGCCCGGTGCCGGTGCCGCGCCACGGAGCGGTGGCGTATTGGCTGCGGTAGAGGACGATCATCGAGCCATTGTAGGTCAGGTTGCGGCTGCTCCAGTTCTCGAGGAAGCGCGGAAAGTTTTCGACCCCGCCACTGTAGTAGCCGTTGCCCGTTTCGACGATGCCGGCGAGGAAGGCGGCATTAACGGTGGTGTGACTGGCGGAACGGTTGGCCAGGGGTTTGGCACTGTTGGTGTCCTGCCAACTGCCGGAGAGGATGGTGATGGCATCGGCCACAATGGCGGCGGGCTTGGTGCTGGCGGTATTGGTCGTTCCCACGGCGGAACCGGTGGCATTGTAGTGGCCCAGGACGTAGAGCGGGTTGGGGGTGGCCACGGTCAGCCCGAGGGGCGGAAGCGAGGCACCGTTGATGAGGCGGACGCCGGTGCCGGTGGTGCTGTTGCGGGAGCGGTTGTCGGCCACATACACCGAGTGGATGTCCCGGCCCAGGGCATTGCGGAGCGCGTTGTTGCCCGCGGCGTTCCAGGCCACCAGCCCGGCCACGTTGATTTCGGTAAGCTTGATGGTCTTCTGCTCGCGCTTGTCATACAGCGTGCGGTCCAGCCGGACAAAATTGCTGACCGAGGCCCAGCTCAGGTTGGGGCCGTTGCCGTTGCCGACGCCGCCGCCACGGACGGAGACGTTGTTGTCGGTGACGACGATGACGAGGTCGGCGTTGTTGTAGAAACGCTGGCGGCCGAGGTCGGAGTTGGGCGACTCGTTGTTCGGGGGGATTTCGACGATTTGCCGGACGGCCTCGGGGGTGTTGGCGGTGCCGATGGGCAGGTTGAGGCTGGTCACGCCGCTGTCGTGCTCGGCGAGGAACTGGACGCTGCCGCCGGTGCGGTAATTGGGATCCAGCGGATGCTTGTCGGGAATGATTTCGCCGGTGGAGGTGACGTCGTTTTGAAAGGTTAGCGGCGAGCCGGGACGGGTGTAGATGTTGGCGTTGGCGTGGACGCGCCCGCCGATCACCATCGGGGCGCCGGGATGGATTTCCAGATTGAGGTTGTAGAAGATGGCGAACTGGTAGATCGGGATGAGGGCCAGTTGCACATCCTGTTGCACCGCGCCGAGCAATTCGCGGCCGGACTCGAGGTCGCGGGCGTTCGAGGTCACCCGGAAGGTGGCGGCGTAGCCCTTCAGGCCGGCGTATTGCGAGATCAATGGCGCGCCGTTGGTCCAGGGCTGGATGACCTGGAGCCGGGTTTCGTTCTGGTTGCCCTGTCCGTTGCTGAAGCGGAAGCGGCCCCAGTGGGGATGCTGGGCGGCCTTGGGAACGCGGGTGCGGTAGGTGGGCATCTTGCTGTTGACCACGCCCGCGCCCTGCTGGGCAAAATCCTGCCCGATCTCCGCCAGCACGAGTTCGGTGGCGGCTTCGGCGGCGGCTACCGTGACAGCGTGCCGGACGGATTGATCGGTGATGTGGGTCGTCCCGGCGGTCCAACGGAGGGTGCCGGCAAAAATGATCAGCGCGATCGCTCCGAGACCGAGCACGATCAACAGGGCGGAGCCGCGTTGGCACTGGCGGGAATGGACGGAAAGCAAGCGCATGGCGGAGGGCGGGTTATTCCAGCGCCCGGCGGGTGACCCGGGTGCGGATGTGGTAGTAGTCGTAGAGAAAGCCGCTCTGGGGCGCGCCGTCGGGATTCTGGTCCTGGTTGAACAGCAGGGTGACGCTGATGACGCGGTTGTTGAAATTGTTGGAAAGCACACGCCCGAACCCGTCCTCCGAGGCAAAGACCAGCGTGTTGGTGACGGCGCGGGCCAGCACGACCTCCGGTTCGCCGCTGACGAACCGCTTCAGCAGGTCGTCGTCCGTGTCGCAGTAGTAACGGATGAAGGTGTTGGTGTTGGTTTTGACGGGATAGATTTGCAGGGCGTTGCCGACCTGGGGCTGACCAAAAGGCACCTCGGTGAAAGTCGTTGCCCCTCCGTTGCCAACGCGCACGATGCCGGCCATGCGCACATCCGCAGCCAGCCGGTTGAGGGCGTTGCGGGCGTCGTTGCAGGACGAAAGCTTCAGCTTCACCTTTTGATCGTAGCGCAAAACGAAGAGGTGCAGGGCGAGGAAGCCGGCCATGGCCAGGCCGAAAATCGCGCTGGTGACCATGACTTCCGGCAGCGTCATGCCCCGGCAACGGCGATGAATGGCGGCGATGGGTGGGCGGCAGTTCATTGGTCGGGCGCGCGATAGGTGGCGATGCGGTTGGTGAAAAGCCGACCGCCGAACGGCCAGACCGTTTCAACGCGGATCAGCTTAACGGGGGGGCTGCTCGAGACCGGGGTGATGCTGACCCGGGTGGTCGCGAGCACCAGATTCGTGCCGGCCACCGGCACGTCCAGGATGTCCTCCGTTTCGGGGAAATTGGCCGCCACCAACTGATCCACGGGCGGGGACGACTGCGTATCCCATTTCGCGGCGCGGACATTTTCGAGTTGCTGCAGGGCCAGGGAGTGGGCGGCCAGATGATAGGCGGACCATTCTGCCCGCCGGGCGGAATGCAGGTAGCCGGTCAGCAGGCCGCTGAACACAATGCCGCCGATCGCCAGCGACACGACCACCTCGGTCAGGGTCAGCCCGGCGCTGGCCGCCCGGCGGATGGTAACGGGGGACAGCATCTCCATACGCAGCCCGGTTGTCGCAGCCCCCGTGCCAACGCTCACCAAGGGCCGGAACCCTCTCAATGCCAATAATATGACATTGTCCTTCCGTATTATCTGGAGAAATGAGACACGGTCACCCGGGGCGGTTCCGGTCTGTCTGCTGACTGCGTCGCCTTAGCGCGAGTCAAGGTCTGGCGGCTGCCGGAGCCGGCTCGCAGGAATGCAACCGGCCCGGGTGGTGATGGCTGGCGCGCTGCTGCCGCAACGAACCATGGTCACGCCAGCCGCGTCAACACGCGCGGGGGCAGCAGCATTTCCAAGGTCGCGTCGCCGCCGCCGGTGGAGCGGTTCCACTCGAATACCGCAAGGCCGGCCTTCTTGAACTCCAGCGCGGCCCCGAGCGGGTTGCCCGTCAACAACAGGGAGGCCAGTTCGCCGAGGTCGGGCTGGTGGCCGACGAGCATCGTGCTGCCCGCGCGGGCATGACTCTTTTTCACGAGGGCGAGCAGCGAGACCGGCTTGCCACCCGGCGCGAGCGCGTGGCAGTCGTGCAGATGTCGGGCGCGGCCCAGTTCCGCCGCGACGATTTCCGCCGTCTGCCGCGCCCGGACGAGCGGGCTGGTGAGAATCACATCGGGCACCAGTTCCAACCGGGCCAGCGCGCGGGCGACGAGTTCGGTCTTGCGACGGCCCTCGGCGGTCAGCGGGCGGGTGTCATCATCTTCGTAGCCGGGGGTGCCGGGTTCCACCGCGATGCCGTGGCGCAGGAGCAGGAGCTTCATGGGGTGCGGCGGCAAGGAAACCGGGGAACACCGCGCAAGGGAAGTCTGAACCCTGCGCGGGAGGAGCGCGGACCTCTGATCCGCAGCTTTGCGCGGGTCTCCGGGCGGCATCGGAGTGCTTGGGGGTGGCTGCGGACGAGGACGTCCGCGCGCCGTTATCGCCGACCCGCATCCCTTCAAAACCGAGAGGCATCCGGGCGGGTGCGGGGAACGGGCGGTTTCCCCGAATTGGCGCTTGGGCCGCCGCCGTCCGCTTTGTTACGGTTCGGGCATGGCGATTCACTCCTTTTTCCCCACCCTGGTTTATCAGGCGCCGTTGCAGCGGAACAACGCGCGCTTCAACCGGGAGCTGCTCCGTGAGTGTTACCAGGTGCGTGATCATGACGACGACGGTCGGCGCTGGTGCCGGAAGAATTATCCCGGCGGCTACACGTCCTACGGCTCGCTCTGCCGGATGCACAAGCTGTCCTCCACCTTCGCGGAGCTGGAGCGGAAGTTGAACCGTCATGTGAAAGCGTTCGCCGCCGCGCTGGACCTCGACCTCGAAGGCCGTCCACTGGTGATGACCGATTGCTGGATCAACATCATGCCGCACCAGGTCGTGCATGGCCTCCATCTGCATCCGCTCTCCACCCTCAGCGGCACCTACTACGTCCGCACGCCGGCGGGTTGCTCGGGCATCAAGTTCGAGGATCCGCGGCTGGACCGGTTCATGGCCGCGCCCCCGCGCCGCTCCGACTGCCGCCCGGAACACCGCGCCTGGCAGACCATTGCCGCCAAGGCGGGCCAGGTGGTGCTGTTTGAAAGCTGGCTGCGCCACGAAGTGCCGCCCAACCCGCTCCAGGCCGAGCGCGTCAGCATCAGCTTCAACTACAGTTGGTTCTGACCCGGTAAACGGGGCTGCGGCAGTTCCGACCGGAGCATCCCGGCTGTGCAGCCCGGCTCAAGGCAGTTCCACCACGCGGAAGAACCAACCCGAGCCGTCCGCGGCGTTGGTGTGGGTGACCGTGCTGGCCGTCGCGAGATTGGTGCTGATGGCGGTCCAGTGAACGAGGTTGGTGCTGCTCTCGACCAGATGAAGGCGTCCCACGGTCAGGCCTGAGACCTCGAAGCGGAACTGCCCGCCGACCACCCGCGGATTTTCCAGTTGGACGGACAGGGTCGGCGGGGCGGCCTGCACAATCACCGTGCCGAAGTTGCCCTCGAGTGTGTCTTGATAGGTGTAGGTGCCGGGCACGGTGAACGTCCGCGATAACGTGTCGGAGTAGCCAACGACGACGCCTTGCCACCATTGCGGATGGCTGGAGGGTAAAGTGCTGACGATGGTATGGGGGAAATCGTCCTCGTCGTCATTAATCCAGACGACGGTGTCTCCGGCGGTGATGGTCAGGCTGGCGGGGTCAAAACCGTTGCCGTCCACAGTGACGTAATGGATCACCGCGTGAACCGGCAGGCAGAGGGCCAGCACGCAGGAGACCAGGAACTGAATGGGATGGAAGCGGGGCATTGTTTTCATGTCGCAATGGGGGGGCGGTTTGCAGCATGAACCTCAAGCAAGGGGCGGGCCAGAATTATTTCGGGAATGGTCACCAGCGGGCGTGTCTCCGTTACTCGCCGACGGAGGGCCGTGCGAACCAAAGCCGGAACCCGAAATCCAAACGCAGAAATCAATCCGCGCTGCCTTGCAACATAGCGAGATGCGCGTTCCGGTTGGCGCTTGGGGTTATTCTTTGCCCTGCGGCTGTTCCGGCCCTCCGGCGGCTTCGCCGTCGGGCGGGGTTTCCTTCGCGGGCTGGTCGGAGAGCGCGAGCTGTTCCGGCGGGGCGGTGGCGAGGCCCGGTTCGACGGTGGCCAGCGGGGGCTTTTCGACCGGCAGCCGGCGCAGTTCAGCGGCGTCGGGCAGGTCGTCGAGGCTGCGGAGGCCGAAGTATTCGAGGAACAGCGCGGTGGTGCCGTAGGTCGAGGGGCGACCCGCGACTTCGGCGCGGCCCACCTGCTCAATGAGGCCGCGATCCAGCAGCGTCTGGATGACGCCGTCCACGCTGACGCCGCGCACCTGCTCCATCTCGGCGCGGGTGAGCGGCTGACGGTAGGCAATGATGGCAAGGGTTTCGAGCGCGGGCTGCGAGAGCCGGGGCGGGCGCGCGCGGTGGCCGACGAGCGCCTTGAGCCAGGGGGCGTATTCGGGCTGGGTGACGAACTGCCACGCGCCGGCGATGCAAACGAGGCGGTAGCTGCGTCCGGCCTGCTCGTGATCGCTGGCGAGCTGTTGCAGCGTGGTTTCCAGCTCGGCCTCCTTCACCTTGCGGAGCGAGCGGACGAAGTCATCGCCCTCGGCGTGTTCGACGGCACCGGCGAACACATCGCGCAGTTCGCGGGTGGTCAGCGGCTTCTGCGCGGCGAAGAGCAGCGCCTCGAGAATGAATTTCAGTTCCATCATCAAGCGGTGGCGGTGTCGGCCTGGTCCAGCGCCCAGGCCGTGGGGCCGGGCGTGGCGGCCATGACGGGCGTGGTGGCGGCGGCGGGCTGGCCGGTGTGGCACAGCTCGATGTCGCCGAAGCTTTCGGACTGCACGGCGGTGAGCACCTTGAGGCGGATCAATTCGAGCATGGCCAGGAAGGTGACGACGACCTCGGTGCGGCTGGTGGAGCTGGCGAACAACTCGGAGAAGCGCAGGCGCGGCGTGTGCAGCAGGCGCTGGCGCAATTCCTCGATCTTCTCGCTCACGGTCCACTTGTCCTCGAAGATTTCGCGGAGGTTTTCCTTCTCGCTGAAGCGCTGGAGGATCTGGTTGACCGCGTGGATGAGGTCGAACACGGACGCGGCCTGGCCGGTGGCGGCGGGTTCGCGCTCGAATTCCAGTTTCACCGGCAGGCGGGGATAGATTTTTTCCTGGCGCAATTCGAGTTCCTGGAGCCGGGCGGCGGCGTCCTTGAACTTCTTGTATTCGACGAGCTGGCGGATGAGTTCCCAGCGCGGATCCTCGCCGTCGTCGTCCTCCTCGGCCTGGACCTGTTGTTCCTTGGGCAGCAGTTCGCGGCTCTTGATATACATGAGCGTGGCGGCCATGACGAGGAACTCGCCCGCGATGTCCAGGTCGAGCAACCGCATGGTCTCGATGTATTCCACGAACTGCGTGGCGAGCCTGGTCAGGTTGACCTCATAAATGTCCACCTCCTCCTTCTTGATGAGGTGGAGCAGCAGATCAAGCGGGCCTTCGAAGACCTCGAACTGGACTTTGTATTCGGACATCACAACCCGCGGCCTGGGGCGGGACGGCGGATGCTATGCGGCGGGAACCGCGATTGGCAACGCCGGAGCCGGGGAACTTGCTTCCGCCGTGCCCTCCGGCAAGCGGCGCCACCACTTGGCCCCCGCCCCCGTCCGCGACTTCCCCCGCCCGCTGGCTTTCCACGTCCACCTCGTCGGCAGGGGTGCGCGGTGATGCGCGGTCCGGCCGAACCTTACCGTTCCGCCGCGCGGACTTCCTCCATCGTTGGGAACTGCGCCAGCGTCTCGAACCGCACCGGATACCGGCGCGGATCATGGCCCGCGCGGCGCAGGGCGTTCGTGTAGTCGGTCAGGAACTGCGTCAGGCCCGCCGCGTGGAGGTTGGGTGCCGCGAAGCCGCGCGGGAAGCCGACCAGCCGGTTGCTGATCACGAGAAATGT
Organism: Limisphaerales bacterium; assembly: GCA_046290825.1. Lineage (GTDB taxonomy): Bacteria > Verrucomicrobiota > Verrucomicrobiia > Limisphaerales > DSYF01 > JBKBTZ01. The sequence goes on from JBKBTZ010000001.1 coordinate 89,465, forward strand.
CGGCGAGCCGCTGTCCTGCGGAGCCACGCCGTGGTCGCTCCCCCAGTGGAACGAGAAGTTGCCGATCGTCCGGGCGTGTTGGCAGAGCGTCACGGTTGGCCAGCGACCCAGCGGCTGGTCCAGCCGGTTGCTCACCGTCTCCCACAGCACCAGCGGCACGGAGGCAATGCCGGGCGGAAACGGCTTTTCCAGCACGCCGATGAAGTAATCGCCGAAGTTCGTCTGCCGGCTCACGCCGCCCACGCAACGCCGCCAGTGATGGCCGTTGGTCTTGTCCAGCGCGAGAAACCACTGGTTGCTGCCGCAGTGCGTCTGGTCGGGATGGTTTCCGCAAAAGGTGTGGCCCGCCTGCAGCAACGCGACGGGCGAGAGGAGCATCGCCTTGCGCCAGAAGAATGGCTCGCCGCCCGCGTTGGTCCGCGCGTGGGTCATGGCGGTGAAGTTCTCGAGGCCGAAGAAGAACCAGTTCGTGTTCCAGGCTGCGTTGGTGGCCATGCTCCCGTTCGAGCCGGGAAGGGATTCGATGCGCGCCAGCACCGCGTCGGTGCGGCCATTGGTGCGGGCGGTCCAGTTCGTCCACAAATGCCAGCCCAGGCTGCCCGGCGGCGTCCACTGCCCGAACTGCCGATACGGGTCGGTGGCGCGCTCCTCCGCGCGGGCCGGCAGCGCCAGCAGGGCTAGCGCCAGCAAGGCGATTGCGCTCCGGCGTGCCACCCGTTCGGTTTCGGTTCGAACCTGGAGATTCGGGCTTTGGGCTTCAGGCTTGGCCTTCATGCCGCCAGCCTAACCCCAAACCGCCCCCTTGGGAAATGCCGAGCGGCTGTGCTTTCGGTCGCCCTCCCGGGTCCGCCCGGGCTTCAGAAGCGGTATTGCAGGCGGGCGGAGAGGAAGTGCGCCTCGAAGTCGTGGTTCCCGCCGCTGGTCTCGTCGGTGTAGTGGACGAAGCCGTAGCTGAGGGCGACGCGCACGCGCTCGCTGAACCGCCGGGTGATGGTGGCGTTGACGCTGTGTTCCTCGGCTCCCGCGCCGAACGGCACGCCGAACGCCGAGTTGTCCTTGAAGTTGTCCGCGCGATACCAGGTGTAGCCCAGGGTGAGGTCGCTCTTGTCGTCGAGCACCAGCGTGCCGGAGGTCTGCACGGTCCAGTAATTGTTCTGCGCGTCGAGCACGGCCTGGGTCACGCTCGGGGCCGGCGTTTCGGTCTCGCTGCTGACGTAGTTGACGCCAAGCTGCAACGCGAGCCGCGCCCACGGTGACCACGTCACGTTCTGGCCGACGATGTGGCTGGTCATCTCGGCGGACTCGATCTCGCCGAGGCCGGAGGCGGCGTCGGGCCGGGTCTCGATGGTCGAGAGCTGATACTCGTAACGGGTGACGAGGCTGAGATTGGCGCGCGGGCGCAGCGTGAGGCGGCAATGGCCATCAAGCGTCTCGAAGTTCTGCATCACGAGGTAGGCCGGGTAACGGTTGCCGCCCGCGTTGCCGGTGCTGTCCACGTTGTGGTCGTAATCGTAGTGGTTCCGTTTCCAGTAGCCGCCCACGTCCATGCTGGTCTTGCGCGTGGCATACCATTTCGCGCCGAGGCTGTATTTCTGGAAGCGGCGCTCGTCGTCGGTGTCGCGGGTGATGGCGGCGACGGGGGAAGTGAGGCCGCCCTGCTCGCGGATGTTGCCCTCGGCCTGGGTCCACTCGCCCCGCGCGTGGAAGCTCCAGTTCGTGATGCCGGAGTAACGGATGTCGAGCCGTTCGCGCACGTCAATGCGGTCGCCGTCGCTGCGGGAACTGAGCAGGGCGCCGGGTGTGGTCTGGCCCGCCGTCGAACCAGCCTCCCAGTCGGTGCGCTGGGCGCGGATCGAGGGCGTGACGGTGAGGTTTTTGGCGGGGATGGTCAGCAGGTTCAGGTTGAGGACGTATTCCTGCTGGTCCGCAAAGCCAACGAGGTTGGTGTAGCCGAGGCCGTTGAACGGGTTGGCGGCAAACGCCACGTCGTAATCGGTGCCGTAGATGCGGCTGCCGGTGAACGTGCTGTTCAGGTCGCTCCACAGGAAGCCGGAGGAGAAGAACAGCTTGGGCTTGATCCACGTCTCGGTCCAGGCGTTGACGCTGAAGAGGTCGTATTCCACCGACGAGCGGTCGGTGATTTTCGGCTGCGCGCCGCCCTGCCAGAGCGAGGTCTTGAGGGCGTTGTCGAGGTCGGTGGTTTCGTAGCGCGCGGCGAGGCCGACGGTGGTCTTCTTGATCTGGTGCTGCAACTCGACCTCGAAGATGTCGCTGGTTTCGTCGAGGTCGTAGAACGCCGGGACCAGCCCCTGCAAACTGCCCGTGCCCGCCGCGTCCACGGTGCCCCAGATGGTCGAGGGCTTCGCGCCGTCGCGGTAACGGTGCGTGTAGCGGAACGTGACCGCGGGCAGGTTCTTCAACGTGAGGCCGGCCTCGACGGAGAATTCGCCGCGGTCGAGCGCGAGTTCATTGTCGGGCTGCAGCGGGAAGGCAATGCCGCCGGGATGATAAAAACCGCCGTCGCCGTTGGCCCAGGTGCGGAAGGTTTCGCCGCGCACACGGATGAACCCGAGCTTCTCCTTGGCCAGCGCGAGGCCGAGGCGGTAGTCGTCGTTGTCAAAAATGGCGCGCCCGTCGAGCGTGAGGGTCGCGCCCTTGCCCGCCTTGCCGGTGTAATGCAAATCCTCGATGCCGCCGAATGCGCCCTCGCGATACTGGGTGCGCTGCTGGGCCTGGGCGTTGTTGCCGGAGGTGAACAGGCCGCCGGTCGAGAACTCGATCCAGTTCGCGTAGGTCTCCTTGCCGCCCTCGAAAAATTCCTCGGGCGTGAGCGGCTCGGGTTCTTCGGCCTTGTCCTCCTTCTTCGCATCGGCTTTGGCGTCGGCCTTTTCCTCCGCCGTGACGGCGGCGGTGCCGGCGGCGAGGATCAACGCGGTCAGCCAGAGCGCCTGGCGGTGGAGCCAGCGGGCGGCGGGCCGGGGTTCGGGGCGGGCGAATGGGGCTTTCATGCGCGGGCGGGGTTGGCGGTTAGAAGCGGAGCGAGGAACTGACGCGCGAGCCGTGGACGGCCTCGTGGCAGCCGGCGGTCCAGCAGGTGCCCTGCTGCACGCGGAGGGTGTGGTCGGAGCCGCCGATGAGCAGGCGGCCGCCGACGGGTTGTTGCATGTGGCACTTGAGGCAGAGCGTCGAGTCGCGCTGCGTGAGCATCTTGGCGTTCACCGAGCCGTGCGGGTCGTGGCAGGCGGTGCAGCCTTCGTTCATGGCCTCGTGCGGGAAGACGAACGGCCCACGCTGCGCGGGATGGCATTGCAGGCAGCCCTCGTCGGCGGCGCGCGCGGCGGCGCGGCCCGCCTTGAGCGCGTGGCCCTTGTGCGGGTCATGACATTCGGTGCAGCTCATCCGGCCCTCGGGCACGGGATGATGGCTGGCCAGGCTGAACTTGCCGCGAATGTCCAGATGGCAGTGGTAGCACACGGTCTGCACGGCGCGCGGGTCGGTGGTGCCCACGCGCCCGCCGGGATCGGCGGAGAGCGGCCGCCCCGCGCGGAAGGTGTAGGGCGGCGGAATTTCGCCGCCGGAGTCGGAGTGGATGCTGGCGGGGCCGTGGCAGGATTCGCAGCCGACGTTGCGGGCGTTGCGGCCCGGCGCGAGCAGGTTCGCGTGATCGGCGGTGGCAAAGTCGCGGTAGATTTCCTCGTGGCACTGCTCGCAATCCTTCGAGCCGATGTAATCGGCGCCGGGCACGTTCGGGAGGATGACGGCGGCGCGGTTCACGGTGCGGCAGGAGATGGGCACCAACGCGAGGACCACCAGCGTGAAGAACAGCGGCAGGAACCGGGCGCGGCGCGGGGCCAGCGTGTGGTAATAGGCGAGCAGGCGCTTCATGGCAGGCGGGGGTTGCGGGTCAGCGGTTCAGTTCCGGGACGATGAGGGCGCGGGCGGAGTCAATCAGCCGCAGCGTGTGGCGCGGGTTGTGGACGCCGAAACTGCCATCCTGATAGACGAGGTAGAGATTGAACCGCGCCTTCTTGATGGCGTCGGGAATCTGCGCCTGCTCGGCGGCGGTCGGGCCGGCGGTGCCGCCCGAGAGACTGCCGGGGACGGTGTATTCCCAGGCGCGGGCGCCGTATTTGGTGCGCAACGCCTCCGGGGCCTTGGTGGTGGCCCAGAGATCCAGCAGGCCCTTGATTTCCTGAATCTGCGCGGCGCGGGCACCCATCGAGAATTGCGCCAGCAATTCGGGGAACGGATGGCATTGCACGCACGAATCGAACACCTCGACGCGGAACGAATGGCCGGTCATCGCCGGCTCGGTCTCGCTCACGTATTCCTTCGTCGCCATGTGACAGGTGACGCACTGCTTTTCGAGTTTGCCGTGAACGCCGGTGCCCGCCGGGGTGAAGCCGGGGGCCAGCTCGCCCACGGTGCCGAGCATCATGTTGTATTGCGGCGAATAATGCGGGGCGCGGCCGGAACTGGTCCACGAGGCGCCGCGATGATTGTGGCACTGGGCGCAGACGTTGATGGTGGGGTTGTATTTGTTGGTGAACACGTCGCCGGTGGCCAGCGAGAAGTCGTTCGTGGACGTGAGGGGGTAGCGCAGTTGATGCGGATGGGCGGTGTTCTGGTGCGGGTCGTGGCAGACCACGCAGGTCACGCCCAGGTTGGCATCGCCCGCCACCGTCACCGCCGGGTCCTCGCCGCGAATCAACGCCAGCCGCGACGAACCCGAGTGACAGCGCCCGCAGGCGTTGATGCGGCTGGCCGGGTTCATGTCCTCGGTAACGGTCGCGTGGCGCGTGCCGACCCACTCCTCGTAGGTGGGCTGATGACTGCCGGTGTGGCAACCGCCGCAAAGCTGGCCGGCGATGTCCTTGCGCGGACGGAGCGCGGGGTCCATCTCGTTTGCGGCATGGCGCGCGGCGGGGCCGTGACAGTTCTCGCATTGGACGCCGCGCAGCCAGGGCGTCTGGCTTTCGCTCACGAACCCGGTGGGCAGGCCGTAGCCGACGGTGTGGCAGGCGAGGCACGCGGGGTTGGTGTGCTGGCCGATGTTCTTCAAGGTCTGAAACGCCTGGCTGTGCGCGGTGCTGAGGCCGGCGTTGTGGATGCCCTCATGACATTCCAGGCAGGCCCGCGAACCGGCGAATTGCGGCGACGGCCCGGACACCCGGAAGAACGCCTGCTGTCCGGTGATGACCAGCGTGGCGCTGTTCGAGTATTGGGCGGGCGTGATGGCCGTCCAGGTCGTCGCGCCGAGGGTGTTCTTCACCCAGACGCGATACGGCCCGCATGCGCTCTGCCAGGTGAGGGTGATCTGGTTGCTGTTCTGCTGCACGCCCGTGATCAACGGAATGGCCGGCATGCCGCCGCGCGTGGGCACGGTGACGTGGTCAGCCGGGGCGGCGGCCACCGCCAGGGGCGCAAGAGCCAGCGCGACAAGGACGGAACAGCGGCGGGAGAAGGGCGTTTTCATGGCACTCAAAGCGGCGAGCCGGCGGGCAACGGGGCGGAAGGTTGTGGCCGGCTCCGCATAGTTTTACGACACGGGCAGTCTGACCCAACCGCCATTGCCCGGCTTCGCGAATCTTGCTCATCATCGGGCGTTTCTTGTCCTGCGGGGGGTGCCGGACCGGCCCCGCCGCCCGGGAATGGCCGAGGGAGGTTTGACCCGGGCCACAAGTGGGGGTAAAGGAGGCTCCGCCATGAGGATTTTCCCCGCCCTTTGCCTGCTGTTGGCCGGTTGGTCCACCCTGTCCCTTGCCGCCGGGACCACCAACCCGCCGCCCGCTGCTGCCACCAACGCCCATCATCAGCATGTCGGCGTGCCCAGCCATCCCGCGCCCACCAACGCGCTGGCCGACGCGCGCGGGGCAGGGTTCGAGGTGGTGGACTTCGACCAGTTGACCGGGTTTACCGCCGCCCTCACGCTGACCCCGCAGGGGCCGGAGTTCCAAGGGCGCATTCCGTCCGAAGTGCTGGCGTTGTCCGAACGGCGCGTGGCCGTGGCGGGCATGATGATGCCGTTGAAATTGCGTGACGGGCAGGTGAGCGAATTCCTGCTGCAAAAGGCGCTGGCCCCGTGCTGCCAGGCGCAGGGGCCGGCCATCAACGAGTGGATCATCGTGCGCATGAACTCCGGCGGCGTCACCAACGTCACCCACCGGCCCGTGGTGGCGGCGGGTAAACTCATCGTCGGCGAATACCACGAGAATGGCCGGCTGCGCGCGATCTACCGGATGGAGGGCGAACAGTTGTTCGACCGCGAATGAAGGGTGGCGATTGCGGGGGGGCGCGGCGTGGGCCATAGTCCGCGCGCTCAACCGTGAAAATCCTCGTCGCCATCACCGGAGCCAGCGGCTCGCTTTACGCCCAGCGCCTGCTGGACCAGCTTGACCCCCGGCAGCACGAACTCCACGTCGTCCTCAGCAACTACGCCAACCAGGTCATCCGCGAGGAACTGCCGGACGGCCTGCGGCTGCCGCCGGGCGTGGTGGCGCACAACCTCAAGAGCATGAACGCGCCGTTCGCCAGCGGCTCGAACCCGCCGGACGCGATGGTTGTCATTCCGTGCAGCATGGGCACGATGGGCCGCATCGCGCACGGTTACAGCGAGGACGTGCTGCTGCGCGCGGCGGACGTGGTGTTGAAGGAAAAACGCAAGCTCATCCTCGTCCCGCGCGAGACGCCGCTGAACCTGGTCCATGTGAAGAACATGGAACTGCTCCTGCTCGCCGGGGTCACGCTGCTGCCGGCCAACCCCGCATTCTATGCCCGCCCGCAAACCGTCGAGCAGGTTGTGGACACCGTGGTGGCGCGGGTGCTGGACCACCTTGGTGTGTCGCACACGCTGCTGCCGCGGTGGAAGGAGGAGGGAGAATGAAGCGGGCTGGGCGGGTAATGGCAGGGGCGGAAGGCCAGGCGGGTTTGGCAGGGAAACCTCCAACCTCCAACATCCAACATCCAACGCCCAACATCCAACCTCCAACCTCGAGGAGGGTATCGCGAGGTGGGCCGGAACGGGTGGGCGGAAAGCCAGCGGAGAAGGAATGGGCCAAAAAGGAACCCGCAGAACTGGCCGAAGACGAACCTTTCATGGCGGAGGCGTTCCAAGATGCCGGCACGGCCCGGCGGACATTCAATCTGGAAGAACGATTACTGAGTTTCGCGTCGGCTGTTATTGACCTCTCGGAGCAACTGCCGGAGAGCCGCGCGGGCAATCATGTGGCTGGCCAGATTCTGCGCGCGGGCACCTCCGCGTATCCCAATCACGGCGAGGCCGAGGAGGCCGAGTCGCGGAACGATTTCATCCACAAGATGAAACTATGCCTGAAGGAGCTGCGCGAGACCCGCCGCTGGGCGCGGCTGATTCGGAAGCAGGGCTGGGCGCGAAATGGCACGGCGCTGGCCTTTGTGCTGGCCGAGACGGATGAACTCATCCGCATCTTCTACGCCAGCGTGCAGACCGCTCGCCGGAACGCGCTGCAAGCGCGCCAGGTGCCGCCCGTCCCCCCGCCACCCACACGGGGAACTGCCAGTTGACAAGCCATGCCCACCACCGCCCTCCTTGGATGTTCGATGTTGAACGTTGGATGTTGGATGTTTTAACCACCATCGCGCCGTCCATTCCATGTTCTCCCGCCTCCGCACCTGGCTGTCCTTCGTCAAATTCAGCCACACGATCTTCGCGCTGCCGTTCGCGCTGGCGGCGATGCTGCTGGCGGCGCGCGACACGCGCGGCTGGCCGGGCTGGCGCATTTTCCTGCTGATCCTCGCGGCGATGGTCTGCGCCCGCACGGCGGCGATGGCCTTCAACCGCATTGTGGACCGCAAGTTCGACGCGCTGAACCCGCGCACCGCCGGCCGGCACCTGCCCGCCGGCGCGATTTCGCTGGCCAGCGCGTGGACGCTCTGGGCGGTCAGCGCGGCGGGGTTGATCGCGGCAAGCTGGTTCCTGAACCCGGTCTGCTTCGCGCTGTCGCCGGTGGCATTGGTGGTGGTGTGTTTCTATTCGCTGACGAAGCGGTTCACGGATTTCACGCACGTCTTTCTCGGCGTGGCGCTGGCGCTCGCGCCCATCGGCGCGTGGTTGGCGGTGACGGGCGGGTTTGATTTCTGGCCCGCGCGGTGCCTGGAAAATCATCCACCGCACTGGCATAGCGCGGGGCTGCCGCTGTTGCTGGCGTTCGCGGTCGTGTTCTGGCTCATCGGGTTCGACATCATCTACGCGCTGCAAGATTACGAGTTCGACCGCGCGCACGGGCTGCGGTCGCTGGTGGTGCGCTGGGGGCCGCGCAACGCGCTGGGCGCGGCGTTTCTGGCGCATCTGGTGATGTGCGGGCTGCTGCTGGTGTTCGGCCTGCTGGCCGGGTTCCGCATCGCCTATCTCGTCGGCTGGTTCCTGATGGTCGGCTGCCTGGTGCTCGAACACTGGATTGCGCGACGGCGCAGCCTCAACTGGATCAACGTGGCCTTCTTCCGCCTGAACGCGCTGGTCAGCCTGCTGTTTCTGGCGGTGGTGGCGGCGGAAGTCATCTTCCAGGGCGGTTTTCGGATGCGGTAAAGGGGGCAAGCGAAGAACATCCAACATCGAACATCCAACTTCCAGGGAACGAGCGGGCCGTGCTCCTTACGAGCGGGCCGTGCTCCTTGGAGGTTCGATGTTGGGCGTTGGATGTTGGATGTTCTGCCGTTCCCGTTTACGGCGTCACGACGCGGTAAAAGCGCGCCGGGAATTCGCCCTCGCGCGGAGCCTCGAACTCGAACCGTCCCTCGCCAACGGGCCGCGCCACGCCGACCGGTTCCCAGTGCAGCAGATTTGTCGAGGCCTCGACGATGTAGCTGGCCGCCGCCGGGCCGGTGAAGTGCAGCCGCACGCGGCCCTCAGCGAATGCCCCGCCCAGCCGACCCCGTCCGGGGCCGGGCAGTTGACCGAGTTCCAACACGTCCATGATGGCCTGCGCTTCCGCCAGGAACGCCGCCGCCAGCGGATCACCGTTGGCGAATTGCGCGCGGACCTGTTGCTGGAAGGCACCGAGCAGATGGAGTCCGGCCACAGGGTTGCCATGTTCGAGCGCGTTCGCGGCGGCGGTCAGGGTGGCCACCAGGTTGCGGCCCCTGCCCGCCGAAGCCGCGCGCACTTGCTCAAGCAGTTCCCGCAAGGCCTGCACCGGGGTCAGCACCCGGAGCGTGAGGCCGTTGGTGGCCGTGAGCAGGCCGTCGTCCACCACCAGCCGCAGTGCGTGTTCGCCGATCGGCAACGTCACCGCCGCGATCGCGCCAGTGGCCAGCGGTGAAGCCTCGTTGCTGCGCCACCAGGTGAACGTGAGCGGGTCGGCATCGGGATCGCGCGAGCGGGTGCCGTCGAGGACGACGGGGGCGTTGGTGTTGTTGGGCGACAGGATTCGGGTGGGCGTGGCGCTGGCGTCGGCCACGGGCGGGAAATTGACCAGCAACCGGACCACCGAACTGGTGGCCGCGCCGAAGGCATTGGTCACGCGGAGCCAGTAGGCCGATTCGGCGGCGGCCTGCAAATTGGTCAGCGTGAGCGTGGCGTTGGTGCCGTCTCTTACTAACGGCAGGGCGTTGTTCGAGTAAATGCCGCGGAACCATTGATAGCGCAGGCGCGGATTACCGGCGGCCTCGGCGCTGAACGTGACAGTGCTCCCTGCGTTGACGCGCAGCACGGGCGGTTCCGGCTGCCGCACGATGACCGGCGGCTCCATGCAGAAGCCGTTTACGGCGCGGAAGAGGGCGTTCACTTCCGCCGGGTCCAACGCGCGATTGTGGATGGCGAATTCATCCACCGCGCCGAGGAAATTGCGCCCGGCATAACTGCGGCCAATGGCCACGCTGCCCCGGGTATCCGGACGCAGGTTCGGGAAATTGGTCCACGCCACCAATGCGCCATCCAGATAGAGCGCGGTCCGGCCCGATGCGCGATCAAAAGTTCCGGCCACATGATGCCAGCGCGCCACTTGCACGAGGCCGGTGGCGGAGAGCAGTTCCCGTAAAGTGCCGTTGGTGTCCTGCAAGGTCACCCGCAGTCGGCCCTGCCCGTCAAAGCCGAAGGAAACTTCCCGGGAGTTCACATCCCAACCCGCGATGGACGCGCGGCCCATGCCGGTGATGGTGGCGTTGGTGACTTGAACCCAGGCCGACAGCGAGAGGCCCGGCCCACCGCCGACATCCAGCCCGGCGGGCGAACGGATGAACGCGTAGGCATTCAACCCGCAGGCGAACGCCTGTCCGTGGCGGCCCGTGGTGTAGGAACCTTGCGGCCACGGATACATCAGGCCGTGGTTGTCGCCCACGCTATCCACCGCGTCCGACTCCCCCCGCCACCAACCCACCACGCTGTCGTCCACCGGCAGGCAGACTGCGGGCGCGGGCCATTTGCCTTCTGGCCCGAATTGCAACGCGCAACGCACCTCGCGCGCCGTCAGCGCCCGACGATGGACCGTGATCTCGTCCAGCGCGCCGGTGAACGGGATTCCTGAGTTCGTGCCCGTCGGGCGGTAGCCGAGATACAGATGGCCGGTGGTCGCGGGAATGAAGCTGCCAAGATTCGTGCGGAGACCGACGGTGCCGTTGGTGAACAGCAGAGTTTCGCCGCTCTGGCGGTTGTAGCTCAGGACCAGATGCTGCCAAAGATTGCTCCGCAGGCCGGGATAGAGAAGCCGCAGCAGGTTGGTCCGGCCCTCGCGGTCCTGCAGATGGACATCGAGCGTGTTGCCACCGGACAATGCATAAGACATCGAAACGCCCGACCCCCCGCTGCCGTTGTTCCATTCCCAGATGGGAAAGCCGCCCG
>JBKBTZ010000198.1:0-5040 GCA_046290825.1 Limisphaerales bacterium
CCGCCATCCTCACCGCGCCTTGCGCCTCATCCTCAACTCCCGCCCAGTTCTATGAGCCTGCCAGCCAAACGCCCTGCACACCTGCCTTGCGGCCGATGTTTGTGCTTTCGCACGGGGACCCTTTTCCGGCGCACTGAGAGCGTCGGGGAGAGCTTGCACCAGACCCCGAGTGACTTGAGTCCGATGCAACGAGCGTCAGAGAGCAACGCCAATGCCAGTCACTCGTCCGCAAAATCCCGCGAAAATCTGCGGGGAATTCCGGGATCACTGTCCAAATCCAAGACGCCCGCCGACAGGCCAATTCCTCGCGCCCCGCCCAGGCGACTCAAGGCAGACTTTCTCGCGGACCATTTGCCGCCGCCACCCGGCTTGCCAACCGCGCGCCCCGCTGGTTTGCTGGCGCACCGCATGGCCGAACCCGAACTCAACCTGGCCCGCCTGGGCTGGAACGATCATTGGGAGGCCCTCTTCGCGCCCCACCGGGAGCGGGGCTGGCAGCCCGCCCGCGTCGCCGTGCAGGACAAGCACCACTACGTCCTCTTCGCCGAGACCGGCGAACTCCTCGCGCAAGTGGCCGGCCGCCTTTTGCATACCCTCCCATCCGAGGCCGACCTCCCCAAGGTGGGCGACTGGGTGGCGTTCAAGCCCACCCTGCCCGGCGAACCCCGGGCTGTCATCCAGGCCGTGCTGCCGCGCCGCACGAAATTGGGGCGTAAAATTCCGGGCCGCGAAACCGAGGAGCAGGTGCTCGTCGCCAACATTGATCTCGCGTTCGTGGTGCTCGCGCTGGATCAGACCTTTAACCCCCGCCTGCTCGAACGTTTCCTCCTGATGGTCCTCGAGGGGGGCGCCCGGCCGGTGGTCGTGTTGAACAAGGCCGACCTCTGCGATGACCCCGACGCGCGTCTGGCCGAGGCGCGCCAGGCCGCCGGCGGCGCACCCGTCGTGGCGGTGAGCGCCAAGACCCGTCGGGGCATGCGCGAGGTGCTCGGGTTCATCCAGCCCGCGCAATCGGTCGTCTTTATCGGCGCGTCCGGCGTCGGCAAATCCACCCTGATCAACCGCCTTTACGGCGAGGCCATCCAGCCCACCACCGAGGTGCGCGAACGCGACAGCAAGGGCCGCCACACGACCACCTGGCGCGAACTCATCGTGCTGCCGAACGGCGGGCTGGTCATTGACACGCCGGGGATGCGCGAATTCCACCTGTGGATGGCGGGCGAAGGGTTGCGCGAGGCTTTTCCCGACATCGCCCTGCTGGCTCTGCGCTGCCGCTTTCGCGACTGCCGGCACGGCACCGAAAAGGACTGCGCCGTCCAGGCCGCGCTCGCCCGCGGCGAGCTGCCGCGCGAGCGGTTCGAGAATTTCCTCAAGCTGCGCCGCGAGCTGGAATACCTCGAACGCGCCCGCGTCTGGCACCAGCCCTTTGGCCGGGGTCGCAGCGACGCCGAAAAACGCAAACGCGCCACCCGCGACAAATGGCGCTACACCGGCGAGGAGGGGGAATAAAGCGGTCCCGAAAACCAGTCGGATGCGTGGCACTCAATCGCCGGGAGCCGGATGGCGCGGTCTGCCGACGCACCGCTTCGGGGAAAGATGCCGGGTTGCGAGCGCGGCGGGCTGCCGGGGCGCGCAATCTTCGGGCTTCGTGATTCGGCCCGCGGCGGCCTCTTCCCTACTTCCCCCACGCCCGCCCGCGCAGGCCGTCCGCGAGCAGGCAACCGAGGAAGAGTGAGTTGTATTTGAGGTAACGGCCCAGCAGACGGCGCGGTTCGGACGCGAGCCGGAACAACCACCCCAGCCCGAGCCGCTGCATCCACATCGGCTGGTCCGGCTTGAGGCCGGCGTTCACATCGAAGCCGAAGCCCACCGTCAGGATGACGCCGCGCCGCAGCCGGGTCTTGTAGCGTTGCACCCAGGCTTGCTGCTTGGGCGTCCCGAAGCCCACCCAGATGAAATCCGGCTGGAGGCGGTTCAGCTCCTCGATCACCTGCGCCTCGTCGTCCGGAGCCAGCCGTCCGTCCGGTTCGCACCGGCCATGAAAGCCGCCCACGAAACGGATCGCCGGGTTGGCGCGGGTGAAGATGTCCCGCAGCCGTTCGCCACATTCCGCCGAGCCGCCGAGCAGATAATGCGTGAACTCCCCCGGCACGCGGTGGAGGAAATGCCGCATGAACGTCGGCCCATAGACGCGGTCGCGCAGCCCGGCCCCGGCGCGGTTCAGGCACCAGATGAGCGGCATTCCGTCCGGGGCCAGGTAATCAAAGGTCGCCAGCGCCTCCCGGAACGCCGGTTCGCAGCGGCGCATCGTGACCGTCTGGGTGTTGGCAAAATCCAGCGCGCGGACGCCCGGTTCCCGCGCCCACTGCTGGCAGCGCAACGTGAGGTCGTCGTAGGTCGTCACCAGCAGCCGCGCGCCCAGGACCGTCCGGGTGGGCGGCGGGGCGGACTGCTGTTTCGGTGACGGATCCACTTGCAATCACGGGATGGAAACCCGGCACCTCCGGCGGGCGCAATGCAATTTGCGCGGGGAGAAAGAACTTGCCGGGCCGGGGGGTGGGGACTAGTTTCACGGGCCTTTCGGGAGCACCCGTAGCTCAATTGGATAGAGCAGCTGACTACGGATCAGCAGGTTTGAGGTTCGACTCCTCACGGGTGCGCCACTCCTTTCGCGCTCCGCGTTCTCCGCCCAGAATGGACTTTCCGGCCGCGCGCCGGCCGCGGCGAGGATTTCGCATTTGACGATTCCGGGACGGGAACGAAACTGCCCGCCCAAACCTGATGAAGACCGTCCTGTTCATCTGCACCGGAAACATCTGCCGCAGCCCGATGGCTGAGGGACTCTTCCGCCACTACGCCGCCGGGCGCGGCGAGTATCGCGTGCTGTCGGCGGGCCTCGGGGCCGTGGACGGCCAGCCGCCCAGCCCGCACTCGGTGACGGCCATGAAGGAGCTGGGCATTGACATCTCCGGCCAGCGCAGCCGGATGATGACCGCCGAACTCGCCAAGGAGGCGGATTACATCTTCGGCATGACGCACAGCCACGTGGACACGGTGCAACTGCTCTACCCGGCGGCGGCGGAAAAGACGTTCCTGCTGCGGGAATTTGACGAGGCGCTGGACGTGTATGAGAAGGACATCAGCGACCCCATCGGCGGTTCGCTCAATCAGTATCGCGCGTGCCGCGACCAGATCAAGGAGGGCGTGCTCAGCGTGTTGCACTTCATCGAGCACGGCCCCGGAGGCATGGCCAAGACCGGGACGGTGCCGCCGCCCGTGTTCGCCCTGGGCGCGGACCACGGCGGGTTCGCGCTCAAGGAGGAGTTGAAGCGCCACCTGGAGGCGCGGGGCATCAACTTTGTGGACCTCGGCACGCACTCGGCCGAATCCACGGATTATCCCGATTACGCCCGGGCAGTGGCCGAGATGGTGGCCGCTGGGCGGGCGGAACTGGGCCTGCTGGTCTGCACCACCGGCATTGGCATGTGCATCACGGCCAACAAGGTGGACGGCATCCGCGCGGCGCTCGTGCATGACCCCGCCACCGCCGCCCTCACTCGCCAGCACAACGATTCCAACGTCCTCTGCCTCGCCGGCAAGACCACCCCCGTTGAGGCGGCGCGCGCCATCGTGGACGCCTTTCTGGGCGCGCAATTTGAAGGCGGTCGCCACGCGCGCCGCGTGAACAAGATCGAACCCCACAAAATGGCCCCGCACCTGAAACTCAAACACGTTGATCCCGAAATCGCCGAGGTGGTCGAGCACGAGCGCCTGCGCCAGCAGGAGAACATCGAACTCATCGCCAGCGAAAACTTCACCAGCCCCGCCGTCATGGAGGCGCAGGGTTCGGTGCTCACCAACAAATACGCCGAGGGCTACCCCCGCAAACGCTGGTATGGCGGCTGCGAAAACGTGGACCTCGCCGAACAGCTCGCCATTGACCGCGCCAAGAAGCTGTTCGGCGCCGAGCACGCCAACGTCCAGCCCCACTCCGGTTCCGGCGCGAACATGGCCGTGTATTTCGCGTTTCTGAAGCCGGGGGACAAGTTGCTGACCATGGACCTCAGCCACGGCGGCCACCTGACGCACGGCAACAAGGCCAATTTCTCCGGCAAGTTTTTCGAGATCGTCCACTACGGCGTCAGCCAGGAGACCGAGCGGATTGATTATGACCAGCTCGCGGCGCTGGCGCGCGAACACCGCCCCAAAATGATCACCGTGGGGGCCAGCGCCTATCCCCGGATCATTGATTTCGCGCGCATGGGGCAGATCGCCCGCGAGGTGGGCGCGCTGCTCCTGGCCGACATCGCCCACATCGCCGGCCTGGTCGCGGCGGGGCTGCATCCCAGCCCCGTGCCCCACGCGGACTTCGTCACCACCACCACGCACAAGACCCTGCGCGGCCCGCGCGGTGGATTGATTCTGTGCCCGGAGAAATACGCGAAGGAGATTGATTCGCAGATCTTCCCCGGCATCCAGGGCGGTCCGCTCGAGCACGTCATCGCCGCCAAGGCGGTGTGCTTCCAGGAGGCCCTGCGGCCCGAATTCAAGGAGTATCAGGCGCAGGTCATCAAAAACGCCGCCGCGCTGGCCGAGGGCATGAAGCGCAACGGTTTCCGCCTCGTCAGCGGCGGCACGGACAATCACCTGATGCTGGTGGACGTGGGCGCGAAGGGCGTCACCGGCAAGGATTGCCAGATCGCCCTCGACGAGGCCGGCATCACCGTCAACAAAAACACCATCCCCTTCGAGACCCGCTCGCCCTTCCAGGCCAGCGGCATCCGGCTTGGCACCCCCGCCGTCACCACGCGCGGCATGAAGGAGCCCGAAATGGCGGCCATCGCCGACATGATCAGCGAAGTCTTGATGGATCTGAAAAACACCGACGTCGCCCATCAGGTGCGGACGCGCGTGCGCGAACTGACCGCCCGCTTCCCGCTGCCGTATTGATTTGGTTTCGTCGAAAGCGGGGTGGCCCTCCGGGGGGGCGCATCTCAGTATTTTGCAAGGGGGTGTAAGCCGGAAACAGGTCGTCGGTAT
>JBKBTZ010000199.1:0-5004 GCA_046290825.1 Limisphaerales bacterium
GCTTGCATGCATCGCCCATCCACGAAGTGCTGGTGGAGCAAAGCATTATGGGCTGGAAAGAATATGAGCTGGAACTGCTGCGCGACAACGCAGGTAACTGCATCATCATCTGCTCCATCGAAAACTTCGACCCCATGGGTATCCACACCGGCGACAGCATCACCGTGGCCCCCATCCAGACGCTGACGGACAAGGAATACCAGATCATGCGCGACGCCAGCTTCGCCGTAATCCGGGCCGTGGGCGTCGAGACGGGTGGCTCGAACATCCAGTTCGGCGTCAACCCGGACAATGGCCGCATGGTCATCATCGAAATGAACCCGCGCGTCAGCCGCAGCTCCGCGCTCGCGTCCAAGGCCACCGGCTTTCCCATCGCCAAAATCGCCGCCAAACTGGCCGTCGGCTATCTGCTCGACGAAATCAAGAACGACATCACGCGCGAAACCCCCGCCAGCTTCGAGCCGACCATTGACTACGTCGTCACCAAGATCCCGCGCTTTGCCTTCGAGAAATTCCCGCAAGCCGACCCCACGCTCACCACGCAGATGAAAAGCGTGGGCGAAGCGATGGCCATCGGACGCACCTTCAAGGAAAGCCTGCAAAAATGCCTGCGCTCGCTGGAGATTGGCCGCAGCGGTCTGGGCGGTGACGGCAAACCCTGGCGCATCGGCACGGAAGTCTATGGCGACCGCGACATCCTGCCGCGCGACGTTATCAGCCGCAAACTGAGCGTGCCCAACGCCGAACGCATCTTCTTCATCCGCCACGCCCTCCGCGCCGGCTTCACCATCGAGGAGATCTTCAACCTGACCAAGATTGATCGCTGGTTCCTGGTGCAGATCAAAGAGATTGTGGATTTTGAGGAGGAATTGGCGGACTGCAGCAAGTGAACTGTTGGAGTGTCGGGCCGGTTGGTCGTTAAGGGCAGGCGGGTTTGGGTGCAGCCTGAACCCGTGGCAAAGAAGGTCTGCAACTTTTGCCCTTTGTTTCAGGCGAGGCGTAGCAAGCTTTCCACCACCGCCCTTGCCGAACCCGATTCCGCGCCTATTGTTCCGCGTCATGTCTTCGCCTGCCCGCCCTGCCAACCGCCTCGCCCGGGAGAAATCCCCCTACCTCCTCCAGCACGCGCACAATCCCGTGGACTGGTTTCCGTGGAGCACCGAGGCCTTTGCCAAAGCCCGCGCCGAACAGAAGCCCATTTTCCTCAGCATCGGCTACTCGACCTGCCACTGGTGCCACGTCATGGAACGCGAATCCTTCGAGAGCGACGCCGTGGCCGCCGTCCTCAACCGCCACTTTGTCAGCATCAAGGTGGACCGCGAGGAACGGCCCGACGTGGACAAAATCTACATGACCTACGTCCAGGCCACGACCGGCGCGGGCGGCTGGCCAATGAGCGTCTTTCTCACGCCGGAGTTGAAACCGTTTTATGGCGGCACCTACTTCCCGCCCGAGCCGCGTTATGGCCGGCCCAGCTTCGTTCAACTGCTCGAACGCATCGCCGAACTCTGGCGCGAACGGCGTGACGAACTCGTGGCGAACGCCGAACACATTCACGCGCAACTGGCGGAGGCAATGTCCCCCCGCAGCGGCGTCTCGGTAGAGCGCCGCCAATCCGAACCCGGTGCCCAGTCTTCCACCGACATCCCGCTCCGCCAACACGGCGAGGCCTGGCTCCGAGCGGCGGGCGCGGCCTTCCAGGAAATGTATGACCCGCGCCACGGCGGCTTCGGGCGCGCGCCGAAATTTCCCCAGCCCAGCCAGCCGCAGTTTCTGCTGCGCTACGCGCGCCGGTTTGGCGACGCCGAAGCCGTCCGCATGGTGCTCCACACCTGCGAGCGGATGGCCGCCGGCGGCATTCACGATCAACTCGGCGGCGGTTTCGCCCGCTATTCTGTGGACGCCGAATGGCTGGTCCCGCACTTCGAGAAGATGCTCTACGACAACGCGCAGTTGGCGCAGCTCTACCTCGACGCGCATCTGCTGGCGAAATCCGAAACCCGAAACCCGAAACCCGAAACGGATTTCGCCGCCGTGGCCCGGGCCACGCTCGATTACGTCCTGCGCGACATGACGCATCCCGACGGCGGCTTCTATTCCGCCGAGGACGCCGACAGCGAGGGCCACGAGGGCAAGTTCTACTGCTGGACCCGCGCGGAACTGTCGCGCCTCCTCACCATCGAGGAGTTCAACGTCGTCGTCCGGCATTACGGCATCACCGAGGCGGGCAACTTTGTGGACCATAGCCATCCCGCGCCATTGCCGGGGCAGAACGTGTTGAGCGTGGTGGCTCCGGTGGAACCGGCGGATGCCCCTGTGCTTGCCGCCGCCCAAGCCAAGATGCTCGCCGCCCGCGCCCAACGCGTGCGCCCGCACTGCGACGACAAGATTCTCGCTTCCTGGAACGGTCTCATGCTTGGCGCGTTCGCCCGCGCCAGTGCCGTGCTGGGCGAGGAAAAGTATCGCGTGGCGGCCGAGCGCAACCTGCGCTTCCTCCGGGAGAAGTTGTGGGACGCCTCCTCGCGAACGCTATATCACCGCTGGCGCGACGGGGAACGCGATTCCGTCCAGTTGCTGGATGCCTACGCGTTCCTGTTGGGCGGCGTGCTTGACCTTTACGAGGCCACGCTGGCTCCCGATCACCTCGTCTTCGCCCTCGAACTGGCCGACGCCCTCATCGCCCGGTTTCACGACCCGGCGCACGGCGGCTTCTGGCAGAGCGACCCCGCCGCGTCCGACCTCATTCTCCGCGTCAAGGACGACACCGACGGCGCGGAACCGTCCGGCAATTCCGTCGCCACGGTTTCCTTGCTGCGGCTGGCCGCGCTGTCGGGCCGGGAGAAATACCGCCGCGTCGCCGAGACGGCCCTGCTCGCGGCGGCGGACAAGTTTGCGCGTCTGCCGCAGGCCGTGCCCGTGCTCCTGCAGGCACTCGATTTCTGGCTGGATGAACCGGCGCGCATCGTCATCGCCGGCGACCCCGATGCCCCGGCGACGCGCGAACTGCTGACGGCGGCACACGCAACCTTCCAGCCCAACAAGGTGGTGCTGGGCACGGCGGGGCCGGTGGATCCACTGGCGGGCGGACTGGCGGGCCGTGAACCGGCGGCTTTCGTCTGCATTGGCCAGGCCTGCCGCGCACCCGTGCGAACCGCCGCCGAACTGTCCGCGCTGTTGGCGGACTGATGCGGGACATTTTTGGCCGGGAACGCGACACGGCCCACCCGTTTTTTTCAAAAGAGCAAATCGGGCGCGCGGCACCGTTTATGCCCTTGGTCGAGGTGAGAATCATCCCATGAAAATCACCCTCGACATCGGCGAAGCCGAAATCAACCGGCTCGAATACCAGTTCAACCAGCTCACCGGCACGCTCGTAATCCGGGTCAACCAGCAGCCCGTCCTCAAGGCCACGCGCTGGATCAATGAACCCCGCTTCGAGGCGCATGACCTGACGGTCGGCCAAAACGAACGCCACGTCGTCCGCATCGAACGCGAGCGCAAACAACTCCTCGGCCACCGGGGCCGCGTGTTCGTGGACAACCGCCTGGTGCGGGTCTTCGAGGGGAATTAAACGAGGATGGCGTGGGCGCGGGAAGCCCATCGAAAACATCCAACGCCCTACAACCAACATCCAACCTCGAACCTCCAAGCCGGGGCCAGTCGTGCCGTGGACATTGGAAGTTGGTCGTGGAGGTTGGATGTTAAAAGTTCCTCCTTCCCCTCACCACACTCCCAGCTCCCGCATCTGCCGCGTCGCCGTGCCTGCCCAGTCCCGGTTGGCTGCCGGGCTGGCCGGGCTGGGATGCAGCATCCGCCCGACCCGAACGCCCGGGCCGCACACCGCCCGCAGCCGTTCCTCGGCAAACCCGCCAATCCCCACCGCGACCTCGACGCGCAAGGTCCGCACCAGCGTTGCCAGATGCGCGTCACACAACGCGAACATTCGTTGCGCCACCGGTCCGGTCAATTGGTCCGGCGTCAGGTTTTTCGCGCCGCCGCCACCCGCGATGAAGAGCAGCGGACAGTAGTTCGCCACAAAATGGCCGGCGAAGAACTTCTCGGCCGTCCCAAACCGCGCGGCCATCAGCCCCCACAACCGCCGTCCGCTGACCTCGGAACGCGGGCAATCAAAACCCAATACGGGCCGCGCAGGATGCTCCCGTTTGGGCCGCCGCACCGGCGCTTGAATGTCCAGCCAGTCCCGCACCGCCGCCACTTCGCCGAACGGCACGCCCGTTTGCGCCATGCCGAACGGACCGGGGTTCATGCCCAGCAGCAACACCCGTTTCGGACCATTCGCGTAGCGCGTCAGATACGCGCGATGCGCCGCCCAGGCGTAATCCAGCGGGTGATACACGAAGCCGACGGGGCGGGAAAAACGGAGGGCTTGCAACTCGCGCGTGAGCTGGCGCGCGGCGCGGAGGAGAACGGCGGCGGTTGACACCGGCGCGAATTGCCCGGCACGGCTGCGCGTGTCCAGCCCGTTCTCGCTGATCCGCTTGGGAAGTTGGCCGTTGGAAGTTGGATGTTGGATGTTCCGTCAACATCCAGCATCCGGCTGGCGCCGAGTGCTTCCCATTGTTTCCGCCGCTTGTCTCCCCGCCGTGCCGCGCTTACTGTGCCGGTGTCATGCCGTTTTTCCTTCGCCGCGCGCTGGTCTTGTTGATGGCTTGGTTGACGGGCGCGCTGGTGTTGGCCGCGCCGCCGGAAAAGACCATTCACCTCCGCAACGAACGCATCGCCACGCCCCCCAAAGCCGTCGAGGCCGCGAAAGCCGCGCCCGCCGAACTGCCGCCCGGCCTGCGGCTGATTCAATGCGAGACCACCCCCACACCCGAGCAACGCGCCGCCCTCGCCGCGCTCGGCGTGGAACTGCTTGCCTACGTCCCCGACGACGCCTTCATCGCTGACGCCGGCGACATCACGCCCGCGCAACTCCGCGCCCTCCCGTTCGTCCGCTGGGTTGGTGCGTATCGCCCTGACCACAAGCTCGACGATCGCCTC
>JBKBTZ010000200.1:0-4996 GCA_046290825.1 Limisphaerales bacterium
GCTGGACGAGGCCTTCGATCGCGGCGCCATTCACGGCTTCCTCATCGCCTATGAAATGGCGCGACAAAACGCCGAGGGCGACGCCGCGACGCGCGCCCGGAAACATTTCGACCGCGCGGTCGAACTCAGCCGGGGCCAGCTTGCCGGCCCGTTCGTTTCCTACGCGGAATCCGTGCTCGTCCAGCAGCGCGACCGCGAGCAGTTCACCGCCATCCTCGAACGCGCCCTCGCCATCAACCCCGACGCCCAGCCCGAAACGCGCCTCGCCAACCTCGTTTTCCAGCGCCGCGCCCGCTGGCTGCTGGCCCGCGTGGATGAACTTTTCCTCTGAACCGCCGTCCAACTCCCCGTGATCATGAACTCACTTTTCTCCCGCAGCCCGGGACATCGGCCCGCGCCATTGTGGTTCCGCTCGTTCATCGTCCTGACCTTGACGGCCTTGCTGGCTGCCCCGGCCCTCGCCCAAGAACGGCAGATTCGCATCAACCTCGGCACCCTCGCCCCGCGCGGCTCGGTTTATCTCCAATCGCTCCAGCAGATGAAGTCCAAGTGGGACCAGAACGGCGTGCGGCTGGTCATTTACCCCGATGGCTCACAAGGCGGCGAGGCCGACATGATCCGCCTGATGAACATCGGCACCCTGCATGCCGGGTTGCTGACCGGCGTGGGACTGAGCTTCATCGAACCGCGCGTCGCCGGGCTTCAGTCCGTGCCCCTGATGTTCCGCGACTTTGAGGAGTTCGATTACGTCAGCGCCAAGCTGCAGCCCACGATGGAAAAACATCTCGAGGCGAAAGGCTTTGTCGTGCTCTTCTGGGCGGATGCCGGCTGGGTGCGTTATTTCGCCAAGCAGCCGTTCGAGACCCCGGATGATCTTCGCAAACGCAAGGTCTTCGTCTGGGCCGGTAACCCGGAACAGGTCAACCTTCTTCGCAAGCACGGCTTCAACCCGGTTCCGCTCGAAACCGCCGAAATCCTGCCCATGCTCAAGCGTGACACCATCAACGCCGTCTCCTGCCCGCCCATCTTCGCCCTGGCGGGCCAGCTCGACACCGAC
The DNA here is from genome assembly GCA_046290825.1 of Limisphaerales bacterium. Taxonomy (GTDB): domain Bacteria; phylum Verrucomicrobiota; class Verrucomicrobiia; order Limisphaerales; family DSYF01; genus JBKBTZ01. The sequence goes on from JBKBTZ010000200.1 coordinate 1,058, forward strand.
CTCAAGTTCATGATCGAGTTGAACTGGGCACCTCTCCTCGGCGCGTGCGTCGTGAAGAAGGAAGCTTGGGAAAAAATTCCGGCACCGACGCGCGAAAAGCTGCTCGAGGCCGCGCGCACCGCCGGGGCGGAAATCCGCGAAAATGGCCGCAAGGAGGCCGACCGCGCCGTCGAAGCCATGCGCAAGCGCGGCCTGACCGTGCGGTCCGTCTCGCCGGAACTCGAGGCCCTCTGGCGCGCCGAGGCGGAGAAGGTTTATCCCGACATCCGCGGCACCATCGTGCCCGAGGATGTCTTCGACGAGGCGCAACGGCTCATCAAGGAATACCGCGCCCGCCGACAGCCGTGATGAACGCCCGCGGACCAAACATAACCACACGAAATTCCTTCCAAGTCCCCGTTCGTGTCTTTGGTGTGTTTCGTAGTTAACATTTCATCATGAGCGCCGAAATTCCCGCTTCCCTGGACCCGCACACCCCGCCGCCCGTCACTGGCTGGCGGGCGGGGCTGCGCACCGGCGAGAACGGCGTTGTCGCGCTCTGCCTCGTGCTGCTTGTCACGCTGCCCGTGCTGGAAATCATCCTCCGCCAGTTCCGCACCGGCGTCGAAGGCTCGAGCGAATTCGTCCAGCACTGCACCCTGCTCATTGGCATGCTGGGCGGCGCGCTCGCTGCGCGCGACCAGCGGCTGCTCGCGCTTTCCGCTGTCTCGCAGTTTTTCACCGGCTGGCTGAAGGTCTCCGCGCGCGTCCTCGCCAATGGCGTCGCCGCCGCCGTCACCACGTTTCTCTGCGTCTCCGCGATGCAATTCGTGCTGAGCGAGAAAAACGCGGGCGCGCACCTCGCCTACAACATCCCCAAATGGTGGGTGCAGATGGTCCTGCCCGGCGGCTTCGCGCTCATCGCCCTGCGCCTCGTCTGGAATGCGGGTTTGCGCTGGTGGGAACGCGCCGCCACGCTGGCGGTGGCCGCCGCCGCCGTCGGCATTGCCGTGTGGGGCGGGATTCCACCGGAGAAATTCGCCTGGCCCATGCTCCTGGCGCTCGGCGTGGCCACGGTGCTGGGCGCGCCCATTTTCGTCACCATCGGCGGTGCCGCGATGATCCTCTTGCACGCCGGCGAATTTCCCATCGCTGCCGTCCCGCTCAAACACTACTCGCTCGTGACCGACGCCTCGCTGCCGACCATCCCGCTGTTCACGCTCGCGGGCTACTTTCTCGCCGAAGGCGGCGCGTCGCGGCGGCTCGTGCGCGTGTTCCAGGCGTTGGTCGGGCAGTTTCGCGGCGGGCCGGCCATCGCCACCGCGCTGGCCTGCGCGTTCTTCACGTCGTTCACCGGCGCGTCCGGTGTGACGATTCTCGCGCTGGGCGGACTGCTGATGCCGGTGCTGCTGGCGGCGCGGTATTCGGAGCGCAACGCGCTTGGCCTGCTCACCGGCGCGGGCGCGCTCGGGTTGCTGCTGCCGCCGTGTCTGCCGTTGATTCTGTATTCCATCGTCGCCAGCCGCATCGCGGTGAACCTCGGTTCCCCGGCGGACATTTCGATCGAGAAAATGTTCCTCGCGGGCATCCTGCCCGGCGTGCTGATGATCGTGCTCGTCGCGCTCTGGGGCATCTGGCGGCAGCCCGCCTTTGTCGGGGAACGACCGCGGTTCAACGCCCGCGAAGCCGGGGCTGCCGTCTGGGACGCCAAATGGGAACTCGCCCTGCCCGTGGTCGCGCTGGTGGCCTTGTTCAGCGGCTGGGCCACACCCGTCGAGGCGGCGGCGGTCACGGCGCTTTATGCGTGCTTCATCGAAGTGGTGATCTACCGCGACCTCAAGGTGCGGCAATTGCCGAAGGTGATGGCCGAATGTGGCCTGCTCGTGGGCGGCGTGCTGCTGATTCTCGGCGTGGCGATGGGCCTCACCAACTACCTCGTCACCGAGCAGATTCCCGACGCGCTCGTCGAGTGGGTCAGTGCCACCGTCCAGTCACCACTGATGTTCCTGCTGCTGCTGAACCTGTTCCTGCTCATCGTCGGCTGCCTGATGGACATCTATTCCGCCATCGTCGTCGTGGTGCCGTTGATCGTGCCCATCGCGTTGAAGTTTGGGATAGACCCGGTGCATCTGGGCATCATCTTTCTGGCGAATCTCGAGCTTGGCTACCTCACGCCGCCGGTGGGCATGAACCTGTTCCTCTCGAGCTACCGCTTCAACAAGCCGATGAGCGAAGTCACGCGCGCCACGCTGCCGATGCTCGGGGTGATGGCCGTGGGCGTGGCGCTCATCACCTATTTCCCCTGGCTCACCATGTGGCTCCCGGGCTTGTTCAAGGGGGGATGACCGTGGATGCGAATCTGGTGGCGTTCGCAATGGTCCGGGCAGACACTGCGGGCCATGCAACGCCGAACCTTTCTCAAATCCACCGCCGCCCTCGGCCTCACCGGACTCGTTTCCACACCCGCCCTCGCCAATGAGGCCGCCAGGCCCGCGCCCGTCCGCGAGTATTACGAACTGCGCCGCTACCAGTTCCGGCGCGGGCCGATGGTGAAGCGTTTCGAGGATTACGTGGCCAACGCGGCGCTCCCGGCGATGACCCGCCTGGGCATCGGCCCCGTGGGCGTGTTCACGCAACAGGGCGGACCGGACACGCCGGCGGCGTATGTGCTAATTCCATTCCCCTCGCTCCACGAGTTCGCCACCCTCGGCGAGCGGTTGCGCGCCGACGCCGCATATCAGCAGGCCGGGCAGGAATACCTCAACGCGCCCGCCGGCGACCCACCCTACGTGCGCTACGAAAGCTCGCTGCTCGTTGCCTTCCGCAGCGTGCCGAAGCTCGAGGTGCCCGCGCAGAAAACCGCCGGCCGCTCCCGCCTCTTCGAGCTGCGCACCTATGAGAGCCACAGCAAGAAAGCGAACGTGAAGAAGGTGGAGATGTTCGACGAGGGCGAAGTCGCGCTGTTCCGCCGCCACGGTCTGGCCCCGGTGTTCTTCGGCGAGGCGCTCAGCGGCCCGAAGCTGCCCAATCTGGCTTACCTGCTGGTGTTCGACGACCTCGCCGCCCGCGAGAAGAGCTGGGCCGCCTTCGCCGCCGATCCCGACTGGAAAAAGATGAGCGCCACGCCCGGCTACACGGACCCGGAGATCGTGACCAACATCAGCGGCGTCTTTCTGCGCCCGCTGGCGTGCTCGCAGCTTTGACGGATGGCGCGGCGGCCCCTGAAACCCATGGGGCGACCAACTTTTTCGGGGCCAATCGTTGCCCTCGCCGGCCCCTTTTGCGGAGTTGAACCCGCCCAGCAGCCGGTGGATAGTAACGGCGTCCGCAGTCCGGGCGAACACCGACCAACCGCACTCCAGCCATGTTGTTTCGATTGACCATTGCAATCGTGTGGGCCGGAGCGGCCCTTGCTGTTTCCGCGGGAGACATCCGTGCCCGCACCAACGCCTTTGAATTGAGCACCGTCGAGGTGCGCTATGGGTTTGGCGACGCCCACAGTGACAGCGGATTCCACCATGGCGCGGCGGCGGCGGGCTTTCGCACCCCCTTGGGAGGCCTTCTTGGGAAATCGTGGGAGGTGAACACGCGCCTGGATCTCGCCGCAGGTTGGATGGGCCGAAACGCGGCCGACGCCGGGTTCGTCTCCTTGGGACCGCTACTGACGCTCGCCCCGCGCGGTTTTCCCATCACCTTCGAAGCGGGGGTCAGTCCGACGTTGGTCAGCGAGAGCATTTTTGGGGGCAAAAATATCGGCGGACGCTTTCAATTCACCGATTCGATCGGGGTCGGCTTGCAACTGTCACCCCGGATTCGCGTGGGCTATCACTTTGTCCACATTTCCAACGCAGGCATTTACGAGCGGAACCCGGGAATCAACTTTCACGTCTTCACGCTGGGCTGGCAGTTTTGACCGGAAACAGGTCGTCGGTATGGGTGGAACGGCCAACTGGGCCGTGC
>JBKBTZ010000201.1:0-4776 GCA_046290825.1 Limisphaerales bacterium
TAAAGTCATCTGCCGACGATCCCGCGCCGCGGGGACGGAAAGGCGGGGGCCGTTGTTCCGGCCCCCGCCCCACCGGAAATCTCACCGTCAATCAATCACTTCCGTCACCCGGCCGGCGCCGATGGTGCGCCCGCCTTCGCGAATGGCAAACCGCAGACCTTTTTCCATCGCGACCGGTTTTTGGAGGACGACATCCACGGTGACGTTGTCACCCGGCATGACCATTTCCACACCCTGCGGCAGGGTCAAGGTGCCGGTCACGTCGCTGGTGCGGAAATAAAACTGCGGACGGTAGTTCGAGAAGAACGGGGTGTGGCGGCCGCCCTCGTCCTTCGAGAGCACATACACCTCGGCCTTGAACTTGGTGTGCGGGGTGATGGAGCCGGGCTTGGCCAAAACCATGCCGCGTTCCACTTCGTCCTTCTTGGTGCCGCGCAACAGCACGCCAACGTTGTCGCCCGGCTGGCAGAAATCGAGCAACTTCCGGAACATTTCGATGTCGGTCGCCACCGTCTTGCGGGTCTCCCGCAGACCGACCATTTCCACTTCCTCCATCTTCTTGAGGATGCCGCGCTCAACGCGTCCGGTCACCACGGTGCCACGACCTTCAATGTTGAAGACGTCCTCGATGCACATGAGGAACGGCTTGTCCTGCTCGCGGACCGGCTCGGGCACGAAGTTATCGAGGGCTTCAAGCAGGTCGGCGATGGCCTTCTCGCCCTCGGGCTTGCCGGCCATGGCCGCCGTGGCGGAGCCACGGATGATCGGCGTCTTGTCGCCGGGGAAACCGTATTTGGTGAGGAGGTCGCGAATCTCCATCTCAATCAGCTCGAGCAGGTCGGCGTCCGCGAGGTCCACCTTGTTGAGAAACACCACGATGCTGGGCACACCCACCTGGCGGGCCAGCAGGATGTGCTCGCGGGTTTGGGGCATGGGGCCGTCCGCTGCGCTGACCACGAGGATGGCGCCATCCATCTGGGCCGCGCCGGTGATCATGTTTTTCACGTAGTCCGCGTGGCCGGGGCAGTCCACGTGGGCGTAGTGGCGCTTTTCGCTTTCGTATTCAACGTGGGAAACGGCGATGGTGACGGTCTTCGTTTCGTCGCGCACCGTGCCGCCCTTGGTGATGTTGGCGTAGGAAATCGGCGTGGCCAGTCCCTTCTTCGCCTGCACTGCCACGATGGCGGCGGTGAGGGTGGACTTGCCGTGGTCAACGTGGCCGATGGTGCCAACGTTGAGGTGCGGTTTCGTGCGTTGAAATTGCTCTTTAGCCATTGCTGCTTCCTGGTTTTGGTTGTTCTGTTTAGTTTAAGACTGCTGTGTTGCGGACCTGGAGCCCACGATCAGGATTGAACTGATGACCTCGTCCTTACCAAGGACGCGCTCTGCCAACTGAGCTACGTGGGCACCAAAGCTGACCGAAATCCTGACACCTTAAAACGACAAAAAAACGCAGCCCATCCGGCCTTTTTCACGGCTTGGGGCTGGCGATTTCCTGAGTTCTAGCCCAGTGTCGGCGCGCACCTTAGAAAATGCGTTCCGACGTGTCAACGGGCATTTCGGATTTTCTTTTGCGCTGTTTTTTATCCGCCATCACGCTGCGTTGGCCACGAAAACGCCGGCCAATTCGTTCCCCTTCAGGCATTTACCGGGCAGCAGGGAGCAGATGACATTCTGCGCCCCCCTTGGTTTCAGGCCCCGCGCAACAGGGCCTCGGCGTGGTGCCGGGCGGCGGGCGTCTGGCCGCCGAGCATCCGGGCCAATTCGGTTACCCTGGCTTTGCGATCCAAAGGCAGGACCTCCGTGAAGGTGCGTCCGTCCTTCACCTGTTTACTCACGAGAAAGTGGGCCGAGGCGGCCGCCGCCACCTGGGGCAGGTGGGTGATGCAAAGCACCTGACGCTGCCGGGCGATCTGCCGCATTTTGTCGCCCACGGCATGGGCGGTCTCGCCGCCCACGTTGGCATCCACCTCGTCAAACACCAGCACCGGCACTTCATCTTCCACCGCCAGCACGGTTTTGACCGCGAGCATGACGCGGGCAAGTTCGCCCGAACTGGCGATGGCGCGGAGCGGGCGGGCCGGTTCTCCGGGATTGGGCGCAAACTGAAACTCGATCGTGTCCAGGCCGGTCGTGACGCGCGATGCGTGCCGGGGGAAATCAGCAGCGGGCAGGGTCGTCATTTCAATGTCCAATCGGCTTTGTTTGAAACCCAAATCCGCCAGATGGGCCGTGACCGCCTTGCAGAGTTTGGGGATGAGTTTCCGGCGCTTGGCGGACAATTCCGCGCCGGCGGCGGCCAGTTGCCGGTCCAGCGTGGCCAGCGCGGCGGCGAGGCGCGCCAGTTCGGCGTCGCGCGATTCCAGCGTGTGCAACTTGCGTTTTGCGTCCTCCCCAAAGGCGATGACTTCGGCGAGCGTGGGGCCGTATTTGCGCTTGAGCGACTGCAACAGGTTCAACCGTTCCTCGAGTTCGGCGAGCCGGGCGGGGTCCGTTTCCACGCGGTCGGCGTAGCGGGACAGTTCGGCCTGCAACTCGCGGAGGCTGGTGGCGGCCTGCTCGTGTAACGCGACCAGTGGCTCGGCCCCGGCATCCAACCTGCGCAGTTCCTGCAAGGTGCGCCCCACAATGCCCGCCCCGGTCAGCACCGCATTTTCGTTTTCGGCCAGCAAATCGAGCGCTGCCTGGGTGAGTTGCAGCAGTTTCGCGGCGTTGGCGGAGCGCCGGTGCTCCGCCTCAACTTCCGCGTCCTCGCCGGGACGCAGGCGGGCATCGGCGATTTCGCGGACCTGGAAACGCAGCAGGTCCAGTTCCCGGGCGTAGGTTTTTTCATCCACAATGAGCGCGGCCTTTTCGGCCTCCAAGGCGCGGCGCTGACGGACGAGTTCGGCAAACGCCTCCCGTTCCCCGGCCAGCCCGCCGAAGGCATCGAGCATGGCAAGCTGGCGGGCGGGATGAAGCAGCGATTGGTGCTCATGCGGTCCGTGGATGTCCACCAGCCAGTCGCCGAGGGCGGCCAGTTTTTCGAGCGTGGCGGGTGAGCCGTTGATGAACTGCCGGTTCGCGCCGGCCGCTGTGAACACGCGTTTCACCAGCAACTGCCCGTCCACGCACGGCTCCAGGCCGTTGTCCTCCAGGAACGTTGTCAGCGGGGCGCGCAGCCGGGTGACATCGAACACCGCCTCCACCGAGCAACTCTCGCTTCCGGACCGGAGAAGCGTCCGGTCGGCCCGCTCGCCCAGGACCAGGCCGAGCGCGCCGATGAGGATGGATTTGCCGGCCCCGGTTTCGCCGGTCAGCGCGTTGTAGCCCGGCTGCAACTCGAGCGTCAGGTCGGTGACGAGGGCGAGGTTTTTGATGCGCAGCGTGGTGAGCATGGCTACTGTGCGGCGGAACTCTGACGGCGGCCGCGCTGTCGGGCAAAACTTTTCGGCGATGGCATTCGCATTCACCTTCCTTGGCTCCGGCACCTCGCAGGGCGTGCCGCTCATCGGTGTGGATTACCCGCCGGAGTTTCTGGCCAACCCCAAAAACCACCGCACCCGCCCGGCCATCTACGTGGCTAGTGATCAGACCCGGCTGGTGGTGGACACGCCCCCGGAATTCCGGCTTCAGTGTCTCCGCGAAAACCTCCGCTGGCTGGATGCCGTCCTGTTCACCCACGCGCACGCCGATCACATCATGGGTCTGGATGACTGCCGCCGTTTCTGCGATCTGCGCGGGGGCCGGGCGCTGCCTGTCTGGGCTGATGCGGACACTATGGCGGTGCTGCGGCGCGTCTATCAATACGCTTTTCATGATGGTCCCTGGCCCAAAGGGTATTTCATCCCGGAACCGCACGTCTTCACCGGGCCGTTCGAGATTGGCGACCTGCGCATCACACCCTTCCCCGCCCCGCACGGGAAGTTTGTCAGCCACGGCTTCCTGTTCGAACAAGCGGGCCGCAAACGCCTTGCCTATTTCAGCGACTGCCAGGAGGTGCCCGCCGCTGCGATTGCCGCCATCCGCGGAGTGGAAATCGCCGTGCTCGATGCCCTGCGCTTTGACCCGCACCCCACCCACATGTGCCTCGACGAGGCGCTCACGGCGGCCCGCCGCATCGGAGCCGACCGCACCTACCTCACCCACCTGACCCACGACTACGACCACGACAAACACCAGGCCGAACTGCCCGCGAACGTCTGGCTGGCCTACGACGGCCTGCGGGTGGTGGCAGAATCCTAAGCGCCGCTCCCAACCGGCCGGGCCGCGCGATTGACACACAACGCGAATTGGCCAAGCCTGCCCTGCCCTGCGCGGAGTCACCATGAAAGCTTTTCAAATCATCTTCACGCCCGCCGCCGCCGCCGAACTTTCGCGGCTGCCCAAGGAACTGCAGCTCCAGGTGCTCGGGGAGTTTCGCGGCGTGCCCGAGCGGGTGCTGGCCACGGAAATGGACGACGTCGGCCGCCTCGAACACGGCGGCCGCGTGCTCCACCGCCTGCGGCTGGGCGACCACCGGATTTACTTCGAAAAGCACGCGCTGGGCGTGCTGGTGCATCGCATCCTGAGCCGGAACACGCTGAAAGATTTCCTCTACCGGCAGGGGCTGAAGGCGGGCGAAGATGCGGCGCTCCAGAGCAACCCGCGCTTCTGGGAACTCATCGAAAACGCCCGTTCCACCGGCAAGGCGTGAGGGTTTTTGGAGCATTTCCTTTAACCGGAAACAGGTCGTCGGTATGGGTGGAACGGCCAACTTGGCCGTTCTGGGCGGCAACTTGCCGCCCAGGCGTGCGC
>JBKBTZ010000202.1:0-4749 GCA_046290825.1 Limisphaerales bacterium
ATGGGGGTTCGATATCAAGGGGATCAACGGCTATAACGTCACCCCCACCTATGCGCAGGATCTCTTTGTCACCGACAAGATGAACGTGATGCGCGTGCCGATCTGGGGCACGGATGACCGTCCCGCCCATCCGGCGGCCGGGGTGGTAGATGGCAGTCATTACGCCGACCAGCTCTACGCGATGACCAATGCCCGTGCGGCAAACAGCAACGTGATCTTCTTTGCCAGCAAGAAGCTCAGGGGCACCAGCAGCTTCCCCGCGTGGACGAAGGATTTCAGTGGGGTCATTGCGTCACAATACGCCATCCTGCTGGCCGACTATCTGGAATACATCTACACCAACGGCGGGTTCACGATTGAAGTGCTGGGGATAGACAATGAGCGGTATTTCAACGAGGGCAACATCACGCCGTCGGTTTACAACAGCACCATCAACGCGCTGCGCAGTCTGGCAGTCAGTCGCGGTTTTCCGCTCCCGAAGCAGTTTATCGGCCCCGAGAATTATTACCCCGACACGCCCTGGCTGAGTTCGTATTTGAGCAGCGGCGGGGCCACCAATCTGGATATTGTGGGCACGCACTACTATCCCAGCATGCGCGGAACCTTCCTCTCCAGCCTGCAGACCCTGGTGTCGCTCGGCGGTGCGCGGCCCGCCTGGCACTCCGAGGTGCATTGGGACAACAACATTGGCGATGTGATTGACAACGGCGAGGCGTCACTGGCCACGGTGTTTGACTGCACCGACACCGGCATGAGCCGGTTCATCTGGTGGGCCTACACCCGGAACGGGGTCAAAGGCCAGATTGAACAGGCCTTTTCCGCCAGCACGGCGGAAACCCGGCCGGTGACGGTGACCACGCCCGACAACGACGGCTCGACGGTCACCCTCGGCACCTTGTTTGCACGGGGTTTCCGCAGCGGCACCAACATGGTCGTCTGGGTGCTGAACAACACCTCCAACGCCTATGCCAACTGCAAATTGAACGTGAGCGGGGGCAGCGTTACGGGCAGTGCCACGCTCACCTCTTGGGACGCGTTTGGGGCGACCGTCAGCGTGACCAATGCCGCCAGTGCCACCAACTTCGTCGTTTCATTTGGGCCGCGCACCATCAATCAGATTCAATTCTCGACCGCTGCGCCGCAGCCGCCGGCGCCGGTGCTTTCCAATGCAGGGGTGAGCGGCGGGACGACGTTCCAGTTCACGGTCAACGGCAGCCCGAATGTCAACTACACCGTGCTGGGTTCGACCAATTTGGTGAACTGGTCGGTGCTGTTCACCACCAACCCGCCGGTCATGCCGGTCACGCTGGGTGTGCCGTTCTCCGGCACCAACCGCCAACAGTTCTTCCGGCTCCAGGTCGAACCGTGACAAATTAAGCGAAGGCGGCCAGTGCTCTTCCGGCGTCCGCGCGGGTGGACGCACTGGCCGCCGACCGCGGGTGTCTCGATTTGCGGGACTGGACGGGTCCGTCGCAAGGTCAGACAGTGAAACGGAGCAAGCTTATGGGCGGCCCTCCGCAAAAGCGTTCGGGGTTCACGCTGATTGAACTCCTCGTTGTCATCGCGATCATCGCGGTGCTCGCGGCGCTGCTGCTGCCGGCCTTGAGCCGCGCCAGGGCCGCCGCTCAGCGCGCCGCCTGCCTCAGCAACACCCGCCAGATCAATTTCGCCCTCCAGCTTTACGCCGACGAGCACGACGGCGCGATGCACTACTTCACCAACACCATTTACTACGCCTACAAGGATTGCCTGCCGCCGTATCTGGGCGCTGCTGCCGGGACCACTTCCAACCTCGCCGTGTTTGCCTGCCCGCGTGACGAGGGGTTCTCGCGGAGCGAATTCTCCCACTTCACCAGCTACGGCTTCAACGGGCTGGACCGGGGCAATGGCGAACTGGGCCTGGCTGGCCGCAAACTCGCGACCGTGCGTGATCCCAGCCGCACGGCGATGGTGGGTGAGATTGCGGGCGGGCTGGCTGTCAGTTGGCATCACCCCGCGCCCGGCGGCGTGCAGCACCAGAACGCCCGCGCGGTGGCGAGCTTCGTGGACGGCCATGCCGCCTACATCCGCCTCTGGTGGAACGGGCGGACCGGCGTGGAGAACTTTCCGTTCCGTTACGAGCCGCCCGCCGGTTATGATTACCAGTGGACGGGGAACTGACCTCCAAGGCATTTGGCGAGACGCCACCATGGCTCCCCGGCACCGTTACCCGCGCAGGTTGTTGAGAGCCAGGACCTGGAGTTTTCCACCCTGACGTCGCGGTTGCTTGGGGCAGGCAGATAGCCCGAATGCGCTATAGTCTGAACCGGCGCAGATTGGATATTCTTCGGCTCTACATTGCACCCAGCAATCATGCCCATGACCCGTCGTGCTAAAAAAGTGTTCTGGATCCTGGCCGTCCTCGCGGCGGTGGGCGGGCTGGCCACGGTCCTTTGGGTGCGCAAGTTTGGCCGCTATACGCCGATCGAGGCGGTGCTTGACCTGCAGGCCGCCGCCAAGGTCCGCCATTCGCCCCAGCCGGTGTGGGATTTTATGGAGGCCCGTTATGGTCCGATGACGGATCCGGCGAACCGCCAGCGGGCGTTTCTCGACTTTTTCAACCCGGGCCACATCGAAGGTCTGCACATGATCGTGAACCGGGCACCACCAGAGGAGGCCCAGGCCCACATTCAAGCGATGGCGGACTTTATAGCCCGGTATCGGCGCGAGATGACGCCGGCGGAGCGAGCCGCCTTGGGCGCGCATTTCCGCACGCAATCCGGCCAGGCCGCCTTGCAGCGGGCCACCACAAAATTTCTGAATACCGACGTTCGCTTTCGCGCATCCACTTCGCGGGTGATTGCCGAACTGATGACGACAGTGGACTCGGTGCGGCACTATTGATCTCCCGTCATGAAACCTTCCCGCGCACCGCATGGCCCCCCGTTCGCCGGGTCCTCACGGCCCGGCTTCACGCTGATCGAATTGCTGGTGGTGATCGCCATCCTCGGGATTCTCGCCAGCCTGTTGCTGCCCACGCTCGGCCGGGCCAAACGAACCGCCCGCGCGGTGGCGTGTGTGAGCAATCTCCGGCAGATCGGTATCGCGTTGGAGGTGTATGTGCAGGACAACAACGATCGCCTCCCGTTTTGTGCGCAACTGCCCAGCGTCAACACGAACCTGCCCGCCATCAGCGTGACCCTGTTTCCCGGACAGCCGACGAACACGCTGTTCCTTTGTCCGGAGGATCGCACCCTCTTCCCTCGGGAACAGACCAGCTACGAGTGGTTCGAGCTGTTCAATGGCGTCTCCTATAGCCGCCCCGAGCATTGGTCGGCCGCCACGCGGGCGGTGGTGGAGTTGGTCTTCGGTGGACGGCTGACCACGCCGCTGGTGGGCGATGCCGAAGTATTTCATCCCGCCACTGGCAACCGGATAGGCAAGAACGCGCTGTTCTTCGGCGGACATGTAGATCGCGTGCGGGCACCTTAGTGGGAACCACGGATCATCGGGAAGTGAGTGGCGACGAAACTTGAACGAAAAAGGCGAAAGAAAAACATGACAATTAGAATTCCGTTCCACCAATTCATGACGCGAAAAAAATATGCTGGCCGCGCCCTGCTGCCCCTGCTGCTCATCACGGTCAGCACGGTGTGCGTGCCTCCGGCACTGCGCGCCCAGCCAGCCACCGAAGCGGACGAATCCGTGGTGCGCACCAACGCCGCCGTCGTGCCCGTGCCCCGCATCGGTGCCATCACCAACCGCCAGGCCGAGGTGCTGCAACGTGCCAAGGACAACCCTGGCCCGTGCGACGTCGTGTTCCTCGGTGATTCCATCACGCAGCGTTGGGAACGCGAGGGGCAGGCCACCTGGGAGAAGTATTACGGCGGCCGCAAATGCCTGAACTTCGGCGTCGGGGGCGACCGCACGCAACATGTGCTATGGCGAATCGCCAACGGGCAGCTCGACGGCATCCGGCCCAAGGTGGCCGTCCTGATGATCGGCACCAACAACTCGAAAGACGACCATCCCTCAGACATCCTGGCCGGGGTGCGGGCCGTTGTGCAGGAACTGTGTGCGCGACTGCCGGAAACGAAAGTGCTCGTCATGGGCATTTTTCCGCGCGGCCAGGAGTTCAACGGGCAGCGCGCCAAAATCCTGCAAGTGAACCAGGCTTTGGCCCGGCTCGCGAATGGCCAAAGGGTTCACTACCTCGACTTCGGTTCGCAGCTCATCGAGGACGACGGTTCGATTCGCAAGGAAGTCATGCATGACTTTCTCCACCTGTCCCCGGGTGGCTATGAAATCTGGGCGGCGGCGATGGAGCCGAAGTTGAAGGAGTTGCTGTCGTCCGCCAGCCGCTCCAACTAGATTGCCAGAGGAGAGCCTCGCTCAACCACCCGATGAGGCCCTCCCGGCAAATTCTTCTTGTCAGTCTGGCCGTCCTGCTGGCGGTCCACGCGGGCAATTGCCCGGCCCTCACCACCAACTTCCTGGCCAGCTTCGAGACAGCCGGCGGCAGCAGCGACGCCACCGCCACCGTGCTCAACAGCGGGACTGCCGTTGGTTATTGGACCTTCGCCAATCTGCAAGCCGGCGCCTCCGGCGTCGGGGCCCTCTCCGCCAATGCGGCCAACCGCGCGGCGGTGTTTGCCCACAACAACAGCACCCTGGCCGGCATGCAGTTCCAGTTGCGCGCCAATTCTGTCAGCACCAATGCCGGCGGCTTTCCGCAGACCGTCACCAACGACGCGGGCGGCGGCACGCTGG
>JBKBTZ010000203.1:0-4749 GCA_046290825.1 Limisphaerales bacterium
GGTGGACGGCCAGCAGGTCGCTGCTCTTGCGGACCACCAGCGTCCGGGCCGGAATGCGTTCGGGCCGGGTGGGGACGCGTCCGCCGCGCATCAACGCGTCGAGGGTGGCCGCGCCGCGGTAGCCCAGCCGTTCCAGATTCGTGTCCACACTGGAAATCGGCGTGCGCATGGCGTCCGGAGCCAGCAGGTAATTGCCAATGCCGACGATGGCGACCTCCTCGGGCACGGCCAGCCCCGCCAGTTCACAGGCTTCAAGGACCTCGAGGGCGTGCTGGTCGTTCGCGGCGAGGATGCCCGCGGGTTTTTCGGCCTCCCGCAGCGCCCGCCCCAGCCACTGGCGGCGCCGCTGCCACTCGCCGCGGCCCGGGCGGAAATCCGGACTCTGATGGCGGCGCAACCAGTGGCAGTCGCGCCCGGCACGGCGCAATTCCGCCACAAAGGCGGTCCCGCGTTCGTCATAGGCCCAGTTGGCGGTGTCGCTGTAAAAAAAATAGGACCGCACAGGCCGCGCCAGCAAATGTTCGGCGGCCAGCCGGGCGGCGTCCGCATGATCCTCCAGCACCCGAGCGCAGCGAAATTGTGGGCGGCGCAGGCTGAAATCCACCGTGGGCTTCCGGGCGGACCAAACGAACCGCGCCAGGTCGTCTCCGGCGCCCAGCCAGGCGAGGATGCCGTCGCCATCCCACCCCCACGGGATGACGTGCTCGCGGGCCAGGTTGGTGGAGAGAGACCACCCGTGCTCCTGGGCGTAGCGTTCGATGCCCAGATGCACCCGGTAATCATACCAGCCAAGCGCGATCAGGACCCGTTTGTGGCGCGCTTTCACCCGCCCAGTCTGGCCGCCGCCTGCCTATTTTTCAAACTCTCTTGCCCAGCCGGGCAGTGACAGACGCCGGGCTGCCAGGTAGGCTCAGCGCGTCAAAATCTGTTCCCTCTTACACATTCAATATGAGCGCACCACTTGCCATCCGGTCCCAAGCCAGCCTCGATTTCCTTTCTCTTGGCGCCCTGGTTCACCGCCTGGACCCCGGCGTGATTCCCTTCCGCAAGGCGACGCACTGTGACATCCACGTCAGCGGCGGCGAATTCAACGTGGCGGCGAACCTTGCCGACTGCTTCCGCCTCAACACCGGCGTGGCCACCGCGATGGTGGATTACCCCATTGGCGACCTCATCGCCGAGCGCGTGCGGGCGATGGGCGTGAAGCCCTTCTACAAGCGGTTCAAGCACGACGGCGTGCGCGGGCCGAACATGGCCACGGTGTATTCCGACCGCGGCCAGGGCGTGCGCGCTCCGGTGGTCTTCTACAACCGCTGCAACGAAGCTGCGGGCCAGCTCAAGCCCGGCGACTTTGACTGGAAGGAGATTTTCGGCGCTGGCGTGAAGTGGTTCCACAGCGGCGGCATCTTTGCCGCGCTGTCGGAGACGACCGGCGAGTTGATCATCGAGGCCATGCAGGCCGCCAAGGCGGCGGGCGCGGTGACCTCCTTTGACCTGAATTATCGGCAGAAGCTCTGGGACATCTGGGGCGGCCAGGCCAAAGCGGTGGACGTGCTGGCGCGCATTGTCCGGCATGTGGACGTGCTCGTCGGCAATGAGGAGGATTTGCAGAAGGGCCTCGGCATCGAGGGGCAGGACGTGGAAACCAAGTCCAAGCTCGACCCGGCCGCCTTTGTCGCGGTCATCGAAAAGGGCGTGAAGAAGTTTCCCAACGTCAAGATCGTCGCCACCACGTTGCGCGAAGTGCATTCCACCAACCGGCACACCTGGGGCGCGGTCGCCTGGATCAATGGCAAGACCTACCAGTCGCCCACCTGCGAACTGGACGTGCTGGACCGCGTGGGTGGCGGCGACGGTTACGCGGCGGGCTTCTTCTACGGGCTGCTAACCGGCGAGAGCGAGCAGCAGGCCGTCAACCTCGGCTGGGCGCACGGCGCGCTGCTCACCACGTTCCCCGGCGACACCACGATGGCAACCGTCGAGCAGGTGAAGGCTTTTGCCAAGGGCGGCTCGGCGCGGATTCAACGCTAACCCTCAACCAACAGGAGCAACATTATGTCCAAGAACCTTTTCGATTTGACCGGCGAAACTGCGGTGGTGATCGGCGCGACCGGCGTGCTGGGCGGCGCTTTGGCCGAGGGGCTGGCCGCTGCCGGCGCCAAGGTGGCCGTGCTGGGCCGCAACGAGGAGCGCGGCCTCGCCCGTGTAAAGGCCATCGAGGCCGCCGGCGGCAAGGCGGCGTTCTTTACCGCCGACGCCTCGAAACGCGCCAGCCTTGCCGAAGCCCATCAAAAGCTGACGGCCGCCCTGGGGGCGCCCACCATCCTGGTAAATGCCGCCGGGGGCAACGATCCCAAAGTGACGGTCACGCCGGACAAGCCCTTTGAGGCCATCGCCCTGGAGGACTGGCTGGCCAACTTCGACCTCAATCTCATCGGCGGGGCGCTGTTGCCCTGTCAGGAGTTCGGCCCCGCCATGTGCCAGCGGGGCAAAGGCAGCATCATCAACATCGCCAGCGTCTCGGCCCACCAGCCGTTGTCGCGCGTGGTGGCCTATTCCGCCGCCAAGGCCGCCGTCATGAACCTTACCCTCTTCCTTGCCCGCGAATGGGCGCCCAAAGGCGTCCGGGTGAACACCATCACGCCCGGCTTCTTCCCCGCCGAGCAGAACCGCAAACTCTTGTTCAACGACGACGGCACCCCGACTGCCCGGACCAAGGCCATCTGGGGGCACACGCCGATGAACCGGTTCGGCGAGGCCCATGAACTGGTCGGAGCCTGCGTCTTTCTCGCCAGTCACGCCGCCAGCAGTTTTGTCACCGGCACCGACCTCCGCGTGGACGGTGGCTACCTGAGCATGACCATCTGAGCCGCGGGCCAATGGCCAATGACCGGACATTTTTCACCAGAGCGTTTCCATCAATGGCGTAGCGCCACAAACGCCCGTCGCCCCTCACCCGCCCTTCGGGCACCCTCTCCCCATCGGATGGGGAGAGGGATGGGGTGAGGGGTTAGCAGTGATACTCGTCCCCCATGAACGCCCCGCTCACCGACGCTGAAATCCAGGCCATCGTCGCCCGCGCGCTGCCTGCCGCCGACTACACCGGCAAGCGCGTCCTCCTCATCATCCCCGACGGCACCCGAACCGCCCCCGTCGGAACGATGTTCAAGGCCGTCCATGCGCAAATCGGCGCGGTCACGCGGCACCTCGACATTCTCGTCGCCCTCGGCACCCATCCGCCGATGAGCGAGGAAGCCATCTGCGGACGCCTGGAGATCACGCTCGAAGAGCGGCGCGGCCGCTACGCCGGCGTCCGCTTCTTCAATCACGAATGGGATAACCCCGCCGCCCTCCGCGAAGTTGGCGTCATCCCGGCGGCGGACATCGCCGCGCTCACCGATGGCCTGTTCTCGATGGACGTGCCCGTCGAAGTCAACAAGCTCGTCTTCGACTACGACCAGGTCATCCTCATCGGCCCCGTGTTTCCGCACGAGGTCGTCGGCTTCTCCGGCGGCAACAAGTATCTGTTCCCCGGCGTGGGCGGGCCGAAAATTCTGAACTTCTTCCACTGGCTCGGCGCCGTCTGCACGAACCCGATGATCATCGGCAGCAAATGGACCCCCGTCCGCAAGGTCGTGGACCGCGCCGGCGCGCTCGTTGGCGTGGACAAACGCTGCTTTGCCCTCGTCGTCGCGCCCGACAAATCCCTGCGCGGCCTGTTCTTCGGCACCCCCGAGCACGCATGGGACCAAGCGAGCGAACTTTCCCGCGCCACCCACATCACCACCGTCCCGCGTCCGTTCCACACCGTCCTTTCCTGCGCCCCGCTCATGTATGACGAGCTCTGGGTCGCCGGGAAGTGCATGTATAAGCTCGAACCCGTGGTGGCCGACGGCGGCGAACTCATCATCTACGCCCCGCACGTGAAGGAGATTTCCGTCACGCATGGCCGGCTCATCGAGGAGGTGGGCTACCATTGCCGCGATTACTTCCTGAAACAATGGGACCGGTTCAAACACTACCCGTGGGGCGTGCTGGCCCATTCCACGCACGTGCGTGGCATCGGCACGTTTGAGAATGGCGTCGAACGTTGCCGCATCCGCGTCACCCTGGCCACCGGCATCCCGGAGGCCACCTGCCGGAAGATCAATCTCGGCTACCGCGACCCCGCCAGTCTCCGCGCCGAGGACTTCGCCGGGCGCGAGAGCGAGGGGATTCTGCACGTGCCCAAGGCCGGCGAAATGCTCTACCGCCTCGCCCACCCCCCTGCCTGGGCTGCTGGCGGCTGACGCTGAAATCGCGGCGACTGCGGCCGCGCAGCGCCGCAACGGCTGTCCAGCCGTCGGAAGCCGCCTCACGCTGGCTGAAATCGCGGCGACTGCGGCGTGGAACTCACCCCCCCAAGAAGGAAGTGAAAATCCGCCTCACGCTGGCTGAAATCGCGGCGACTGCGGCCTTCGCACTCGCTTTCTCGACCTTGAGGCGCAACTCCGCCTCACGCTGGCTGAAATCGCGGCGACTGCGGCAGTCGTTTCCGGTCCAGATCGGCGCTGCCACCACCCGCCTCACGCTGGCTGAAATCGCGGCGACTGCGGCAACTCGCCAAACAACGCCAGAGCCGGACAATGCTGCCGCCTCACGCTGGCTGAAATCGCGGCGACTGCGGCCACCGTTCCGGGGCAATTCACTTTCACGTGTTGGCCGCCTCACGCTGGCTGAAATCGCGGCGACTGCGGCCGCGGGCGACGG
>JBKBTZ010000204.1:0-4739 GCA_046290825.1 Limisphaerales bacterium
TTACGCCGACGAGCACGACGGCGCGATGCACTACTTCACCAACACCATTTACTACGCCTACAAGGATTGCCTGCCGCTGTATCTGGGCGCTCCTGCCGGGACCACTTCCAACCTCGCCGTGTTTGCCTGCCCGCGCGACGAGGGGTTCTCCCGGAGTGAATTCTCCCACTTCACCAGCTACGGCTTCAACGGGCTGGACCGGGGCAATGGCGAGCTGGGCCTGGCCGGCCGCAAACTCGCGACCGTGCGCAATCCCAGCCGCACGGCGATGGTGGGTGAGATTGCGGGCGGGCTGGCTGTCAGTTGGCATCACCCCGCGCCCGGGGGCGTGCAACACCAGAACGCCCGCGCGGTGGCGAGCTTCGTGGACGGCCATACTGCCTACATTCGCCTCTGGTGGAACGGGCGGACCGGCGTGGAGAACTTTCCGTTCCGTTACGAGCCGCCCGCCGGTTACGATTACCAGTGGACGGGGAATTGAAGGTCATCGCGCCCGCGTTTGTCGCGCCGGGCCGGTCAAAGGAATCGTCTGTCGAAGGACGGGTTTTGCGGTTGAAACTTCCCGTCTGTTTCCCGAATGTGCCGCTGGCCTGCGAAACCAGGCTATCGCATGACGATCTGGGTTATCCGCATTCTCTTTCTTCTGCTGTGCACGGCGGGCGGCAGCGCCATTGCCCAGGTGCATCCCGCCTACGTCAATCTTTCGGGAAACCTGTTCATCGGCGCACTGATTGGCTTTGGGTTTGGCTGGCTGCTCATCGCGGTGGACGAAATGCTCAAAGGCTTTTCGCTCCGCGCCTTCTCGGCCATCACCTTTGGTCTTTTGCTGGGGATGATCGTGGCGCTCATTGTGGACCGGTCCGGCCTGTTTTTCCCGTTGGAAGAGCCGGATGATCCGACCCGCAAGGCGGTGCGGATCGCGCTTTTCCTGAGTTTTGGTTATATCGGCATGGTGCTGGCCATGCGCAGCAACAAGGAGGATTTCTCGCTCATCATCCCGTATGTGCGCTTCACCCGGCAGGCCCGGGCCGACAACCTGCTGTTGCTGGATACCAGCGCAATCATAGACGGCCGCATCGCCGACCTGCTGGATGGCAGGTTTCTCGAGGGCATGCTGGTCATTCCCCGCTTCGTGCTGCGCGAACTCCAGCAGGTGGCCGACTCGACGGACCCGATCAAACGCGCCCGCGGCCGGCGTGGACTGGAAATTCTGAACCGCATCCAACGCAACCCGCACGTCGAAGTAAAGGTTCATGACGCCGATTTTCCCGATGAAAAAGGGGTGGATGGCAAAATCATCCGCCTGGCGCGCAACCTGGGCGCGACCATTTACACCACCGATTACAACCTGGCGCGCGTCGCGGAAGTGCAGTCGGTCGCCTGCGTGAACCTTGCCGAGATGGCGCGCTGTCTCCGCGTGATCCTCCTGCCCGGGGAAATGCTGAGCCTGCGGATTGTGCGCGAGGGCAAAGAGCGCAACCAGGGCATCGGTTACCTGCCGGACGGCACGATGGTCGTCGTCAACAACGCCCAGCACGCCATTGGTCAGCAGGTGGACGCCCAGGTGGTGAGCACCCACCAGACCGGCGCAGGCGTTATGGTGTTCGCGGATTTGCGCCCGAGCTTGAGCCACACCCAACCTGCCAGTCCTGCTCCCGCCGCATGAGCTTGGTGACCGTTCACATCGCGTTCAACGCTGCCGACGCGCAACTCGTTCACTCGCGCCTCGAAGCCGCCGGCTTTCATTCCGTCGTCACGGGCGAACTGGCGTCCTTCAGCATCGAAGGCTATGCCCTCGCGGCGGGCGGCATCCGTGTCCAGGTGCCCGAGGGCGAGGCCGAGGATGCCCGGTTGCTGCTGGCGGCGGGAGACGGGGACGTGCCGCCAGCTTTTCCACGTTCGGAGTAATTCTCCATGAATCCCCTGCCCTCGCGCTTCGCGGCCGAACTGCGCCGCCTTCTGCCAGCAGACGAAATCGCCTTTGACTCCGCCACCTGCGAAGCCCACGCCGGCGACAAATGGTTCGCCCGGGCCATGCCCGCCGCCGTGGCCAGGCCCCGTTCCGCCGCGACGATTGCCCGCCTGCTGAAGCTGGCCAGCGAACATCGCGTGCCCGTCACAGCCCAAGGCGCCGGGCACGGCTACGTCGGCGGCTGCGTGCCCGTGCGCGGCGGACTCGTGATTGCCACCGACCGTCTGAACCGCATCAAGGAAATCAATTCGCGCGATTTCGTGGCCGTGGTCGAACCGGCCGTCGTCACCGCCGAGCTGCAGGCGCGTGTCGAGCGGCGCGGATTGTTTTATCCGCCCGACCCGGCCAGCCGGGCGGACAACTTCATCGGGGGCAACATCGCCACCAACGCGGGCGGCCCGCGCTGTCTGAAATACGGCGTCACGCGTGATTACGTGCTCGGGCTCGAGGTGGCCCTTGCCAATGGCGATTTGGTGCGGCTCGGCGGCCGCACGCACAAGAACAAGACCGGCTTCGATCTGCACCGGCTGTTCGTCGGCTCCGAGGGACTGCTGGGCATCGTCACCGAGGCCACGCTGAAGTTGATTCCGCTGCCGCCGTTCCGCGCCAACCTGGCCATCGGCTTTGCCCGCACGCGGGACGCGCTAGCGGCGCTGGAGCACATTTTTGCCGCGGGCTTCCTGCCGTGCGCCCTGGAGGTGGCGGACGCCTTCACCCTGGCCGCCGCCTACCGCCGGACCAAAAGCGAGCGCCTGCGGGGGTGCCAGGCGCACTTGATTGTGGAACTCGACGGCCACGAACGCTCCGTGCGCGGCGAGTTGCGGGACCTGGAAAAGCTGGTCCGCGAGCACCGCCCCTTGTCGCTGGCGCGCGGCCTCGGCGCGGCGCAATGCGAGGAGCTGTGGAAAATCCGCCGGGAATTCTCCTACGCGCTACGCGACACGGGACTGACCAAGTTGAATGAAGATGTGGTGGTGCCACGCGGGAAGTTGCAGGCGTTGTTCCGCCTTGCCGCGCAGCTTCAGAAAAAGCACGGCCTGCCGATTGCGTGCTTCGGCCACGCGGGCGATGGCAACATCCACACCAACGTGATGGTGGATTTCAACCAGCCCGGCGCCCGGGAACGCGCCGAGGCCTGCCTGGACGACCTGTTCCGGCAGGTGATCGCGTGGGGCGGGAGTATCACCGGCGAGCACGGCATCGGGCTGGCGAAGCAACGCTGGTGGCCCGCCGCGGTTTCCCCCGAAGTCCGCGCGCTGCACCAGACCGTGAAGCAGGCACTGGACCCGCAGGGGGTCTTGAACCCGGGAAAGTTTCTCGACGGGAAGTGATCCGGCCGCCAGCCGGAGTCCGGCACCGGCCCGGCACAACCTTATCCCAAAAACGCGGCGTGGACGGCGCGCATGGCCTGTTCGCCCTTGGCGAGGTCAATCACGACCGAGATTTTGATTTCGCTGGTCGAGATCATGTCAATGTTCACGCCCTCGCGCGCGAGCACCTCGAACATCTTGCCGGCCACGCCGGTGTGACTCTTCATGCCGACGCCGACGATGGAAAGCTTGCCGATGTTCTCGTTGGCGATCACCTCGCGCAGGCCCAGCTCGGCCTTGAGGCCGTCAATGACCTTCTTCGCCTTGAGCAGGTCGGGCTTGTCCACCGTGAACGAGACGTCGGTCGCGGGCTGACCGCTGCCGTGGCTGATGTTCTGCACGATCATGTCCACGTTGATGGCGGCGTCGCCGAGGGCCTTGAAGATGCGGGCGGCCATGCCGGGGCGGTCGGGCACGTTGATCAGGGTGATCTTGGCCTGGTTCTTGTCGAGCGAGACGCCGCGCACGACGACGCCTTCCATGGATTTGGTTTCCTCTTTCACGATGGTTCCGGGGTTGTCGTTCAAACTGGAGCGGACTTCAAAGACCACGCCGAATTTCTTGGCGAACTCGACGGAGCGGGATTGCATGACCTTGGCGCCCAGGCTCGCCAGTTCGAGCATTTCGTCGTAGGAAATTTCCGTGAGCTTCCGGGCCGTGGGAACGATGCGCGGATCGGCGGTGTAAACGCCGTCCACGTCCGTGTAAATCTGGCAGAGATCCGCCTTCAAGGCCGCCGCGAGCGCGATGGCCGAAAGGTCGGAACCTCCCCGCCCCAGGGTGGTGATCTGGCCATCGGGAGTTTCCCCCTGGAAACCGGCGACAATCACGACATTCCCGGCATCGAGCTGCTGATGGATGGCCTTGGGCGTGATGTTCTGAATCTTGGCCTTGGTGTGGACTTTGTCGGTGATGATGCCCGCCTGCGCGCCGGTCATGGAGACGGCATTCACCCCGAGCGCGTGCAGGGCCATCGCCGTGAGGGCGATGGTGGTTTGCTCGCCGGTGGCCAGCAGCATGTCCATCTCGCGTTCGGCCGGCAGCGGCATGATTTCCTTGGCCAGCTTGATGAGGCTGTCCGTCACACCGCTCATCGCGGAAACGACGACCACCACCTGATCGCCCTGGGCGCGGTAGCGGGCGACGCGCGCCGCCACGTTTTTGATGCGTTCCGTGTTGGCGACCGAGGTGCCGCCATATTTTTGAACAATCAAAGCCATGTGAAATCCGCCGTCCGGCGTGGGAAAAGCCTCCGTCGGCGGGGGCGCACGGTAGGGCAAAGGCGGGCCTTTGGGAAGGGGGATTTGCCCGCGCCTGGCGTTCGGGCGCATCTCAGTATTTTGCAAGGGGGTGTAAGCGGGAAACATGTCGTCGGTATGGGTGGAACGGCCAACTTG
>JBKBTZ010000205.1:0-4634 GCA_046290825.1 Limisphaerales bacterium
ATAATGGAAGTGGTTGCGGCGGTTTGCCATGTCGACAAATTTTGTACCATCCCACGCCGTGGGCTCTAGGAAGGCCACCAGCCCGCCGCCCTGATACTGGAGCACCCAGGCCCCTTCCACCGATACGATGTAAGTGCCGCTGCTGGGGTTCGTGGTCTTGATCCACGCGGACAATGTGCCGCCCGCAGCCGCCGGGATCACGTCGGCGCTGATGGAGCGCAGAAAACTGTTCGAGCCGTTGAAGGAACCCGCCTCGCCAATGCGCCCGGGTTCGTTCCACGTGACCAACGTGCTGGCGAAGTTGTTGGCGGGATAGGCCACATCAAGGACGGTTTCCGGCGTCGGCCCGGCGACGTCGCCGGCGTCGAGCGTGAGGTGGACGAGGAGATTGGCCTCCAGCGGCGACGCGGCGGTGGTGAAACGCCAAACGGTGCCCGGCACGACCACGTCGTTGGTCATGACCACGTCCACCCGCCAGTAATACGTCACCGCCGCCGCCAGCAGGCCCGGGTCGTGCGTGAGTCCGGGCTGCCGGCCCCGGTAGAGCGGTGAATTGGTGGTGGCGGACGCCACCGCGGTTAAGTCGGTGCCAAAATAGATGTCGTATTGACTGCCCGGCTTGAACGTCGTCCACGCCAGCGTGGTCGCGGGCGGCACGTTCCCGGCGAAATCGAACGGCGCGGGTGCGGCAATCGGCGGGTCCACCTTGACGTAGGCAAACCCCTGCGCCGTGCGGCCGGCGCTGTCGGAAATGCGATAGAAGAACTTGTCCGTGCCGGTGAAGTTGGCGGGGGGTGTGTAGAGCAACTGGTCGCGCCCGTCTGGACCGGTGCCCGGCGAAAGAGTGAGCGTTCCGCCGCGCAAGGATGTGGTGTTCGAGGTCAGCAGCGAAAGCGCGAGGCCGTTGCCGCTGTGATCGTTCCGGAGCACGTCAATGGCCACGTCGCCCGGGGCATACATTTGCGCCAGATCGAGTGACGCGCGGGGCGGCAACGGGAACGAGTAAGGCCCGAGATTGTCCAGGATGGCCGTCTTGCTGTTGCGATGGTTGATGATTTTGTTCTGCTCGGGGCCGGAGAGGCGGGCGAGCGCATTGCCATTCATCAGCGTGGCGCCCTCGGCCTGACCGCCTTCGTAATCAAGGGCGTTCCAGTTGTGACCCACCTCGTGGCGCCAAACCTGCGAGAAATCCCCGTTCTCCCCGCCGTTGAAACCGCAGGCCGAATAGCGCACCCAGGTGCCGATGACGCCCACCCAGGCCACGCCGCCGCCGATGCTGTCCGCCACCGTGCCCACATCGTGCGTGAAGTTCGTGCTGCTCAGAAACACCCGGCAGGCATCGAGTTTGCCGCCCGCGGAACTGATCGAGCGATAGGGATCGTGGTCATAACTGGCGCGGACATAGACGCCGCCCACGCGGTGCAGGATGCCGGCATCCCGCAGGAAAATGTAGGTGCCCGACAGAATCGAGTGCTCGACGGCCATCACTGTCCGATACACATCCTGCCCACAGGCGTTGAAATGATTCCAGGCGGAGTCCACGGCGATTTCCGCCGCATAGATGTTGGTGCCCGCCCCGCCAGCGGCGGTAACGACCGGGGAGGAGGGATAGTTGTAGAAGTTGTAGTTGGTGCTGCCACGCACATAGGCCCGGGCGGACGGACCCGAAAAGTAAACCCACTCGTGACCCGCCTCGAAGGCGATGCGCGCCCAGAGGTGTCCGTTGGTCAACAGCGTGGCGCACGCCAGCGCGCCCGGGTGGCCATCCACCGTGCCCAGATATGTGCTGGGCGGGCCGGGATCAAACGCCGCCCACGAGCCGTCGGCCTGCTGCACCTGCACCGCAAAATTCGGGCTGCGGATGGGGTGATGGGTGAAGTGGACCGTCAATGTCTGACTGTTGACGGTGAGATTGGTGGTGAAGGCAGACGGGAGCGTCTGAGCCAGACCGTCCGGAGCAAGCCCCGCCGCAGCAATCAGTGCCAGCCCCAGCCGAAAGAAGGATAGGTCGCGCATATTCAGATTTCCCGGGAACGCCGCCGCGTCCTACCGGGTCAATCCTTGGATTCTTTGCGGACTCCGCGGACCGCGCGAGGAGTTACCAGTTGTCTTTTCCCCGGACATCTTAGAGCCGGGAATCAGCGCAGCCGAAACCGCCCTTGCTGACAGGATGTGACGCCCCCTGCCGCGGACGCCGGGAACCGCGTCCAGTCCACGCGGATTGTCCGCGGCACGGCAGAATATGTTTAGACCTGCGCATCGTTGACTCGCGGTCTTTTAGTTACGATTATTTTTGTGCCGTGGCAGCGGTAACGGTTATCGGGACGCCATTTCGGGCCGGGTGTTCATGCCGGCGGAAGGGCTTCCCCGTTGCCCGCCGGGCATTTTGTTTATGGCCAGTGGTAAAGTGAAGTGGTTCGACAACAAGAAGGGCTTCGGCTTCATCGCCCAGGAGACGGGCAAGGATGTGTTTGTGCATCACACCTGCATCGCCGGTTCGGGCTTCAAGACGCTCAACGAGGGGGATCCGGTGACCTTCGAGTTGGTGGACAGCGAAAAGGGGCCGAAGGCGCTCAACGTGCAGCGCGTGACCGCGCTCTGATCCGGCTTGAGGCTGGCGCACCGCGCGGCGGTGATTAACTTCGCCGCATGAGCGAAACGCCCGCGCCGGTCGGAAGTCTTTACGTGCATGTGCCGTTCTGCGCGCACAAGTGCGAGTATTGCGCATTTTACTCGGAGGCTTCGTCCGGCGAACTCATCAACCGCTATGTCGGCGCGCTGGTGCGCGAATTGGAAATTGTCGCGCCCGGTCTGCGTCCACGGACGGTTTTTTTTGGCGGCGGCACCCCTTCGCTTCTGAATCTGCGGCAGTGGCAGCAAATCCTCGGGGCCTTCGAGCGGTTGGGTTTGCTGGGGGCCGCGGAGTGGACCGTGGAATGCAATCCGGCCACGGTCTCCGCCGACAAGGCACGTCTGCTGCGAGACCACGGGGTGAACCGCGTCTCGATGGGGGTGCAGTCGCTGGATGAGCGGTTGCTGGACCGGCTCGGGCGCATTCACTCGCGGGAGCAGGTGTTCAAATCCTTCGACATTCTGCGCGCAGCGGGCTTCTCGAACCTCAACGTGGATCTGATGTTCGCCATTCCGGGCCAGACCATGGCGATCTGGCAGGCCACACTGGACGAGGCGCTGGCGCTGGGCAGCGAGCACCTGTCCTGTTACGAGGTGATTTACGAGCAGGACACGCCGCTGTTCGCGCAGTTGCAGGCGGGGCGGTTCGACGTGGACGAGGACCTGGCGTGCGACATGTATGAGGCGCTCCTCGAACGCAGCGCTGGCGCGGGTTTCCAGCAATACGAGGTGGCCAACTTTGCCCGCCACTTTCCCGGTGAGCCGCGCCCCGGTGATGACCCCTTGCTCCCCTCCCGCGCCTGTTGGCACAACGTCAATTACTGGCGCGGCGGCGACTATCACGGACTCGGCCCCAGCGCCACCGGCTACGTCGGGGGCGTGCGGACACGGAACTGGTCCAACACACCGCTCTATTGTGAACGACTGGAGGCCGGGCAACGCGCGTTGGAGAGCCGCGAGGAATTGCCCCCGCTGCGCCGGGCCGGTGAAACGGCCGCCTTCGGCCTGCGCATGAACGCGGGCTGGCCCTACGCGGAATTCGAGCGCGTGACGGGCTTTGATCTGCGCGAGGAATGGGCCGCGAGCATGGCTGATTGCATGGCGCGCGGCTGGGGTGAGCGGTTGCCGGAACGGTTCCGGCTGACGCGGACGGGCCTGCGGTTCGCCGACGCGGCGGCGGAATTGTTTTTGCGCTGAGGGAACAACTCCCAAGGTCCGCTTCCGGCGTCCCGCGTCATTTTTCCCCTTTTTGCCGCAAGGCCCACCAGGCAAAGACGCCGGTGCCCGCGGCCAGCACGGCGCAGAGAAAATAGGGCAGCGAGGGGCTGGACATGAACACGACGCCCGCGAACAGCGGTCCGGCGATGCGGGCCAGGGCGCCCGCGCTCTGGGCAATTCCCAGGGTCGCCCCCTGCTCGTGCGGCGGAGTCAGTTGCGAGAGCAGGCCAAACAACGGGGGCCGCGTCAGGGCCGAGCCGACGGCCAGCAACGCCAGCACGCCCAGCAGATGCCACCAGGCCGCGCCCTGCGGGCTGAATAACACCCGCCACGCCAGCTCACCGTCCCGCGCGATGTCGCCCCGCACCAGTGGCAGCAGGGCGAGGCTCAGGCCGGTCAGCAGCAGGCTGAGGGCAATGAGCCGCCGCTCGCCAAGCCACCGCACCAGCCGTCCGATGGCGCCGCCCTGCACGATCACCCCGATGATGCCGGAGAACATGAACAACGTGCCGGCGATGCGCTGCGCGGTCTTGAGGTCCTCCGGCTGCCGCAGGTCGAGGCCGAAATTCCTCGCGATGAGCAGGCCGAGGGTGAGTTCAAAGCAGGTGAAGCAAAACGTGGCGAGGAAGAACATGACCACCAGCGCGCCGACCGCCGGTTGGCGGAGGGTATGCGCCCATTGCGCGAGTCGTGCCCGGCGCGGTGCCTGCCCCGCCTGCGGCGAGGATCTGCACCATCAGCGGGCCGACGACGGACCCTCTTACCTGACGATCCTTCTCGTCGGC
>JBKBTZ010000206.1:0-4579 GCA_046290825.1 Limisphaerales bacterium
CCCCCCTCCAACCCGTCCCGCCGGTGATGACCCGTCACCGGCGCGGCGGAGCTTCGCCTTCAACTGCCGTTTTTAGGATGAACCACGCGGCCCGCGCGGTCCCAGATTTCCACCTCACGGGGAAAGCGCGCCGCCGGCAGGAGATACGAGTAGGGCCGCACGATGCGAGTGATGAGGAAATGCTGGCCGTCCGGCGACGGGTCCACCGCCGCGAAGTTGGCGGGCGCACCCACGCGGGTGACGCGACCGTTGCGGGCGTTGACCAGCGCGAGTTGCGCGGCGGCGTAATAATCGTAACGCGCCTCGTCGAGCGGGTTTTGCAGCAGGTCCTGATAGGTGCGGATGCGCGACCGCTGGCCGCTGGTTTCCTGCATCACGGGGCTGGCGGGCACGCCGTGGTCGGTCGGCGGCGCGCCGCGCCGGGCGGGAACGAGGCGGCAAAGCAGGGTGAGATTGTCGGGCATCCACTCGAAGGGGTTGCCGAAGGCGGCGTTCAACGCGACGCCCCGTTGCGGGCGGACCGCACCGGTCGCGGCGTCGCCCGTCCACAGTTCCACGCTGGTTTCCGTGTAACGGGCGAAGGCGAACCGCCGGCCGTCCGCCGACCACACGGGCAGGCCCACGCGGGAGCCGGCGGGGAGTTTGATTTTTGTCTCCCGGCCATCGGGCAACGTCCGGAGCGTCAACGCGGCATAACTCGGCGGACGATGCGGGCCGCGGTTGCGCGGATTGAAGCGGGTGCCGGCCAGCGCGAGCATCGGCTCGGCGAGTTCGGCCAGCGGCGGATAGCGCAGCGGCTGGGCGAGCAACAACCGGTCGCGCGCGGGGCTGAGGGAAACGGCGGGCGTGGCCGGCGCGTCGAGCACCTGCCGGATGGCCTCGGGCGCGCGGCGGTAGCCGGCGTCCGGGGCGGGGTCCGCCGCCGCGCTGACCACGACGGCGGCGAGCAGGAGCGAAGCAGCAGACAGGCGACGGAGGGGCGGGTGGAGGTTCATTCGGGCGCGGAGCGTTGCAGGTTGCGGCACGGTCGGCAAGGGGCGCAACGGAGTCTTGACGCTCGGGAGGCGTGTGGGATTTTTCCCTCATGACGACGATTGTGAAAGCCGACCAGAACCGAATTCCCATCAAAGGCGTCAGGGACGGGATGCGTTACCTTGTGCGGGAGGAAGCAAGCGGTTGGTGGGTGGAGCCGGTCACCGAACCGTCGCCCGCGGCCCGGGAAATTCGCCATGCGCGGAAGACCTTGTGCGAGCACCTGGATGCGCTGGCCGCCGAAGGTTTTGAGTTCTCGCCCAGCCCGAAAGAAGAGGTTCCCCCGTGCCGGTTTTGAAATACCTGGCCGACACCAACGCGGTCAGCGACTACTTCCGCCCCGGCACTCCGGTCAAGGCATGGTTTGCCGCCCATCCCGGGGAAATCGGCATCTCAACATTGACGCTGGCCGAGATGCGGCGCGGGATCGAGTTGAAGGGGGATTCCAAATCCCGACGGAACCTGGAACGGCTGTTCCGGTATTTCATCGAGGACTATCGCGAAGCGATTTTTGTCTTTGATGAAGCCGCTGCGGTGGAATGGGGCCGGATGATGGCAGAGGCCAAAGACCCGATCCCTTATGATGATTCGCTGATTGGCGCGATCGCCCGCAGTTGCGGGCTGACGGTAATCACGCGAAACGCCAAACACTTTCCGGGTTGCTCCACGGTCAACCCTTGGGATTCGTAGAGAGCCTCTGTCCGGCGGCAAGCGTGTTGCCGCCGCTCCCCGCCCGGGCGCAACGGAGGGCAAATGTTGGCCAAAATCCGGGCAGCCCCGCCGACGTTCCGCTGGCAGGCTGCCCGGCAATCCCATGGACAACGGGCGCGCTCTTCGTGTCGGCCGGACGGCCTCCACCGGCGGAGTGTTGCCGCGCCTTTCCCGGGCAGGGTGTGCGAATTGCCCCACCCTCAACGGAGGATTGCGCGCATGAACGGGCGACGGCTGGCATTCGTGTATTCGCCGGAGGTCGAGGCGTTGACCTATCCGCCGGACTGCCCGTTCAAGACGCAGCGGGCGGGCGAAACGCGGCGACGGTTACTTTCCTTTGGACTGCTGGGTGGGCCAGAAACCCTCGAGGTGCCTGCCCGCTCCGCGACCCGCGCCGAACTCGAACGCCTCCACACCCCCGCGTATCTCGACGTGCTCCAGCGCGCGGCGGCGGGCCACCTGGACATCCACTCGCTCCACGCCGGTATCGGGCGCGAGGACACGCCGGTCTTTCCGGCAATGTTCGATTATGGTGCCTGGGCATGCGGCGCGGGACTGACGGCGGCGGAACTGCTGCTGTCCGGCAAGGCCGACATCACATTCAACCTGCTCGGAGGATTTCACCACGCGCACGCCGACCGGGCGGGCGGGTTCTGCTTCCTCAATGACGTGGCGCTGGCCTGCGACGCGCTGGCCCGCGCGGGCAAACGGGTGGTCTGCCTGGACGTGGACGCGCACCACGGCGACGGCACCCAGGCGTTGTTCTACGACCGCGACGACGTGCTGACCATTTCGATGCACGAGACGGGCCGCACGCTGTTCCCGTGGGGCGGGTTCGAGAACGAACTCGGCGAGGGCCGCGGGCTGGGCTGCAACGTGAACATCCCCCTGCCGCCGGAAACGCATGATGAGGCGTTCCTGCGCGCGTTCCGTTCGGTGGCGTTGCCGCTGCTCCAGGCGCGCAATCCGGACGTGGTGGTGGTGGAACTGGGCCTGGACATTCTCGCGGGCGATCCCCTGACGCACCTGACGATGACCAACAACGTGGTAGTGGATTTGCTGCACGACCTGATGGCACTGAACAAACCGCTGCTCATCTGCGGAGGCGGCGGGTATCACGTCGAGCACACCGTGCGCGGCTGGGCGCTGGCGTGGCGGACCTGCGCGGGCGGGGATGACGCGGATGATTTCAGCTTCGGGCTGGGCGGCGTGATGCTGGGCAGCTCGGAATGGGCCGGCGGCCTGCGCGACCGCGAGCGTTATCTCACGCCCGAGCAGCGCGACCTGGTGGACGCGGAATTAAATCGCACGCTTGCCTCCGTCCGCGAACTGGTGTTTCCCTTTCATGGAATTCCCGTCCCTGACCGTGCCCCGGAGCCGGTCCCAACGGTGATTTGCCTTTCGCCGCTGAGCGGCAACGAACCAAACGCACAACACGAACAACGAGAAAGGACCCATCATGGCTGAACCTGTCAAAACCGCCTCCCTGCTCCAGGAAAACCGCACCTTCCCGCCGTCGCCCGAAGTGGTGAAACGCGCGTGGATCAACGCCGAAACCTACCAGCGGATGTATGATCGCTCGGTGAAGGAACCGGACGCCTTCTGGCTCGAACAGGCGGCCACGCTCGACTGGTTCAAGAAGCCGACGGTGGCGCGGAAATACACCTGGAACACCGCCGCCCGCATCATCAAGCACACCTGGTTCGAGGACGGCCAGCTCAACGTCTCCGTCAACTGCCTCGACCGCCATCTCCAGACCATCCCGAACAAGCCCGCGCTCGTCTGGCAGGGCGAGCCGGAGCACGACACGCATACCCTGACCTATGCGGAACTCCACAAGGAGGTCTGCAAGTTTGCCAACGTCCTCAAGTCGCTTGGCGTGAAGAAGGGCGACCGCGTGGCGCTGTATCTGCCCATGATCCTCGAACTGGCCATCGCCATGCTGGCCTGCACGCGCATCGGGGCGATTCACTCGATCATTTTCGGCGGGTTCAGCGCGGATGCGCTCTCGGGCCGCATCAACGACTCAACCTGCAAGCTGCTGGTCACCTCCAACACCTCGCTGCGCGCCGGCAAACACATCGGCCTCAAGGCCATCGCCGACGAGGCGCTCAAGCACACGCCCAGCATCGAGAAGGTGGTGGTGGTCAAACGCGATGACGCGCCCTGCAATTTTGTCCCGGGGCGCGACGTGTGGTGGCACGACCTGATGGCCACGGCCAGCCCGGACTGCCCCCCGGAGGTCATGAACGCCGAGGACGTGCTGTTCATGCTCTACACCTCCGGCTCGACCGGCAAACCCAAGGGCGTGGTCCACACCACCGCCGGC
This sequence comes from Limisphaerales bacterium, assembly GCA_046290825.1. Classification (GTDB taxonomy): domain Bacteria; phylum Verrucomicrobiota; class Verrucomicrobiia; order Limisphaerales; family DSYF01; genus JBKBTZ01. The sequence goes on from JBKBTZ010000206.1 coordinate 4,073, forward strand.
TACCTGCTGCATGCCGCCCTCACGCACAAATACGTGTTCGACGTGCATGACGACGACATCTACTGGTGCACCGCCGACATCGGCTGGGTCACGGGCCACAGCTACATCGTCTATGGCCCGTTGTGCAACGGCGCCACCAGCATCATGTTTGAAGGCGTGCCCACCTATCCCGACGCGGGCCGCTTCTGGCAGATCGTCGAAAAATACAAGGCCACCATCTTCTACACCGCGCCCACGGCAATCCGCTCGCTCATCCGGCTCGGCGAGGAATGGCCGAACAAATACGACCTCAGTTCGCTCCGCGTGCTCGGCTCCGTGGGCGAACCCATCAACCCCGAGGCGTGGATGTGGTATTACCGCGTCATTGGCAAGGAACGCTGCCCCATCGTGGACACCTGGTGGCAGACGGAGACGGGCGGGCACATGATCACGCCGTTGCCCGGTGCGCATGTGCTCAAACCCGGCAGCGCCAGCCGCCCCTTCTTCGGCGTCGAGCCGGTGGTCTTG
>JBKBTZ010000207.1:0-4365 GCA_046290825.1 Limisphaerales bacterium
CACCCCGTCCCTCTCCCCATCCGATGGGGAGAGGGTGCCCGAAGGGCGGGTGAGGGGCGGCGGGCGTGCAGCTTGGGCACGGCTGCGGACGGGGACGTCCGCGCTCCGTTGGACCAAGCGGCGCGCCAGCCGGAGGACCAGCGCGCCGCTTAACTCCACCAGACAACCAGAGCTTGGTTCAGAAGTTGAATTCGACCTGCGCCCAGAACTTCTGGACGTCCGTGTTGGCGGGCAGGCCGGAGACGGGGTCGTCGCCAAAGTAGTGGGCGTATTTCACCAGCGCCGTCCAATGCTTACCGAACTTCCGGGAGAGCACCACGTCCACTTCCTGCCCGTAGTCCGCGCCGCCGGTGTCAGCGTCGAACTTGTGATACACGACGCGCAACGGCATCTCCTTCGGCAGCGTGACCTGGGCAAAGACATACCAGTCCCGCAGCCCGTTGCCGGGCGTGTTGAGGAAAACGTCGGCCCAGCCGTTGAAGGCGTGGAGCGTGGCCAGCGGCGTCTTGAAGCCCACGCCGTTGTCGCTGCCGAGCACTTCATAACCCGCACCGAGCACGAACGGCTTCACGTTCGCGGCCAGTTCCAGGTTGTAATACTCGGTGTCGTAGCTCTGGGGGTTGTCGGCGTAGTCGGACTGGAGGGCGAATTCGGCCTTGTAGTCGAGCTTGAGCTTCTCGCTGACGGGCGCGCTCCCGGTGAAGGCCAGGCCGTAGGTGGCACAGGAACTCGCGAAGCCGGCGGCGTTCTCCAAATCCAGCAGATAGGCGTAGCCGGTGAGTTTGGCGTAATCGCAGCCCGCGTAGGCGACATTGATCAGGTGGGAGCTGGAGTTGAAATCGGTGTTGGCCGCCGGCAATCCGGAGACGTCGCCGAACACGCGGTTCACGTCCCAGACATAGCCGTAAAAGATGTTAAACCCCTTGGCGGGCGCGAGCGTGAGGCTGGCCGCGTCAAAAGTCTGCTGGTTCTGCCGCCAGCCGACGTCGCCGACGAAGCGATGGTTGTCGAGCACGATGCGCTGGCGGCCCACCTTGGCGGTGGCCAGGTTCGTGTAACTGTAGGCGAGCCATGCCTGGTTCAACTCGGTCGTCTCCGGGTCGGCGACGACGGGCCGCGTGGGCTGGCCGTTCGAACCGGCGGCGTTGTAGCTGTCATCGTCGAAGGCCGTGACGTTCTCGGCCTCGATCATCCCCTGAAAACCATGCACCGGCGCGGTGGTGAACCCGAAGCGGGTGCGCACCGTGCCCGCGTTGGATTGGTCGGCCAAATTGTCCTGGTCCACGAACTCGTAACGGGCACGGACGTTGACGTTGAACCTGCCCTTCGCGAACGCCTCGGGGATTTGCCCGTGGAACAGCGAGGCCACAGACCCCGGCTCGGCGGGCGGCGGGGGCGGCGTGGTTTGGGCAAAGACGGAGGCAGTGATGGCGAGCACCAGCGCGCCGCCGGTCAGGAGGGGATGTTTGGTTTTCATCATGGTTTTGCGGGACTCGGGTTGTGCTTCAGCAACCGGCGGGACGAACCGGCCCGCCGAGTTGGCGCCGGAAACTTAACGGATGCCGCCCCGTGCCGGCCTTGACCGGCGTCAAATCAATACCCGGCGGCAGCGCAGGCAAAGGCATTTGTTTCGCGGCCGCCGCGCTGCTACTGTGCGCCCCGTGCCGGAAATCCTGACCAGCCCTGCCCTGCCGCCCGCCGCGCCTGTCGCCGCGGGGCCGGTGCGCCTACCGGAATTGCTCGCCCCGGCGGGCGACTGGGACTGCGTGAAGGCCGCCGTCGAAAACGGGGCCGACGCGGTGTATTTCGGCCTCGACCAGTTCAACGCGCGGATGCGGGCGAACAACTTCACCGTGGCCGACCTGCCGCGCCTGATGGAATTCCTGCACCGGCGCGGCGTGCGCGGCTATCTCACGTTCAACACGCTGGTCTTCGAAAACGAACTGGCCGACGCGGAACAGTATCTCCGCAGCGTCATCGCCGCCGGCGTGGACGCGGCCATCGTGCAGGACGTGGGCATCTGCCGGCTCATCCGCGAATTGTCGCCGGACTTCCCCATCCACGCCTCGACGCAGATGACCATCACGAGCGCGGCGGGGGTCGAGTTCGCGCGGGAACTGGGCTGTGAGCTGGTCGTGCTGGCCCGCGAACTTTCCATCGCGGAAATCGGGAAGATTCGTTCCGCGCTTCCCGTTTCGCACGCCGCGTTTCCCCTCGAAGTTTTCGTCCACGGCGCGCTCTGCGTGGCCTACTCGGGACAGTGCCTGACGAGCGAGGCGCTGGGCGGACGCTCCGCCAATCGCGGCGAATGTGCGCAGGCCTGCCGGATGCCCTACGACCTGATTTCCGACGGCCAACTGGTGCCGCTGGGCGACCGCAAATACCTGCTCAGTCCGCAGGACCTGGCGGGACTGGAGGTGTTGCCGCAACTCGTGGCGGCGGGCGTGGCGTCGCTCAAGATCGAAGGCCGCCTCAAGGCCCCCGAATACGTCGCCAACATCACCCGCCTCTACCGTCAGGCGCTGGATCAACTCGGAGCGCGGAACGCGGAATCAGAAACCGGTTCAGCGGCGGCGCGCTATGAAATGGAGATGGCCTTTTCCCGCGGGCTTTACCCGGGCTGGTTTGGCGGCATCAACAATCAGGAGCTGGTTCACGCGCGGTTTGGCAAAAAACGCGGCGTGTTCCTCGGCCGGGTCACCCGCGTGCATCGCGACGCCGTCGAGGTGGCGCTGGAGGGACCGTTGAAACCCGGTGACGGCGTGGTGTTCGATGCCGGCCAGCCACAGGAGCGGGAGGAAGGCGGACGGGTTTATGAAGTGCGGAACGCGGGAGGAACACGGAAGGCCGCTCACGCCTCACGCCTCACGCCTCACGCCCTGCTCACCTTTGGCCGGGGAGCGGTGGATTTCTCGCGCGTCCACGTCGGCGACCGCCTGTGGAAAACCAGCGACCCGGAACTGGAGAAACGCTGGCGGCAGAGCTTTGCGGGCGACGCACCGAAGTTCACCCGGCCCATCTCCCTCGCCGTGCATGGCTTCGTCGGCGGACCGCTCACCTTGCTGGCCCGCGATGAGCTGGGGCACGTGGCCCGGGCGGACTCAACCGTTCCACTGGCGGCCGCCGAGAAGCAACCGCTGACGACCGAACGACTGCGCGACCAGTTGGGGCGCCTGGGCGGCACACCGTTCCATCTCGGGGAACTGGATAACCGGCTCGAGGGCGCCGTGCTGCTGCCAGTCAGCGAGTTGAACCGGCTCCGCCGCGAGGTCGTGGCAGAATTGGAACGGCAACGCGCGCAACCGAAACGCTGGACCTTACGCGCACCGGAAGAACGCGTGGCGGAGGGCGAAACCGACGGCATCCACGCGCCCGTCGTTTCGCGCTCCGTGCCGCCCGCCGCGAACCTGATTGTCCTGGTCCGCTCGCTCCCGCAACTCGAAGCGGCGCTCCAGTGCGGCGTTTCAACCATCTACTGCGACTTCGAGAACCCGAAGAAATACCGCGAGGCGGTAACGCTCTTCCACACCGCCCGCGGCTGCTCGTCTCCATCGTCCACCCTCCATCCGCCATCCTCGCAGCCCGGCATTTACGTGGCCCCGCCCCGCATTTTCAAACCCGGCGAGGAATGGACGCTGGAACAGGTCCGCTCCGCCAATGCGGACGGTTATCTGGTCCGCAACTACGACCATCTCCGCTGGTTCGCCCGCGACCGGCGCATCGGCGATTTCTCGCTGAATGTCGCGAATCATCGGACCGCGGATTACTTCAAAAACCGTTTCGGCCTGGAGCGGGTGACGGCGAGTTATGACCTGAACTTCGCGCAACTGGAGGCCCTGCTGCGCGGCGCGCCGCCGGAATGGTTCGAGATCACGATTCACCAGCACATGCCGATGTTTCACATGGAGCACTGCGTGTTCTGCGCGTTCCTCTCCACCGGCAAGGACTACCGCGACTGCGGCCGCCCGTGCGACCGGCATGACGTGCGCCTGCGGGACCGCGTGGGCATGGAGCACCCGCTCAAGGCGGACGTGGGCTGCCGCAACACGGTGTTCAACGCGCGGGCGCAGACCGGCGCGGAATACGTGGGCCGGTTGCTGGCGCTGGGCGCACGGCATTTCCGCGTCGAATTTCTCAACGAATCCCCCGCCGAGGTGCAGACCACGCTGGCGCGCTACCGCCAGTTGTTGCGCGGGGAAATCACGGGCACGCAGTTGTGGCGGGAGCTGAAGCTGTTCAACCAGCTCGGCGTCACGCGCGGCCAGATGGCGGGCGGGCGGGAGTAAGGGGAAAGGCGGAATTCCGAGGAGCGAAATCCGAGACCTGAAAACTGGATTGCCTTGGGTGGCACGGGCTACCAGCCCG
>JBKBTZ010000020.1:0-36236 GCA_046290825.1 Limisphaerales bacterium
CACGCTGCAAAACGCGGGCGTGCTGCAACTCACCGCCAGCATTGCCCCGCTCGGCAGCGGCGGCGTCCAGCTCGCCACCTCGACCGGCGGCGGCATCATTGACACCGCCGGTTTCGACGCGGTGGTGGACGGCGAATTCCTCGGCGGCTCCAGCCTGACCAAGACCGGCGCGGGCACGCTCATCTTCGACGGTTTCAGCCCGCTGGCCCACACCGGCAACCTCATCGTCACCGGCGGCACGCTGGCCTTCTCCAACAGCGTCTCGCTCGTCAGCACCGGCCTGCTCGTCGGCGCGGGCGGCACGCTGGATGTCACCGCCTCGGCGTTTGTTCCCTACCCGCTCGCATCCGGGCAGGCTCTCGGCAACGTTTCCTCGCCCGGCACCGTGCGCGGCAACGTGGACGCCACCCTCGGCAAGCTCGCCCTCGCCTACACCAACGGCACGCCCTGCTTCAGCATGGTCAACGGCGCGCTCACCCTCGACGCGGCGACTCCCGTCACCGTCAACAACCTCTGCAGCCCGCTTGGAAATGGCAGTTACAAATTGATTGCGGCGGGCACCGGCGGTTCCGTCGCCGGCACCACCCCGTCGGCCGTCACCGTCACCGGCGGCGGCCTCGGCTCCGGCGGCACCGCCGTGTTGGCCATCACCAGTGGCGAGTTGTTCCTCAACGTCTCGGGCGTCAGCGCCGTCAATCCAAACCCGACGAACCTCGTCGCCACCGTCACCGGCCCGAACCTCGACCTGAGCTGGCCCGCCAGCCACATCGGCTGGACGCTCCAGTCGCAGACCAACAGCCGCGCCGTTGGTCTCAGCAACAACTGGGTGGACGTGCCCGGCTCGACCACCACGAACCTCATCAGCATCCCGTTGAACAAGGTGGACCCCGCCGTGTTCTTCCGGATGGTTTACACGAACACACCCTGACCGAAACGCTCCTTGATTTGGGTTGGTTGGGTTCGGCGGGCGGGAGTATGGGTTGCTTCCGCCCGCCTTTTCTCCAACCGGCCCTGACCGAACCAAACCGAAACCTCCATGAATCCCACCTCCCCTCGCATCCGTCGCGCTTTCACCCTCATTGAACTGCTGGTTGTTATCGCCATCATCGCGATCCTGGCCGCCATGCTCCTGCCCGCCCTCGGCAAGGCCAAGGAAAAGGCCAAACGCATCGCCTGCGTCAACAACCTCCGCCAACTCGGCATTGGCATGACCGTCTATGCCGGCGACAACGACGACGCCGTCGTCGTCGCCCGCCCCGTCGGCAGCTATTTCAACCCCCTCGCCCTCAACGCTCCCAGCGCCGAAGCCGCCAAATCCGTCAACCTCGACCCCACTCAGACCAATGCCGCCGGCATCTGGGCTTGCCCCTCGGTCGGGGTCCAGGGCCAGCCCGTCTATAACACCGGCGTCACGCCCCCCCAATGGAACCTCAACTCCTACCAGTATTATGGCGGTGGCACCAACTGGTATAACCCCGCTTACTTCGGCCGCTCCGCCAGCCCCATCAAGCTGGGCACCTCCAAACCCGGCTGGGTGCTCGCCGCTGACGCGGTCAACAAAAGTCCCGCCGGCGAATGGGGCACCACCAGCCGCCCCGTCGTCCACAAGCGCGCCCGGGTTGCCTATCCCGACGGCGCAAACGAGGTGTTCGTGGATGGCTCGGTGGCGTGGTATCGCTGGGAAAACCTCCGGTTCCTCTCCTCGTGGCGAAACGACTGGGCCTGCTACATCTACCAGGAGGACACGGCCGGCATCAACCCCGCCGCCCTCAACTCCCTCCGCCCGACGCCGTAAGCGCACCACCATCGCGCCCGTTTCACGATGCGGGCAGTGGGGTCATGGCACAAATCTTCAGCGAAAATAGCGGCGCGCCTTTATCACGCATCACGCATCACCCCTCATGCCTTCCCTCCGCCTTTTCCTCGCCGCGCTCCTGCTGTTACCGGCCTTCGCCCGTGCCCAGTCTCCGCCGTCCGAGTTCACCACGAACCTTGTCAACGGAGCGACCACGCTGAACGTGCGCTTCCAGTTGTTCACCAACCGGACCGCCGACTTCGCCGTGTTCGTCCAGACCGGCACCAACACCTTCACCAACCACGTCTTCGACGTGCCCCGCACCTATCTCGGTTACGCCACCAACCGCGCGGACGTTTTCGCCTGCGCCACGCTGCTGCCCAACGGGCAAATCTGGGCGACCGTCGTGTTTCCCAGCGGCGTCACCTGGCATTACCAGAACGGCGCAAACACCGGCCCCGCCGTGCGCGGCAGCGCCAGCTACACCGCCAACTGGCCCACCACCACCCGCCTCGGCGCGGGCGGCGCGGGCACCAATGTGTATGCCGCCACCACCGGCTGGGATTTGCGCTGGACCTATTTCAACGGCCAGGCCGGCAGCAACCTCGACACCGCCGTGCGCCGCGCCGAGCACACCACGATGTCCGCCAACCTGATCTACCTGAGCAACGCCGGCCTCCTGCACCGCGTGCGCACCATCGTCATCCGCGCCAACCAGGCCAGCGACCCCTACGAGAACAACAGCGAACTGCTCACCACCGTCCGCGCCCAGTGGCGCGACGTGCTGCCCACCGCGATCGGCCGTTCCTATCCGTTTGTCTGGGGCCTCGCCAGTCCCGGTTACGGCGGCGGCGTGGCCTATACCAGCGCCGGCGGCACGGCCTCGGGCTGTTCCGTCAACGGCCTGAACGGACCGGACTGGGATGTGGTCTGGCGGCACGAGGTCGGCCACAACTGGAGCCTCGGTCACTACGACGGCGGCACGCCCGAGGGCAGCACCATCAACAGCGGCAACGGTCTCGGTCGCATGTCCGCCACCGAGCAATACAAGGTGGTCAACTTCCGCAACGGCAAGCTCGGCCAGCTCACCAACCTCGGCCCCTTTCCGCTGCCCATCCCGCCCTACGCCGCGCTTGACACCGCCACCGTTTCGCAGGTTGGCGCGGTGACGATTGACGTGCTGAACAACGACCACGACGCGAATGGCCAGGCCATTACGATTGATTCGTTCCAAGCGACGAGCGCGTTTGGCGCCACCATCACCCGCTCCGTGGGCACCGGCCCCGGCGGGCGCGACCGGCTGACCTACACTGCGAACGTCGCGGGCGGCAGCGGGCTGGACCGGTTCACCTACACCGCGAAGGACAGCTTCGGACTCGTGGCCACCGGCAACGTCTATCTCACCGTCACCGCCACGAACGTCAGCACCGCCACCGGCAACGTCATTTGGGATGCCAACGTGGGCCTCGGCGGCGCGCAGGATGGCTCGGGCACCTGGACCAACACCGGCCCCGGCTGGTGGAACGGCACCAACCACGTCAACTTCACCAACGGCTTTGCCGTCACCATCGGTGCCACCAATGGCGCGGCGGGCACCATCACGCTGGCGGGCGTCGTGGCCACGCCCAGCCTCACCTTCGCCACCCCCGGCTCGGGCAACTACCTCCTCGCCGGCTCCGGCACGCTCTTCTTCAACGGCGTCACCAACCGGCTTGACGCCCGCACGGATGCCACCATCACGACCGCTGTCGCGCGCAACGCTGAACTGCTCAAGACCGGCCCCGGCACCGTCACCCTCGACGGCTCTGGCGCGGGCGTGCAGGGTGATCTGGTGGTCTCGCAGGGCGGCCTTCGCTTCAGCCAGACGAATGCCTTCGGCGCGGCCACCAACCGCATCATTCTGGGGGACGAAAACACCGGCACCAACACCGTCTCGCTGACGTTCACCGACAACAACACCAGCACCCGCGTCACCGGCAACGAGATCGAGGTCTCCGCCGACGGCACCGGCGAGGTCCGCATTGGCCGCCAGACCACCGTCAGCAGCGGCTTGTTCGAACATTTCTACTCCGGCGCCATCACCCTGCTGCGCGACGTCGTCCTGTTCAACCACGGCACCCAGCCCTCCGGCTCGGGGCAGGTTCGTTTCAGCGGTCCGATCACCGGCACCGCCACGGTGTTCATCGAGGGCACGCCCGGCAACGCGGGCGTCGTCTTCTCCCACGCCAACGGCGTCAACAGCTTCACCAGCGACCTGACCTTGCGCGACAACGGCGTCCTCCAGCTCGGCACGCTGACCACCGCGAACAACATCATCCCAGACAGCTCGCGCGTCGTGTTTCTCGGCACCAACACGGTCTTCCGCCTCTCGAACAACAACGCCACCGGCGGCGGCGAAACCATCGGCGGCCTCATCTCCGAGAACGGGCGCGGCACCGTCAGCATCAACAGCGGCGCGACGTTGCAAACCCTCACCCTCAACGTCCCGCCCGACGAAATCGTCAGCTACTCCGGGACGATCAACAACGGCAACCGCACCCTCGCCCTCATCAAGGCCGGCGGCGGCAAGCAAATCCTCACCGGCCCCGCCACCCACACGGGCACCAACACCATCGCCAACAACGGCGGTCTGCTCGAGATCACCCGGCCCGATGCGCTGGGCAGCGGGGTTGTCGCCCTCGCCAAGAGCAGCACCAACTCCGGCACGCTCCAGTTCAACTTTACCGGCAGCCAGATCTTCACCAACCCGTTCGCCGGCTTCCCCAGCACCGGCTTCACCCCCGGCACCGCCACCGTGCCCTGCCTCCAAAACCTCGCGGGTGACACCACCGTCACCAGCCCGCTCCTCGTCACCGGCACCGGCGGCGATGGCGTGGCCGTGAGTTCCGACGGCGGCCTGCTCACACTCGCGGGCGACATCGGCTCGACGCTTACCGTGCGCGGACTCTGGCTGGGCGGCGCGGGCACCGGCCGCATCACCGGCAGCGTCACCAACGGCCAGAACGGCACCGCCCCGTTCTATATCCGCAAGTTTGGCTCGGGCACGTGGACCCTTGCCGGGACGAACCTTTACACCGGTCCTACCACCGTCTTCGAGGGCTTGCTGCTCGTCACCGGCTCCACCGACGCGGGCAGCACGGTCACCGTCAACGCGGGCGGCGCGCTCGGCGGCACGGGCGTGGTGAACGGGCCAGTGACCGTCCTGTCCGGCGGCACCTTTACGCCGGGCGTCAACGGGATTGGGAAGCTGGTCTGCGGCGGTTCGCTCACCTTGAACGGCACCACCTGGATGGAGATTTCCCGGGCGGGCAGCCAGACCACCAACGACCAGGCCAGCGTCGCCGGCACCGTGACGTTTGGCGGTCAACTCGTGGTCACCAACATCGGCCCCGACCCGTTGCAGGCGGGCGACACGTTCCAACTGTTTGCCGCCGCCACCCGCACGGGCAGCTTCACGAACGTCGTCCTGCCTTCGCTGCCCTCGAGCCTCGCCTGGACCAACCAGCTTGCCGCCGCCGGCACGCTCGCCGTCGTATCGGCCGTCAGCACCACGGCCATCCCGATCACCGCAACGGTCAACGGCGGCAATTTGGAATTGAGCTGGCCCGCCAGCCACACCGGTTGGCGCTTGGAAACCCAGACCAACACCCTCGCCACCGGCTTGGGCACCAACTGGACCACCGTGTCCGGCTCCACCCTGACCAACGCGGTCAGCCTGCCTCTTTCTCCCGCCACGCCTGCCGCCTTCTTCCGGCTGGTTTATCCATGATGCCCGGGAAATGAGCCGCTTCCCGACCGGGGGAACACGGGGGGCTTGGCGGCAGAGAGCAAGACAGCGGCAGGGTGTGCCGCGGTTGCTGGAGGCGGAACAGGAAGGGCGTCGCGGCGACCTCGCCGGAAGGCGATCACGCAAGCAGTTCGCGCTGCCACCGCATCAGCCGGGCCGAATGAGTTTCCCAGTCCCGCGCCAGATCCCAGAGGTCGGCGCGGCTGGCAATCAGCGTGGGGTCCAGGTCCAGTTCGCGCGCCCGGCTGTCGCGGCGGCGCTCCAACTGGCTGTAACGCCGCTTCTCCGCCTCACTGGGCCGGCGGCTCCGCTGCACGATGGGTTTGGGCCAGGCGGATTCGGGCAGGGCCACCGCGCGGGCCACCGCTTCCGCAATCCCCCGCCGCCGCCGTTCCGAGACATGGCGCGGCACCCGCGGTCGAAAATCCTCCCCCGCCGCCACTGCCGCACCGATGTCGGTGAGCACGGAATGGGAGAGCACAAAGAAGGGCGGTTTGCCCGCCGCGAGCGCCTCGCGTTCCCGCCAGTGCCAGAGCTCGCGCACGACGGCCTGGCCCAGCGGCGGCAACACGGCGGTGCCTTTCACGCGCCAGACGCGCTCGGGATCGGTTTCCCCAAACGATGCCGAGTCCAGGATCAGGCGATCACACCACTCGCGATGCCAGGCCAGCCGGCCTTTGGCCTCGAGGTCCGCTCTCAACTGGTCCGCCAGCGGCTTGAGATGCCGCACGTCATCCCGCGCGTAGTTCTCCATCTTGGGCGTCAGGGGGCGGCGCGCCCAGTTGGCTTTCTGGGAGGATTTCTCCAGTTTGATGCCCAGCCGGTCCTCGACCAGGCTGCCCAGTCCAAACTGTCGCGCCCCAAGCAGCCGGGCCGCCAGCATGGTGTCGAAAATCGCTCCGGGCACAAACGCATGATGCTTCCGCAGCAGCCGCAGGTCATAATCCGCCGCATGCATGATCAGCGCGTGTCCGCTGATGGCCGCGAAGAAGGGGTCCAGATTCAGTCCGGCGAGCGGGTCCACCAGTTCGTCGCCGACGGCGGTGCAAATCTGCATCAGGCAGAGACGCTCGGGGTAGGCATGCAGGCTGTCCGCCTCGGTATCCAAGGCGATCCACTCCGCGCGGCGGAGGGTGGGAAGGTAGGATTGCAGTTTGGCGTCGGTGTTGATCACGGAACCCGCGGGAATTGAAACGCTTCCCCCCGGGCGAGAAAAGCATTTCTTCGGGAAAACCTGCGCTGCTCCAACCGTGGATGCCGTTCTGAATCAATGGGTTCCCCCAAAAACCTTTTGCCGATCCCGAATTTCCCGGATGCAACCCATGACCATCCATCGCATGCCTGTGCGCCACGCCGCCCGCCAGGGAACCCCCTCGCATTCTGCGTAAATCTCTCGGCGGCGGCTCATTGCCACTCGCCCTGCCCCGCCCTACTTTGGCCGCTCATGAAGTTTTTCCCGATCCTGCTGACCAGCCTTGTGCTAGTCCTCCCGCGGTCCGTGGGCGCGGAGGAAGGGATGTGGTTGGTGAACCAGCCCCCGCGCCAGCTCCTCTGGGAACGCCACGCCTTCCTCCTCAGCGACCGGTGGCTTGACCGCGCACGGGGCGCCTCGGTGAGTTTTGGCGGCGGCTCGGGCAGTTTCGTCAGCGAGGACGGTCTGCTGATCTCGAACCACCATGTTGTGGCCGGGGCCATCGAGAAACTCAGCACCGCGCAGCGCGACCTGATGCGCGACGGTTTCCTCGCCCGCACTCCGGCCGCGGAACTCCCATGCCCCGACCTGGAAATCAGCGTGCTCCACTCCATCGAGGACGTGACCGCCCGCGTCAACGCCGCCGTTCCGGAGGGGACCGACACCGAAACCGCCCTCGCCGCCCGCCGCCGCGTCATCGCCGAAATCGAACGTGAGTCCCACGCCGCCACCGGGCTGCGCTCAGAGGTCGTCACGCTCTGGCAGGGCGGCGCTTATCACCTTTACCGCGCGAAACGTTACACCGACGTGCGGCTGGTCTTCGCGCCCGAGCGGCAGGTGGCGTTCTTCGGCGGCGACGCGGACAATTTCGAGTATCCGCGTTTCTGCCTCGATGTGGCGTTCCTGCGCGCTTACGAGAACGGTCGCCCGGCAAAAGTGGAGCATTGGTTCCAGTTCAACCCCGCCGGGGCGCGTGAGGGAGAATTGGTCTTGGTCACGGGCCATCCGGGTCGCACCAGCCGACTGTTGACCGTTGCCGAGCTGGAACATCTGCGGGACGTGGTGCTCCCGTTCAGCCTTCAGAGCAGCTTCCGTCAGGAGGTCTTGCTGGCCAACTGGAGCGAACGCCACGTCGAGAATGCCCGCCGCGCCAATCGCTCCCTCATGGGCGTTCAAAACGGACGCAAGGCGACCGCCGGACGGCTGGCCGGGTTGCTGGACCCCGCGTTGATGAACCCCAAACGCGAAGCCGAGGCGCGGTTCCAGGCCCGGATCGCTGCGCGGCCCGAACTGGCCGACGCGCGGGCGGCCTTTGACCGTATCGCGACGGCCACGCGCGTCCCCGCGGAACAACACCGCCGCCACACGTTGCTCGAGGGCGGGCGCGGCTTCCAATGCGAGAGCTTCCGCCTCGCCCGCACCCTGCTCCGCGCCGCAGAAGAACGGCCCAAGCCGGATGGGGAACGCCTGCGCGAATTCACCGACGCCCGTCGGCCATCCCTCGAACTGACTCTGTTCTCCCCCAAACCCATCTACGAAGACCTCGAAACGCTCCTGCTTGCCGATGCCCTGACCGCGCTGAGCAGTGAACTCGGCGCCAACGACCCACTGGTGGAGGCGGTCCTGGCAGGGCTTTCACCCCGGGCGCGGGCCGCCGCGCTCATTCGCGAAACGCGCGTGCGGGACGTCGCGTTCCGCCGCGCGCTTTACGAGGGCGGCGCGGCGGCCGTGCAGGCCGCCAACGACCCGATGATCGAGTTGGCCCGGCTGGTGGATGGCCCCGCGCGGGAACTGCGGCGACAGGCCGAGGCGCGGGGTGAAATCAGACAACAAGCCCACGCCGCCCTCGCCCGGGCGCGGCTCGCGTTGGACGGCGCGGACGGATACCCCGACGCGACCGGCACCCTGCGGCTGGCTTTTGGCACGGTGCGCGGCGGCACCGAGGCCGGACAACCGTTTCCCGCGTTCACAACGACCGGCGGACTGTTCGCCCGCGCTGCCGCCATGAACCGCCAGCCGCCGTTTGATTTGCCGGAATCGTGGGAACGTCACCGTCGCCGGCTGTCGTCATCCACCCCGTTCAATTTCGTCACCACCGCCGACACCATCGGCGGCAACTCGGGCAGCCCCGTCCTCAACCGCGCCGGCGAACTCGTCGGGGTCATCTTCGACGGCAACCTCGCCAGCCTGCCGTGGGATTACGCTTACAACGACGCCGAAGGGCGGTCACTGGCCGTTCATGCGGCGATCATCGTGGAAGCCCTGCAAAAGGTGTATGGGGCGAGGGCGCTGGTGCGGGAACTGACGTCGGGCCGGCTGGGACGCTGAGTTTGCCTCGCGATGGAAGGTCACCCCCGGACTGACGGCATTTTGCCTTCTATCCTCGGTTCTACGGAAGCCCGTTCAAAACGCATACCGCACGGCCATCGAGACGAGGTGCCGGGTGAACTCGCGCCCCGGCGTGTTGGGCACCTTGCTCTCTGCCCAATCGTAGCTCCATGCCAGGTCCGCGCTGAAATGGCGGTCGTGCGTGTAGTTCAACCCGGCGCTGGCGGTGTAAATCCAGTCCTCGCGCCGAACGGGCGCCTCCCAGTCGCCGCCGTAGGCGCGCAGGCCAACGGTGCCGCTGAACTTCGCGTTGAAACGGTGCCGCCACAGCAGGTCGTAGGTGATGTCCTCGTAGGCGGAAGGCGTGCCAAACGCGGGCTGCTCGAACTGTTTCACGGTGAGCGTCAGCGTGTCGCGGGCACCGAGCGTGAACACTGCCGCGCCGTCAATGAACAGGTTCACGGGGTCGGGATCGAACCCGGGCGGCGTGCGATGGTCGTAATTGCGCCAGTCCGGACCGATGAACAGGTTCAACTTCCACCAGTCCGTGATCTTGCCCTCGTAACCCACGAGCAGGCGCTGGTATTCGTTCGAATAGTCAAAGCTGCCGGGCGGCAGGGATTGCTCGTGCTGCCAGCCAAAGCGGTAGGCCACAAACGCGAATCCGTCCTTGAATGCCCGGTAGCCCACGTCGAGGCCAAAGTTGAAGTCATTCCGGTCCACGTAATTTTGGTAGTAGGGAAAAACCGCCGGATCGCGCTGGATGGTGTGGAAGTCATGGATGTAGGACGACAGCGCCGGGCGGAAGAACCAGCTTCCGTAGTTGTGAAACGCGCCGAAGCTGTTGCGGTAGATGAGCGCCTCACGCCGGTCGCGGATGGGAATGCCGCCGATGGCCGGCGCCCCGCCGGGCGCGCCGAAGGTCAGCCCCTCGCGCTCGCCGTCAATCCAGGTGAAGCTGTTCTGCATCTGCCAGGTGACCTTGCGGACCACCCCGTTAAACAGCAACCCCGCGCGGTGGGCCACGTGGCTTTCCGACGATTCGGCGTGGAATGTAACCATCTCCGGCGCGTAACTGCCCGAGACATTGAACCCCGCGCCGGGCTTGAATGCGAAGCCCACCATCGGCGTGACCGAGGTGACCAACGATTCCTGCTTCGGCTGCGCGGCGTTCGGAATCGCCGGGTTCGGCGCGGTATCCTGGAGATACACGTTGCTGTCGAAGGTCTCCTTCAACGTGAGGCTGGCGTTGAACGACCAGTGATTCGTTACGGCCACGGCGGGCAACGCGCCGGCCAGCAGCGGAAGCAGCAGCAGGTGCGGGCGCATCATTCGTGGGCGGGTTTGTGAGGGGCTTTCACAAAAAACGTCACGGCGGCCGCGGCCAGCAGCAGCCCGGCCGAGCAGTAGTAGGCAAACGCAAAACTCTGCGTGCGGTCATACACCAGGCCCGCCAGCAACGAGAGGCCGAACCCGCCCCAGCCCCAGGCGGTGAAGACCAGGCCGTAATTCACCCCGAAGTTTTTCAGTCCGTAGAAGTCCTTTGTGATCGAGGGGAACAACGCGAGGTTGGCCCCGTAGAATGCGCCGATGAACGCCGACAAAATCCCCAGCACCTCCTTGGTGCCGAGGAAATTGTCCGCCGTCGCCCGCGAGAGCAGCAAAATGGTCGCCGCTTGCGCCACGAAGCAGAGGAACAGCGTGGTCATGCGCCCGATCTTGTCGGAAAGCATTCCCGCCAGGATGCGGCCCGCCCCGTTGCCGATGGCGAGGAAAGCGACCAGCACAAAGCCCAGCTTCACTCCGGCCTGCGCGTCGGCGATCTTGGCCAGCTTCGAGATGATCATCAGCCCCGCGCCCGCGCCGGCCACGAACATGAATTCCAGCACATGAAACTGCCACGTCCGCAGCATCTCGCGGGGCGTGTAATCCTCCTTCTTGGCGGCCGCCGCGGAGACGGGGGCGCTGCCGGGCGGAACATAACCGGGCGGCGGCGGTTGCAGCAATTGCGCCAGCCCGGTGACGATCAGCAGGAACCCGATCCCCAGCACCAGCATCGTGAACGGCACGCCCTTCCAATGAATCAGTCCGGTCGCCAGCGGTGCGATATACACGCTGGCCAGTCCGAAGCCCGATACCACGATGCCCGCAATCATGCCCGTGCGCCGGGCCGGAAACCACTTCACCGCGGGCGGTGTCGCGCTGGCGTAACCAAACGCAATGCCTGCCCCCGCCAGCACGCCAAAGCCGAGGATGTAACCCAACGGCGAGTTCACCTGGCTGGCGAGGATCATCCCCAACCCCACCAGGACGCCACCGATGGTCGCCACCAGCCGGGGACCCAGCCGGTCCTGCATCCGCCCCGCCGGCACCATGACGAACGCGAAGATCAAACAGGCCGCCGCGTAGGGCAGGCCCTTCTGCGCCTCCGTCCAGCCCCATGCGTCGGGAATGTTCTTGCTGACCACGCTCCACGAATAAAGCACGCCGAGGGCGAGGTTGATGCCCAGGGCGGCGAAGGTGACGCGCCAGCCCCGATGGGCGACGGCGGTGGAAGCGGCGGCAGTGACGGAGGTGTTGGGCGTGGTGGACGCGATGGAACTCATGAGTCAGGCATTGGGGTTTGCCCCTCACTCCGGCGGCGGCTGCGCGCCCGTCAAACGCCCGCGGAAAGCGCGCCGCTAACTCCCGCGCGGGAGACCGCCGGAATGAGGGGCGGTTCTCGCTGCGGTTTCTGTGCAGTTGTCAGACACGATTGTGGTCCGGCCGCCGGCCCGCGCCGGGCGGCACGCCGCGTCACAGCGCGGCCTCGGTGGAACGCGGGCAAGATGGGCAGCCGGCCAGTGGATCGCCTGCCGTTTTTTGGCAAAGTCACAACCTGCATTGCCCCGGCACAACGGCGGGCGGGAGCGCGGATGGCCTCATCCGCAGCAATGCGGCCCGTCGTGTCGCTTGAAACTTCGAGGCCCGCGGCGGTCCGTGAGCCACCGAAAAGGCGAACCCGGCAGGCGGCCCGGGCGGGGCGGCGGACACACAGGCCCGTCCGCGCCCCGCACGCCCGGCGTGACTTTTCCCGGCGACCCGGGAGATAATCCCGCCGTCACGCATCACGAGTCACGCCGCACGCTCCCATGACCTTCCTCCCCATCGTCGAACGCGAACTGCGGATTGGCGCACGCAAATGGTCCGTGCGCTACCTCCGGCTGGCCGTGGCGGCGGTGGCGCTGGGCATCGGGTTGTTTCAGGTCGTGTTCATTCCGTTCTTCAGCCGGGGCGGGGCCGCGGGCGGCAGCGGCAGTTTCCTGTTCATCACCGGTTACGCCGCGCTCATCTGCCTGCTGGCCGGGGTGTTCATCACCGCCGACTGCCTGAGCGAGGAGAAGCGCGCCGGAACGCTTGGCCTGTTGTTTCTCACCGACCTGCGCGGCTACGACGTGGTGCTCGGCAAGCTGGCTTCCCACGCGCTGCAACTGGGTTACGCGCTGCTCGCCATCGTGCCGGGCGCCGCGCTGCCGCTGTTGATCGGCGGCGTCACCGGCGGCGAGGTGTGGCGCGTGAGCCTGGCGCTGGTGAACCTGCTCTTCTTCTCGCTCGCGGCGGGAATGTTTGCGTCCGCCGTGTCCCGCGAGGCCGGGCGGGCAATGAGCGCGGCGGGAGCGATCATTCTGGCCGTGTGCGTCGGCTGGCCGATGCTGGCGGGCCTGAGCGGCAACTGGTTTCTGTGGCTGTCGCCCACCCAGGCGTGGTTGCAGGCGCGTGAAGCGTTGCACGTGATGGCCCCGGAACGGTTCTGGGTGGCGCTGGGGTTGTCGCACCTCATCGGCTGGCTGCTGCTGGCGATTGCCAGTTGGCGGCTGCCGCATGCCTGGCAGGACCGCCCCAAGACCACCGTGACGCGCGCCCTGCCCCCCGCCATTGCCGGCATTCCGGTAGCCGGTCCCGCCAAAGTCCTGCGGGACCGCGCGGCGTTGGACGAAGACCCGTTGCTCTGGCTGATCGGGGGACGGATGGGCATCCGAAGCGCCCTTTGGGCGGTGGCCATCCTGTGGAGCCTCTTCCTGCTGGGCTGCGCCATCATCGCGGGCCGGGAGGGAATCATGCTGGCCGTCGTCATCGGCTGGGCGCTGCTGGCCCTGATCAAGTTGGTGTTCGCCGGCGAGGCCTGCCGGTTCTTCGCCGAAACCCGGCGCCAGGGCGCGTTCGAGGTGTTGCTGGCCGCGCCCATCTCCAGTTCGCAGTTGATCGCCGCGCAATGGCGGTCGCTCCGGCGCAATTTCGTTCCCCCGCTCGCGCTGATGGTGGGGGCGGGCCTGATTTATGGAGCGGTCGTGCTCTTTTGGTTGGTGCCGAAGATGGCCTGGAGTGAGTTTGGTTTCAGCGTCGTCTTTGGTGGTGGCGTAACGGTCATGATGATCATCATGCACATCCTGGATTTCTTCGCTCTCGGCTGCCTCGGAATGTGGCTGGCGTTGACCATGCGCAAGCCGCACTACGCCACGGGCGCGACCATCCTATTCGTGATGATCCTGCCCAACGTCCTGTTCTGCTACGGCCCGTTCATCAGCTTCCTCCTGAACATCATCCTCATCGTCATCTTCGCCGCCCGCTTGCGGGAGGATTTCCGCCCGCGCCTGCTGGAACAACGCGCGATGGCCTGAGCCGTCAGGCGCGCGCCAGCCAACCGTCGGTTCAGGCCCGTTTCACCACCTCGCGCGGCGCAATTTCAACCAGCTTGGGTTCCTCCAATGTTTTTGCCCCTTTCGCGCCCAGTTCGGCAAACTTGCGCGCACCCGGCAGCAGCGTCTGCTCGAAGGACCCGACCGCCCGGTTGAACGCCTTGTTGGCGGATTCGAGGCCGCGCCCCACGTCGCCCAGATTGTCGGCGAAGGTGCTGATCCGGTCGTAAAGGGTGCGGCCGAGTTCGGCGATGACCTGCGCGTTGCGGGAAACGTCCTCCTGCCGCCAGCCGTAGGCCGCCGCCTTGAGCAGCGCGATGAGTGTGGCGGGCGTCGCCAGCAAAACCTTCTTCGCGATGGCGCGGTCCATCAACTCGGGGTCGGCTTGCAATGCGCCCGCCAGGAACTGGTCGCCGGGAAGGAACAACACGACGAACTCGGGCGAGGGCTGGAACTGCTCCCAGTAGGACTTGGCGCCGAGGGCGTCCACGTGCCCGCGCACCTTGGCGGCGTGCTCGGCGAGTTTGGCGGCGCGCACGCTTTCCTCCACCGCGTTCACCGCCTCGCGGTAGGCATCGTTCGGGGCCTTCGCGTCCACCACAATCTGCTGGCCGCCGGGCAGGCGGACGAGCAAATCGGGCCGCTGCCCGCCGCTCGATTCCTGTTCGACAAAATCGCAATAGGCCGTCATGCCGGACAGCTCGACAACGCGGCGCAACTGGAGTTCGCCCCACGTGCCGGCGGTGGTGGTGGAACGGAGCGCGGTGGACAGCTTGGAAGCCTCGAGCTGCAGTTTGCCCTGCGCCTCTCCGAGTGATTTCAACTGCTCGGACAACTGGCCGTAGGCGTTGGCGCGGTTCTTTTCGATTTCAACCAGGCTCGCGTCCACCTTTTGCAGCGACTCGCGCAGAGGCTTCACCATCTGTTCAATGGCCTGCTGGCGCTTCTCCAGTTCCCCCGCCGATTGCTGGTGCAGTTTCGCAAAGGTCTCGCGGGCCAGGGTCAGAAACTGGCTGTTGTTTTGTTCGAGCGCCCGGGCGGACAGGGCGGCGAACTCGTTCTTCAGCCGCTCGTGCGCCTCGGTGAGCGTGGCCAGTTTGGCGGCGGCACCGGCGCGTTCCGCCGCGAGTTCGCTCTCGAGCTTCGACTTCGCGGCTTCGACTTCCGTCAGGCGGCTGCGCGTGGTGGCCAGTTCGGCCTCGACCAGCCGCGCCCGCTCCACCAGCGCAGCAGTGCGGGAACGGGCAATGAACCAACCAAGCGCGGCGCCAAACGCCGCTGCAACGAGGGCGATGATGACTTCCTGCATGGGCGCAGCATGTTGCGCGGCGGCGGAATCAGCGAGCCAAAAGCGGGTGGGTTTTCTCTGGTTCGCCCGGCAAGCAGACCTATACTTCAGGACGATTGCACGTCGCATCAACCCCGGACTGATTCATGGCCACCCCGCATCGCCGCCCGCGCGGCAAACTCACGATTTCCCTGCTCATTCTGGTCCTCGCGGTGGCCGGGCTGGGCGGATGGCTGGCGCTGCGGCAGCGGGAAAAACCCGTTGCGGTGCAGACCGAAAAGGTCACCCGCCGTGACCTGACGGAAATCGTCGTCGCCAATGGCCGCATCCAGCCGGTGACGCAGGTGAAAATCAGCCCCGAAGTGGCCGGGGAAATCGTGGCACTGCCCGTCAAGGAGGGCCAGGCGGTGAAACGGGGCGACCTGCTGGTGCGCATCAAGCCGGACTTTTACGAGGCCAGCCGGAACTCCGCCCGCGCCAGCTTCCTGGCGGCGGAGGCCGGGCTGCTCACCGCGCAGGCCAATCTCGATCGCGCCGAGGCGGAGTTTCAACGCAACGCGGAGCTGTTCGAGCGCCGGTTGATTTCCGCCTCCGTCTTCACCGAATTCAAGACGGCCCGCGACATCGCCGCCGCGCAGTTGACCCAGGCCCGGCACCAGATCGAAATGGCCCGCGCCGCGCTCGACAAGGCGGAAGAGGACCTGCGCAAAACGACCATTTATTCGCCACTCGACGGCACCGTGACCCGGCTCATTTCGCAGGTTGGCGAACGCGTCGTCGGCACCGCGCTGATGGCCGGCACGGACATCATGGTGCTGTCCGACCTGAATGAGATGGAGGCGCGGGTGGACATCGGCGAGGTGGACGTGGTGCTGATCCAGCCCGGCCAAACCGCGCGGCTCGAGGTGGACGCCTTCAAGGACCGCAAGTTTCGCGGCGAGGTGACGGAAATCGGCAACTCGGCCAAGGGCGCGCAGTTGAGCACCGGCGGGGGAATGGGCGGTTCCGGTTCCGGTGACGCCACGAAGTTCGAGGTTCGCATCCGGCTGCGCGAACGCGAAAACTTCCGCCCCGGCATGTCAGTCACCGCCGAAATCGAAACCCGTTACCGCACCAACGCGCTCGCCGTGCCGATCGGCGCCGTGACGGCGCGCCCGCCGAAATCCGGCGTCACCAATGCGCCCGCCGGCGAATCCACCAACCTCGTCAGCCGGGGCGACAAGAAGCCGAAGGCGCTGGAAGTCGTGTTTGTCGTCGAGGGGGACAAGGTCCGCCAGCAGCCCGTCAAAATCGGCATCAGCGACGAGACCCATTGGGAGATTGTGGAGGGCCTGAACGAGGGCGAAGAGATTGTGACCGGCGGGTTCAAGGCCGTGACCCGCGAACTGGAGGATGGCCGGCGCATCCGCAAGGGCGGCGCAACCGCGGAGCCGGCGGAAAAACGGTCGTGACGCGAACGCGGCCCGCCCCATGACGCTCATCCGCCTCGAAAACCTCTCGCGCCTCTACCGCATGGGCGCGGAGACCGTCCATGCCCTGCGTGAGGTGACGCTCACCATTGAACGCGGCGAATACGTCGCCATCATGGGACCTTCCGGCTCGGGCAAGTCCACGTTGATGAACCTCATCGGGTGCCTCGACACCCCCACCAGCGGCACCTACCACCTCAATGGCACCGACGTAAGCGGCATGAGCGACAACGAACTGGCCGCCGTGCGCAACCGCGAGATCGGGTTTGTATTCCAGACCTTCAACCTCCTGCCGCGCTCGACCGCCCTGCACAACGTCGAACTGCCACTCATCTATGCCGGCCAGCCGGCGGTCCGGCGCCGCGAACGCGCGCTCGCCGCCATCGCCAGCGTGGGGCTGACCGACCGGATGCACCACAAACCCAACGAACTGTCCGGCGGCCAGCGCCAGCGCGTGGCCATCGCCCGGGCGCTGGTGAACCAGCCCTCGATCCTGCTGGCCGACGAACCCACCGGCAACCTCGACTCCCGCACCGGCGAGGAAATCATGGGGCTGTTCGCCGAACTGTCGGGGCGCGGGCACACGATCATCCTGGTCACGCACGAGGAGGACATCGCCCGCCACGCCCGGCGCATCCTCCGCATCCGCGACGGGCGGATCGCCGGGGATGAACGACCGGCGCAGCCGCCGCGTGTGCCCTTGCAAAGCCCGCCGCCGGTTTTAGGATGACGCCATGAAGCACACGACTGAAACCGACGCCTTCCAGCGCGGCGTCCGTCCCGTGGTGGATCCGGTGTTGCGCGCCCATTCCCGTTTCGTGCTGGGCTACCAACCGGCACCGGACCTGCGTGCGCGGATCGAGGAACTGGCGGAGAAATCCACGGAAGGAACCCTGACCGCCGCAGAGCGCGACGAATACGCCGGTTATGTCCGCGCCAACAAGTTTGTGGCCATGCTCCAGCGGCTCGCGCGCGAACTCGACCGCGCGGCGTGACCCATGCCGCTCGACGCCGCCACCCGGACCGCCGTGCGCGAGCGCGCGCACCACCGCTGCGAATACTGCGGCCTGCATCAGGCCGACTCTCCCCTGGCTGCCCTGCATATCGAGCACATTCTCCCGCGATCGCATGGTGGCACCGACGACCCGGCCAACCTCGCACTGGCCTGTATTGACTGCAATCTGCACAAGGGCACCAACCTGACGGGTGTGGATCCCGAAACCGACCAGGTGACGCCGCTGTTTCACCCGCGCCAGCAGCGCTGGGAAGACCATTTCGAGTGGCAGGGCATCCGGCTGCGCGGGAAGACGGCGGTCGGGCGCACCACCATCCGGGTGCTGCCCATCAATTCAGAGGATCAACTGGCGCTGCGCTCGTTGATCGCCGCCTCATGACCCTCGTCGCCGAATTGCGGGAAGGTCTGCGGATCGCGTGGTCCGCCGTCCGGGCGAACCGGCTCCGCTCGGCGCTGACCACGCTCGGCATCGTCATTGGCATTCTCACCGTCACGCTGATGGCCACCGCCATCGCCGGGCTCAACCGCGCGTTCCAGAACAGCGTCTCCGCGATCGGCGCGGATGTGCTGTATGTGCAACGCATGGACTGGATCATCCGCTCGCACGACGACTGGTTTCGCATGAACCGCCGGCGGCGTCTGACGGTGGCACAGGCGGAAGCCATCCAGCGGGAGGCCGGTTTCGCACAGGCCGTGACGCCCGTGGCCCAAGGTCAGGAGCGCATCCAGTTCCGCGCCCGCAATGCCGAGTCGGTCGGCGTGGTCGGCACCACCGAGAGCTACGCGATTTCCTCCGGGGCGGGCGTGGCGAAGGGGCGTTTTTTCACCGCCGCCGAGGCCGAGGGCGGCCGACCGGTCTGCGTCCAGGGGGCCACCGTGGCCTCGAACCTGTTTCAACGACTTCCGCCCGTGGGCGAACGGGTAACGCTCGGCGGCCGCAACTTTGACGTGGTGGGGGTGCTCGAGCCGGTGGGCGGATTGTTCGGCGAGGGCGGCACGGACGGTCAGGTGATCATTCCGCTGCGCGCCTTCCTCGCCGCGTTCCACAGCAACCCGGACGTCGTGTTGCAGGTCAAGGTGGGCGGCGCGCTGGACCTCGATGAGGCGCGCGAGGAACTGCGGCAGATTGTCCGCAAGGTGCGCCGGCTCGCCCCGAATGACGCGGATGATTTCTCCATCAACCAGCAGGAGCAGATTGTGGCCGCATTTTACAGCATCGCGGGCACCATCGCCGGCGTGGGGCTGTTCATCACCGGACTGTCGCTGTTCGTCGGCGGCATCGGGATCATGAACATCATGTTTGTGTCGGTTGCGGAACGGACAAAGGAAATCGGCATCCGCAAGGCGATTGGCGCGCGGCGGCGGACGATCCTCCTCCAGTTCCTCCTCGAGGCCGCGCTCATTTGCGTGCTGGGGGGATTGATCGGCCTGGCGATTGCGTGGCCGGTGACGCTGGGCATGGGGAAGTTCATCCCGGCCACCCTGTCCCCGTTCATTGTCACCCTCGCGCTGGCCGTCGCCGCCACGACGGGCTTGGTGTCGGGGTTCCTGCCCGCGTGGCGCGCGGCGCGGTTGGACCCGGTGGAGGCGTTGCGCGCGGAGTAAAACGTGACTCGTGATGCGTGATACGTGAACCCGAAATGAAAGCCGCCGTCCACCTCACGCATCACGCATCAGGGTTTGACCCCGGCCAAACCATGCCCCAGTCCCTCACCCCTCTCCTCCTCGCCGAGCTGCGCGAAAGTTTCGCGATGGCGATGCAGGCCATTGCCGCGCACAAGCTGCGCTCGGGGCTGACGCTGCTCGGGGTGATGGTGGGGGTTTTCTCGATTATCGCGGTGATGACCGCCCTGCGCGTGATGCAGGGCAATATCGAGACGCAATTGAGCCAGTTGGGCATCAACAGCTTCATGATCCAGAAACGCCCCGGCCTGCTGCTCGGCGGCGTGGACTGGGAACGCTACGCGCGCCGCCGCAACCTCACCTACACGACGGGCCGCGCGCTCGAACAACGGCTCACGATCGCCCGCAGCGTCGGCCTCGAAGCAACCTTCTGGGGCGGACAAATCGAATCCCGCTTCGCCAAGACCGCGCCGAACGTGCAGTTGTTTGGCCAGACGCCCGGCAGTTTTCCTGCGCGTAACTGGACCCTGAGCGAGGGCCGCAGCCTGACCGAGTCCGACGTGGACGGCGCGCGCGATGTGGTGGTGCTGGGCGCGACGCTGGCACGGACGGTTTTCCCGTTCGGATCGCCGCTGGGCGAGAAGCTCAAGATCAACGGCATCAATTACACCGTCATCGGCGTCCTCGCGCCGCGAGGCGTTACGGCGCGTGGCAACGAGGATAACCTGGCCATTGTGCCGTTGACCACCGGGTTGAACCGCTTTGGCCGCTGGAACCGCAGTCTGAGCATTTTGGTGCAGGCACCCGACCGCGCCCGCTTCGCCGACACGGTGGAGGAGGCGCGCGGCGCGTTGCGCGTCCTCCGCAAGGTGCCGCCTGCCGAACCGGATGATTTCGAGGTGGTCTCCAACGAATCCCTCATCGCGCAATTCAACCGGTTCACCCGCGTGGTGCGGCTGGGGGTGGCGGGCATCAGTTCCATCGCGTTGCTGGCCGCCGGCATCGGCATCATGAACATCATGCTGGTGAGCGTGACGGAGCGAACGCGTGAAATCGGCATCCGCCGCGCGGTGGGCGCGAAGAAGCGGAACATCATGACGCAATTCCTGCTGGAGGCCGTCCTGCTGTGCCAGGTGGGCGGCGCGCTGGGAGTGGGGCTGGGGATCGTCACCGGCAACCTGACCGCGCTGGCGCTGCGATGGCCGGCGGTTTTCCCGGCGGACTGGGCGCTCCTCGGCCTGGCCCTCTGCTCCGGCGTGGGCATCCTCTTCGGCACCTATCCCGCGTGGAAGGCGGCGCATCTGGACCCGATTGAATCACTGCGCTACGAATGAGGCCGCCGCCATGATGCGTTTCCCCAGCCGCCGTCCCACCCCTTCCGAGTATTCGGTGCTCGTGATTGCCGCTGGCGGCGCCCTCATCCTCCTCGGTGTGGTGGCCATCGTAATCTCCCTCCGCGCCGGTCCGGCGCAGGCCGAACTGGCAGCAACCGTCTTCCGACGCGGTCTGGTGGCCATCGGAGCAGGCGGGGCGTTGCTGGCGGGCTATTGGGTGTTCCGAAGATTGACGAGTTGAAGCCAAACCGTTCGCAAGCTTCGGGTCAACGACGCGAGGCAGGTGGGTGCGTTTCGAATGATTTGCGTTGGCCCAAGTTTTTTCCATTCAGCCGGGGATCAGGAGAAGCGGGAGGCGTCGCCCGACCAACCCGGTGCCCGCGCGGCCAGGAGCTGGTTGCCGACATTCCGGGGTTGCCCATCGGAAAACCGCAACACGGCGCGTGCTCTGCATCACGGATAACTCAGCCGGAAAAACACGCTGCCGGAGCCTGGATCCATCGGCAGATTCATCCAGTTGGTGGTCGCCGAGCCGGGCACGGTGAACCAGTTGGTGCCCAGACCGGTTGCCAGACTGTTGGTCTGTGTTTCCAGCCGCCAGCCGGTGCGATCCGCCGGCCAGGCAAGCACCAGGTTTCCATTCGTCATGAAGGCGACCAGATGGGTGGGTGTCGTGTTCACCGGTGACACCACGGCAATCGTCCCGTCCACCGCCAGCCGGTTCGTCCAGAACAACGGCGCAGGAAGCGGCGGCCAGGCGATGGCGGCAAAGGCACCGTGATAACTGGCAGCGTGAAACAGCTTGAATCGGTCACCCGCCGCAAAACTGCCGGCCACGTTACTCAGCACCAACTGCCCGCCGTAGGTCACGCTGGCCAGGCCGGTGATGAGGTCGTTGGTCTTCTGGAGCGCGTCCAGGTCCATGAGGTTGGTGCTGTCGGCCTGGAAGAGGAGCGTGTTGGTGATGTTCAGCATGCCGACCGAATCCCCGGGGGCGAGAGTGGCACCGCTGGCCGCGGTCACGCTGCCGCGCACTGTGCCCCGCCCCCGCAATGTTTGCCCGGCTCCCAGTGTCAAGGTGCCGTCGGCACGCGCGGAGACATCAAGGGCGGCCTCGTTGCTCAGGATCAGCAGTTTGCTGTTGAGCAGGGTTCCCCCCGGGCCAAGTGCCAGAACCCCTTCTTCGACGAGGGTCGGCCCGCTGTGACTGTTGTTGCCGTTCAAGGTCAGGGTGCCCGAGCCGGTTTTGGTCACCCCGCCCGCGCCGCTGAGGGCCTGGGCAAAGGTGACGGCGTTGGTGCCCACATCGAAAATGGCTCCGCCGGCCAGCAGGGTGAGCAGGCGCGTCGAGAGGTCCGCCGTGTTACCGGGCGCCCATTGCAGACCGCCCCCGTTGAAGGTGATCCGGTTGACGATGCCGAGGCTGCCCGGCAACGCGGGGTCGAGCGTGCTGAAACGGACGAGTCCGCCATTGAGAATCCAGTGGCCGGCGACGCTGTTGGATCCCGCGAGGGTCAGCAGTCCCGGCCCGAGCTTGGTGATGGCGTAGATGCGATTGTAGGCGTTGGTCGGCCCGGCCAGCGCGCCGTTCAACACCAGATTGCCGCCCGGCGCGGACACGACCACAAAGCGGTTGGTGGTAAAGTGGTCGGCGGCATATTCGAAGCTGAGGTTGAGGTTGATTGTTTGCGGCGGGGCGCTGTCGTTGGTAAGCCCCACCCCAAGGCGCAGGGCGTTACCGCCCAGGATGAACGCTCCGGCATGGGTGGCGAAGGCCAGCGCGGTGAACTCGGTGTTGGCGGTGAAGCTGTTGTTCGGCGCGAGCCGGGTGTTCCCGGCGAACAGCAGGGCGTCATATTTGCGGGGCGCATCGCCGCCCTGCCAGTTGGCGGCAGTGTTGAGGTTGTTGTTCGCGCCGGCCCCGTTCCACACTTTGGCGGGAATGGGCACCGTGTCGGGCCCGGGCGCGCCAGCCCCGGCCATGACGAGCGCGGGAACGTTGCCCGCCGGGTCAAGGGTGTAGGCGTAGGGCGGTGTGAACACGACATCCGTGCCGGGATGAATGGTGCCGGTGCAACCGGCGTAGAGGTTGCCGCTGGTTTTGATCTTGCCGTTGGTGCCGGCGCTGATGCCAATCGGATCTTTGACGCCCGCATAGTGGTTCTGCTCGGACAAAATTTCCGTGTTGGTGCGCGCGTTGGAGCAGTAGCTGTTGTTCGTGCCGTTGAAGTAGTTGTTGTAGTAGTGAACGCGGGCGTGGCTTGAGGCGGCCATGCGCTGGTCCGACCGGGTGCTCCACCAGTTGTGGTGCAGGGTGATGCGGCCCGAATCCGGCTCCCCGGCCAGGCCATCGGCAATCATCACAAAGCGGTGCTCCACCTGGGTCGGGTAAAGAAACTTGCACCACGATACCGTGACGTAGTCCGCGCCCTGGCTGATGTCGCACGCGCCGTCGCCGCAATCGTAGAACGTGACGTGGTCCACCCAGACGCGGCGCGTGCCGGGGTCGCGGATGCTGATGCCGTCGTTGCCGGGGTTGGTGATGCGGAGGTTGCGGACAATGACATTGGTCACGCCGGAAATCGTCAGGCGCCCGTTGAGGGTGGCATTGGTGCCCAGCCCCACGATGGTCTTGCTCGAGGTCACGTTCGCGTCACCGATGGTGAGGACGCCGCTTACCTGCACCACACGCGGACCGGCCATGCCAATCTGGGAGATGAAATCGGTGGCGTTGCTGACCGTCACCACCGGACCGCCCGCGCCTCCGGTGGTCGCGCCGCCCACCATGCAGAAGCCGTCGGGCACGGCCACGCGGACGATGGCGGGGGCGCTGGTCACCACGCCCAGATGATTGGACGCCACCAGAGCATAGCTGCCGGCATCGCTCGCCTGAACGTTGGTGATGGAGAAAACGGGGCCGGTCGCGCCGCCGAGCGGGCTGCCGTTCTTGCTCCATTGGAGCGCCGGCGCGGGCGTGCCCGTGGCGGCTGCCGTCAACCACAGGGTTTGGCCAAGGGTCAGGTCTTGGCTGGTCGGGTGCAGCGTGATGGTCGGGGCCTGGCTGGTGGCGGATTCGAGCTGGAAGGCATTGAGGTAGGTGCGGCCCGTGCCGCCGGTGCCATCCGCGGCAGCGTTTAACCGGACCACGCGGAAGGTGAGCGTGCCGGCGGGGGTGGTTTTCACTGGAAGTTTGATCCAGCAAATGCCCTCGTTGCCGGGCAATGTCGCGTCGCGGCTGCCGGCCGAAAAGTTGGCCGTCGCGTGCGCGCTGGCCGGGCCGTTGGTGTTGGCGGCGTCCACCCACCAGGTGGTGCCCTGGCCGCTGGCGTTGCCGTTGCCCATGCCGTAAAGCCAGTAGCTGTGTCCGCCCGGGAGTCCGGTGAGGGTGAAGGTGAAGAAGTTCGTGCCCGCCGTCTCATAGACATACTGGCCCATGAGCGCCACCGGGTTTGGGCTGAAGCTCACATTGTCGGTGAAACTGTCCAGCCCATCCCCGCCGCTGAGCGTCAGCGTGAGCGCAACCCCGGGCCACGAAAACCCCGCCGCGTCCACGAGCGGGGTGACGTTGGTAACAATCCCGCCGCCGGGCGCGCGGCCGCCAAGGTTGGGGAAATAATTCCACACGTCCCCCGCTCCCCCCACGACCCCGGGGCCAACGGGCACGCCAGGATTGCCGCCAGCCACCCGGACGTTGAGGAGGGATTGGGCAGGGACGGTGAGGTCCCCGGCCAGCGCCAGACCAAGCGCCAGCAGGAGAGGAAATTGTGAACTCATGGAAAAAATGCGACTCCTCCGGGTGGCATGGGAATTTCGGTTTCTCTCTGGCCCGTCCAACACGTGACCATGGCGCGCTTCCCGCGACCAAAGGGGGGTGTCGTTGCCGACACCCCCCAGCCACCAACACCCCAACTTTACCCCAAATTTCATGGCTGCGCCGGGTGGCAAGCACGCCCGGCGCTCAGGGCAGCGTGTAGCGCAACCGGTAAAAGACCGCCGGGTTTGCCGGGTTGACGGGCAGCGTGACCTGGTTGGTCGTTTCGTAGCCCAGCGTGACCCAGTTGGTGCTCAGGCCGGTGCCGAGGACGTTCGTCTGTGCCTGCAGGCTCCAGCCCGTGTGGCTCGCCGGCCAGGACAACGTCAGGCTGGCGCCGCTGACCGAGACAAGGAGGTTCGTCGGGTTCGGGTCCACGGGCGGCGCGGGCGGAGTCACGCTCAACACCTGGATCGAGCCGTCGCTGGCAATGCGGTTGGTCCATGTATAGACGTTGCCGGTGGCGTCGGTGGCGGCCAGCGCGATGCTGGAAAAACCGCTGACGGCGGTTGGGAACAAATGGAAGGTATCCCCCGCCTGCAACGCGGGGCCAATGTTGGTGACCACCAGCAGACCGCCGTAGGTGATGCTGCCGCCGGAGGAAACCAGTTTATCGCAGTTGGACGGCGTGTTGGTGCGGTTGAGTTCGAGCAACAGCGTGCCGGCGAGGTTGATGTGGCCCGTGACCGTGAGCGTGCCGACCGAAGCGCCCGGCGAAACGATGGACCCGGCGGGAGCATGGACCACGCCGGCCACGGTGCCGGTGCCGGCGAGCGTCTGCCCGCCGCTCAGGGCAAGCGTGCCACCAATGCCCGCCACGTCCAGTGTGCCGTTGACCACCAGCCGGGCGGCATTCGCGAACGAACCCGCGCCGCTCAACGCCACGGTGCCGCCGTTGACGGTGACCGCGCCGGTATTGGTGCTGGGTGCCGTCAACGTCAGCGTGCCCGCGCCCACCTTGGTAAGGTGAAGCGGCTGGCTGCCGCCGTTGCCGAACACGCCGTCGAACGTGGTGCTGGAGCCGTCCGTGCCGACGATCAGCGTGCCGGCGGCGCTCCCGCTGCTGTTGGCAATCCAGCCCGCGCCGTTTGGCCCATTTTGGAGGTTGGCCACCGTGACGGTGGTGCCGAACACATCCAGGCGCGCGCCGAGGTCCACGGCGAGGCCGTTCGGACTCAACGCGCCGGAGCTGGCCGCGCGCACAAACCCGCGCACCAGGGTAGCGCCGTAGCTGTTCGCGCCGTTGGTCGGGTTCAGCGTGAGCACGTCGTTGGGATAACCATTGGTGTCCGTCTGCAACTCGAGGTTGTAGGGGCCGGTGATCTGCCCCCAGACGGTGCCCCCGGAGACGCGGATGGCCGAGTCCGCCAGCAGTTGAATCGGCCCGGAAATTGAGGCGCGCCAGGTCAGCAGCGCGCCCGTGGTGGGGAATTCGCCCGACCAGCCGGGGCCGGCGATGCGGAAGGTTTGGTTGTAAGGAACGGTCGTGCGCCCGAGGCTCACCTTGCTGCCGGGCGCGGTGGCGTCCACCAACCCGCCGTTGCCCAGCGCGTAGCCGGGGCCGTCGCTGACCACGTTCAATCGAACGTTGTTGGTGAGGATCATCGTGCCGGAGAAGTTGGAGTTCTGCGCGCTGACGGGAATGCTGTAGGTGTGGAACAGGAAGCCGGGGTAGTCGTAGATCACCGTGCCGGTGCCCGCCAGTTGATTGCCCACCGTGGTGGTGCCGCCGGTGCTGTTGTGCTGGTAGCGCAGGGTGTTGGTGGCCCCGACCTGCACGGTGCCGCCCACGGCGCCGTTCAGGCCCGAGCCGTCGCCCAGGGACAGTTCTCCCGCGACGACCTTGGTGGTGCCGGTGAAGGTGGTGAGGTTGGTGGCCATCGTCAGCCTGCCGCTGCCCCGGTGCTCCACCGTGCCCGCGCCGTTGAACGCGATGGTGGCGATGGTCACATCATCCGCCCGGTGATAGGCCAGCGTGCCGGACGGCTGCACGGTTACGGGCGACGTGAGCGAGCCGGTGGTGCCGTTGGTGCCCAGCTCCAACGTGCCGTGCTGCACCAGCACCGCGCCCACAAAATCGTTGTCGGTGGCCAGCGTGAACGTGCCGGTGTTGGTCTTGGTCAGGACGACCGTGCCGGTCAACTTGCCGCTTCCCCCCAGGATGAAATCCTTCGTGGCGTTGATGGTGAGCGTGGCGGGGGTCAGGTCCCCCACCAGGTTGACGGGGATGTTGTTCGAGCCGGTGTTGTCAAAGGTCACGAAGTCGCCGTTGGTGAAGGTGACAAGGCTGGAGCCGTTCCACCAGTTGGCGGTGGTCGTGACATCCCAATGATTGTCCGTTCCATTGCCCCGCCACGTGAGTTCCGCGCCGCCCGCCGGCGCCACCACCTCGAGCATGATGTTGTTGCCCCCCGCGTCAAACGTGGTCCCCTCGGCGCGGTAGCTGATGCGAAAGTTCTTGCCCGAGCCGGGTTCCACGAAAACCGCGCCCTGGGACAGATCCGTGATGACACCGTTCAGGCTGGTGAACGCGCCCTCGGTGCGGGCGGGGTCCGAGCCCTCCACCTCGACAATCGTGAACTGGTCGCCGATGGCGGGGGTGAACCCGAGGGCGAGCTGCAGGTTGCCATTGGTGATGGCCACCGAGCCGCCGCCCGCAATGACCACCCGGTCGTAACCCGTGCCGGGCGCGGTGCCATTGAGCTGCACGTCCAGGGTGCCGTTGGTGATCATCACGTTGTTGCTGAAGGTGAGCGTGGCCGTGGTGTCGGTGTAGGTGGCCCCCGCAGCGTCCGCGCTGAGGCGGCCACCGGGCGAAATCCACCCGCGCAGCCGGGCCTCGACGAGCGCGGCGGAAATGGTGCCCGCGCCGCCGAGCACGGCGTGCCGGTCCGTGATGCTGGCATGGCCGGCGATGGTGTAAGCGCCGCCGCCGGTGTGGGTGCCGTTCAGAATGAGGCGGGTGACGCCGGTGCCACTGGTGTTGTTGATGGCCGTGGTGCCGGTGTAGGTGTGGGTGCCGTTGAACACCTGGACGTTGTTGTGACGATACACCTGCAAATGGAGCACCCCACCCGCACCGTCCCGGATGAGGCCGCTGTAGATCCCGCGCTGGCCGCTGCCGCCGCCCACGTCCAGGCGAGAGCTGGTGGCCGCCAGGCCGTTCTCGATGACGCCGGTGAGCGAGTTGCTGCCGCTAAGGATTGCGATTTCCTCAAAACTGTTCTGGATTTGGAACACGCCGCCGTTGGTCACCACCACGCGCTGGTTGAAGTGTATCTGGTCCGTGCCCGGCCCGGCCACGCGGAGGGTGCCGGGGCCGTTGACCACGATGGGCGAGGTGCCCAGGGACCGAACGCCGTTGACCGTCTTGGCCAGCACCAGCGTGCCGTCATACACCTCGGCGCGCAGGTTGGAATTATCCAGGCTGCCGCCCAGCGTGAGGGTGCCGGGGCCGTATTTGAGCAGCGCCTGGTTCTTCACCGCGCCGTCGTAGAGCAGATCACCCACAGCATGATGACTGCGATTGGCGGTCTGGTTCAGGTTCAGCGAAATCGTCTGAAGATTGGCGGACAGATTGGTCACCCCGGCCGCCAGGTTGAGTTCATTGCCGGTCAGGGTGAACGAACTGGCGCCCACCTGAAACGTGATGCCTGCAAAGGCCGTCCCGGTGGTGAAGTCATTGTAGGGGGTCAGTCCGGTGCCCCCACCGAAGAACAGGCTGTCATTGGCGACCGGCGCGGTGCCGCCCCAGTTCGCCGCCTGGGTCATGGTGAAGCCGTCGCCCCCGCCATTCCAGAATCGGTCGGCGGCGGTCGCGGGTTGGAACCATGCGGTCAGCGCGAGACCGGTCGCGAGACCGGCGAAAAACCGGCAGGAGTGGAAGGGAACGTGGATGGTTTGCATGATGGGAGTGCGGGTTAGGAGTTGCGTTTGGGAAACGGGAGGACTCAGGGCGCGGTGAAGTGCTGCCACAGCCACAGCGCGTCGGCGCTGTTGGGCAGCGTCAGGCCGCCACTGGTAAGGGCGATGAAGCGTCCGTCGCGCCACCGGTGCAATTCGGCGTGGCCGTCGGCAAACCCGAAGGCCGAACTGTTGTTGCCGTGGTAGATGGCCGGCAGGTCCTGGAGATTGTAGGCGGCGGTCGGACTGCGGAACCAGCCGTCGTTGATGGACTCCGGCCGCTCATCCAGAAACACCACCGCGTCGGTCGGCTTGAGTTTCACGAAGTCGGAAAGTTTCAGGTATTTCTCGCGCGCGCTGGTCAGGTAGCCCGCGCTGATGCCGCCGCCGGTAGTGGGCGCAACGTAGCCATTCATCGAGACCGACCGGACCCGCGGCCCGCCCCCGCCGCCATCCATGCTCTTGTCCGAAGGACACTTGTAGATGCCGGCGCTTTTCGCATAGGGGCCGAGCGAGCCGAAGGGCGCGTATTGATCGCCCACCATCTTGAGGAGGTTGGTGTTGTCCGGGTTGGCCCCGAGGCTGAGGCGGCCCGCCACCCAGGCCGGGGCGAGGGCGCTCTCGCCCACCGGTCCCGGGCTGCCGCTGTCACTGCTGGGATTCGGCGCAAACCGCCCGTCGTGGTCGTCCGCGTAAAGCAACCAGGCCAGACCAAGCTGCCGCATGTTGTTGATGCAAGCGATGCCGTGGGCGCGTTGCTTGGCCTTGCCCAGCGCGGGCAGCAGCATGGCGGCGAGAATCGCGATGATGGCAATGACAACGAGCAGTTCGATCAGGGTGAAGGCTCCCCTGCGGAGGCGGCCAGCCGTGGTGGTCATGCTCCCAATTTAGGCAACCGCCATCGTCACCGCCTCCAAAGTTTCGGCAAAACTTTCTGCAAAATTTGCGCCCGCGCCGCGGCTTACACCTTCGCGGCCGCCGGCAAATGCAGCAAACGCTCACGATACTGTCGGGGCGTGAGCCCGGTGGCGTGCTTGAAGGCGACCCAGAAGCCGTTCTCGGACTGGTAGCCGACCCGCGCTGCCAGGTCGTCCAGTTTGGGTTCTTCCTCGGCAAGGAGGCGCTTGGCCAGCTCGATCCGGGTGCGGTGCAACTCCGCGCCCGGCGGCCGCCCCAGATGCTGCAGAAAGGCCTCGTGCAACGCCCGGCGGGACATGCCGGCGGCGCGGGCAAGATCGTCCACGCCAATCGGCTTGACCGCGTTCTCCAACAGGAAGCGCAGCGCCCGGGCCACGCCGGGATGGGCGATGGCCACCAGGTCGCTGCTCTTGCGCGCGATGAGCCCCTTGGGCGGCACCCGGATGGGCTGGGTGGGCGCGGGCCGGCCGCGCATCAGTTCGTCCAGCAGGGCCGCGCCCCGATACCCCACCGCCTCGAGATCGGTGTCAATGCTGGAAATGGGCGTCCGCATCGCGTCCACCGCGAGCAGGGAATTGTCCACACCAATCAGGCTGACCTGCTCCGGCACGGCCAGGTCCGCGTCCTCGCAGGCCTCGAGCACCTCGACTGCATGGTCGTCGGTGGCGGCGTAGCAGGCCAGCGGTTTGGGGGCGCGGGCCAGTTCCTCCGCCAGCCAGCGGCGCTTGTGCCGCCACTGATAACGGCCCCGCGTGCATCTGGGCGAGGTATGCCAGCGAAGCCACTGGCAGGTGTGCCCCGCCGCCCGCACCGCGGCCACAAACGCGCGCCCGTTCTCCTCGAAGGCCCAGTTCTCCGCGTCGCTGTAAAAGCAAAACTGGCGCAACCCGCGCGACAGGAAGTGTTCCGCCGCAAGCCGCGCGCAGGCCGCGTGGTCCACCAGCACGCGCGGGAAGGCCAGATAGGGGCGGCGGAAGCTGAAGTCCACCGTCGGCTTGTGGGCCTGCACGACATATTCCGCCAGATCGTCGCCCGCCCCGAGCCAGGCGAGGATGCCGTCGCCCTCCCAACCCCACGGAATGACGCGCTCCTTGGTGGTGTCGGGACACAGATGCCAGCCGTGCTCGACCGCATAACGCGCGATGCCCCGATGCAGCCGGTAATCATACCAGCCCATCACCAGCAACACGCGCTTCTGGCGCGCGGACGTTTTGGCGGGATCGCTCTTGGGCATGGTGCTGGCAAGGTGGGAGGAACCCGGCCACGAGGCAACCCCGGAAGACCGCACCGCACCGCAGTTTTTTCAGAGCAACTTGCAGAATCGAGCTATTCGTTCGCGGGGGCCCTGCCGGTATGCTGTGCGGCATGACTTCACCCGCATCGTGGCCGGCTCCGCTGCTCGGCCTGCTCCTGACAGCCGGCAACGCCGTGGCCCAATCCGCCCCGCCCACGCCGGCCGCGGTCACCGGTTGGGACGTCGTGCCCGTCATTCTGGCTCGCATCGTGCCGCCCACGTTCCCCCCGCGCGAATTCCACATCACGCATTTCGGCGCGGTGGCCAACGACACGAACTTGTGCACCGAGGCGTTCCGGGCCGCGGTGGCCGCGTGCCATGCGGCGGGCGGTGGACGGGTGATCGTGCCGCCGGCCGCTTCCACACCGGGCCAATTCATCTTCGCAGCCACGTGGAACTGCATCTCGCCGAGGGCGCGGAACTCGTCTTCAGCGACCGTTTCGAGGACTACCTGCCGCCGGTGTTGGTGCGCGTGGGCGGCATCGAGCTTTACAACTATTCGCCGCTGATCTACGCGCGCGACTGCGTGAACATCGCCATCACCGGGCCGGGCAAACTCAACGGCAACGCCCGGGCGTGGTGGGACTGGAAAAGCCGGGAGACGCGTGAGAGCTTTGCGATGGGGGCGCGCGGCGTGCCGGTCGAGCAGCGCGTGTTCGGCACCCCCGCGGCCGCCATCCGCCCCAGCTTCGTCAGCTTCGTCCACTGCACGAACATCCTGCTCGAGGGCTTCACGATCGGCAGCGGGCCAAACTGGACCATCCACCCCATTTACTGCGTGAACACCACCATCCGCCGGGTCAACGTCCTCACCGATGGCCCGAACAACGACGGCATTGACCCCGACTCCTGCCGGGACCTGCTGATCGAGGATTGCACGTTCAGCACGGGCGACGATTGCGTGGTGCTCAAATCCGGCTACAACGAGGACGGCTGGCGCGTGGGCCGGCCCACCGAGAATGTCATTATCCGCCGCTGCTTCAGCCGGCGCGGTCACGGCGGGCTGGTCATCGGCAGCGAAATGTCCGGCGGCGTGCGCAACGTGTTCATGGAGGATTGCGAATTCGACGGCACCGACCGCGCCGTCCGTGTGAAATCCCGCGCCGACCGTGGGGGCGTGGTGGAAAACGTCTTCGTCCGCAACGTCCGTGCCCGCAACCTGCGCCGCGAGGTGGTCATCCTGAACATGGATTACACCTCCGACCGCAATCAGATTCTCAACCCCACCCCTCCGGTGTTCCGCAACTTCGTCCTGCAGAACATCACCGCCGACGGCGCCCCAACGGCGATCCTGATCACCGGGCTGGAAAACTCCCCGATTCAGAACCTCCGTTTTGAAAACGTCGCCATCACCTCGAGCCGGGGCGTGGTGGCCAGCGAAACGGCGGGACTGACGTTTGACGGCGTTCGCATCACCCCGCAACGTGGCCCGGTGTTTGATTTGAAGAACGCCCGCGACCTTCATATCCGGGGGGCCGTCGCGCCACCGGGCACGGACGTGTTTCTAAAACTGGAGGGAACCAATTCCGCCAACGTCCGCATCCTCGCCAGCGACCTGTCGGGGGCGCGACAGCAGTTTGCCATCGGCCCCGGCGTGCCGGGCCACGCCGTGACCGTGGAATAAACCGGCCCCGTTCTGCATGCACCCCGAACCGCAAACTTCCCGCCCGGGCGGCAACTTCCGCTGGGTCATCTGCGCGCTGCTCTTCTTCTCGGTGGCGGTGAATTATATTGACCGCCTGGTCATCGGCATCCTCAAGAAGCCGTTGAGCGAGGAGCTGGGCTGGACCGACGCGGATTACGGGCACATCGCGGCGGCGTTTTCCTTCGCGTATGCCTTTGGCTACCTGTTTGGCGGCCGGCTGATGGACCGCTGGGGCGTCAAACGCGGCCTGCCGATCTTCGTGTTTTCCTGGAGCGTCGCCGCCACCGCGCATGGCCTGATCGGCTTCATTGACCCGGCCGCCACTTTCCAGATGAGTTACCCGTGGTTCTCCCGGGCCGAGCAGGGGCTGGTGTGGCTGACACTTTCGATGCCCATGACGGCGGCGGGTTTT
The DNA here is from genome assembly GCA_046290825.1 of Limisphaerales bacterium. Classification (GTDB taxonomy): domain Bacteria; phylum Verrucomicrobiota; class Verrucomicrobiia; order Limisphaerales; family DSYF01; genus JBKBTZ01. The sequence goes on from JBKBTZ010000020.1 coordinate 32,491, forward strand.
GTCGCCGCGCGCGTGCTCCTCGGGTTGACCGAGGGCGGCAATTTCCCCGGCGCCATCAAGGCGGTTGCCGAATGGTATCCGGTAAAGGAACGCGCCCTGGCCACCGGCCTCTTCAACGCGGGCACCAACGTTGGGGCCATCCTCTGCCCCGTCGCCGTGCCCTGGCTCTTCAGCCGAGTCGGCTGGGAGGCGACGTTCTACATCACCGGCGCGAGCGGCTTCGTCTGGGTGGCCGCGTGGTGGTGGCTCTACGACGCGCCGGAAAAGCACAAACGCCTTTCGCCCGGCGAGCGGGCCTACATTCAGGAGGGGCGCGCGCCGGTCACCGAAGCAAGGCCCGCCAAGGTCCCCTGGCTCTCCCTGCTGGGGTATCGCGCGGTCTGGGCCTATCTCATCGCCAGCATCCTGGCCGGACCGGCGTGGGGTTTTTACCAGTTTTTCCTGCCCGATTTTCTCGACAAAAGCTTCCACCTCAGCCTGCAGGCCATCGGCTGGTGGACGGGCGCGTTCTTCGGCATCGCCGCCATCGGCGGCGTGGTGGGCGGGTGGCTCGCCGGCAAGTTGATGGGCCGCGGCTGGACCGTAAATGCCGCGCGCAAAGTGTCGTTGCTCCTCTGCGCGCTCGCGGTGGTGCCGGTGTTCTTCGCGCCCTTCGCGCCGACGGTGTGGCTCGCCGTGCTGATCGTCGGCATCGCCGGCTCGGCGCACCAGGGCTGGTCGGCCAACCTGTTCAGCGTCGTCTCGGACACCATGCCGAAGGAGGTGATCAGCTCCGTCGTCGGTCTCGGCGGCTTCCTGTGCTTCTTCACCGGCGGGTTCGTCAACGAATTCACGGGGCTGATCCTCCACCGGACCGGCAGCTATGTGTATGTCTTCGCCTATTTCTCCGGCATGTATGTCCTCTCGTTGATCGCCATTCAGTTGCTGGTGCCCCGCATCGGCACATCCCCGGCCCGATGAACCCGACCGCCAACACTCCCGAGCCCGCCACCGCCCAAACGAACGCCCTCCGTTGGCCGTGGCAGCCCGACCTCGGCAACGGCCATTATCGCAACCCCGTGTTGTGCGCCGACTACTCGGACCCGGACGTGGTTCGTGTGGGCGGGGATTTCTGGCTGACCGCCTCGAGCTTCAACTGCACCCCCGGCCTGCCCCTCCTCCACTCCCGCGACCTGGTCAACTGGCGTCTGGTCAACCATGCCGTGCGGCAGGTGCCCGGCGAGCGATACACGCGGGTGCAGCACGGCTGCGGCATTTGGGCGCCCGCCATCCGTCACCACGCGGGAAAGTTCTGGATTTTCTTCCCGACACCCGACGAGGGCATCTACGTCACCACTGCTGACGATCCGGCGGGCCGTTGGGCCGAACCCCATCTCGTGCAGGCGGGCAAGGGACTGATTGACCCCTGCCCGCTCTGGGATGACGACGGCCGGGCGTATCTCGTCCACGCCTACGCCGGTTCGCGCGCCGGCATCAAGCACCGGCTCCGCGTTTGCCCGATGGCCCCGGATGGCTCGCGGCTGCTCGGCGAAGGACAAATCGTGTTCCACGAACCGGAAAAACATCCCACCCTCGAAGGACCGAAGTTTCTCAAGCGCGATGGCTGGTATTACATTTTGGCCCCGGCGGGCGGGGTGCAAACCGGCTGGCAACTTGCCCTGCGTTCGCGCCACATCTACGGCCCTTACGAAGCGCGCATCCTCCTTGCCCAGGGCCGCACTGCCATCAACGGCCCGCACCAAGGCGGCCTGGTGGATACTCCGAGCGGGGAATGGTGGTTTCTCCACTTCCAGGATGCCGGCGTTTATGGCCGTGTCGTCCATCTTCAGCCCGTCCGCTGGGAAGACGGCTGGCCGCGCATGGGCGTTCCCGGGCCGGATGGAGTTGGCGAGCCCGTGCTCGCACACCCCAAACCCGCCCTGCCTCCCGCCCGGAGCGAAGCCCCGGCCACCAGCGACGAATTCACGCGTTCCCAGCTCGCCCCGCAATGGCAGTGGCACGCCAACCACCGCAACGACTGGCATTCCCTCACCGCCCGCCCCGGTTGGCTCCGCCTTTTTGCCCAGCCTGCCGCCGATCGCCTGGAGGACAACCCTCATCTGCTGCTGCAAAAATTCCCCGCCCGCGCTTTTGCGGTGGAAACCCTCCTCGATCTCCCCCCCAACCACGGTTCCGAAGCCGGTCTCGTGATTGCCGGACGCGAAAGCGCCGCTCTGGCGGTGACGCGAACCGGTGACCGCCTCCACCTTTGGCATCGCATCGGCACCGCCGCCCAGGCGCTGGCGGAGATTCCCGGTCCCGTTGCCCGGCTCCGCATCCGGGTGGCCGACGGCGGCCGCTGCGCCTTTGCGTGGGCCGGCACGGACGGCCCTTTTCAGACCATTCCGCGGGAATTCCAGGCGCAACCCGGCGTGTGGATCGGGGCCAAGGTGGGGCTGTATTGCTCGCGCTGCCGCCCCTCGTCCTCCGGCCACGCGGACTTCCATTACTTTCGTTTCCTTCCCGGCTGATTGGGCGGCAACCGCACAGCGCGCGGGACCGGACTCGCCTTGCTCGCGCCAACCCGCTACTGTCCCGGCGCGCACTGGCGGCCGCCCCGCCGCGCAACCCGACGCCTTGAAAACTCCGATCGTCATCGCCATTGACGGCCCCAGCGCCAGCGGCAAGAGCACCAACGCCAAGCTCATCGCCAAGGCGCTCGACTTCGTTTACGTGGATACCGGCGCCATGTATCGCACCCTCGCCTGGCACTGCCTCAAGACCGGCGTGGACGTGCAGGACCCCAAGGCGGTTGCCGCCGCCTGCCGCAAGTGGAAGACCCAGCTCATCTGCAACGACGGCGACATCAAATCCGTCCGCCTGCTGGTGGACAGCCATTATCCCGAAAAGGAAATTCGCACCAAGGAGACCGCCGCCGCCGTCCCGCACGTCGCCGCCGTGCCCAAGGTGCGCGAGTGGATGAAAAAGAAGCAGCGCGAGTGCGTCCAGTTCGGCAACCTCGTCATGGAGGGGCGCGACATCGGCACCAACGTCTTTCCCGAGACGGACTACAAATTTTACCTCGATGCCAGCCTCAGCGAGCGCACCAAACGACGCGAAGCCGACGGCGTCAAGGAAGACCTGGCCGCCCGGGATCAGCGCGACAGCCAGCGCGCCGCCGCCCCGTTGATGATTGCCCTCGGCGCGCGCATCATCAACAACTCCGGCGAAACCCCGCAGGAAACCAGCGCCCGCATCATCGCCATGATCCGGGAGCAGATGGCCGCGGCGGAAAAACGGTGAGCCGCGCGGCCCAATGAATCTGCCCTACTTCCTCGGCTGGTGCGCCTTCCGGCTGCTCTACGCCACGTATTTCCGGTGGCGCGTGTTCCACCCCGAGCGGGTCCCCGCCACCGGGCCGGTCATCCTCGCCGCCAATCATCTCAGTTTTCTGGACCCCCCGCTGGTGGGTGCGGGCTTGCGCCGGCCCATCAACTACCTGGCGCGCAAAACCCTCTTCCGCTACCCCGGCATCGGCGCGCTGCTGCGCTCGGTCAACGCCGTGCCGGTGGACCGCGATGGGGGCAGCGCAGCGGGCTTGAAGGAGATTCTCGACCGGTTGAAGCGCGGCGGCGCGATCATTCTGTTTCCCGAAGGCACCCGCTCGCCCGATGGCCGGCTCCAGCCGGCCCGCTCCGGCGTGGGCCTGGCGATCATCAAATCCACCGCGCCGGTCGTGCCGGTGCGGGTGTTCGGCACGTTCGAGG
>JBKBTZ010000208.1:0-4353 GCA_046290825.1 Limisphaerales bacterium
GGGTGCGGGCGATAGCGGCAATCGGCCCGGCCGCCAGGCGGTTGACGGGCGGCCCAAAACGCCCCGCCCGCCAGGGGCGTAACTGGCCGTTCAAGGTTCCCACCCAAATTGTTCCGTCCGCGTCCTCCGCGAGCGCCACCACGCGGTCGCCCTGCAGCCAGCGTTCACTGTCATGCCGCGCCGCCAGACGCCCGTCTCGCCATTGATACAGGGCGGGTCCGGCCCCCCACCAGAGGCCGCCATCACGACTGGCCAGGAGGGCTTCCACTTGAAGATGCCCCGCAATTGGCGGCACCCGCAGCAACTGCTCGAACTGGTCCTCCCGCCATTCGAACAGGCCGCGACCGGGCGTGCCCACCCACAGGCGGCCGTCGGTGGTTTGTGCCAGCGTGGTGGCCAGCCGTTCTTCACCGGCGTCGAGGACCGGATGGGTTTCCAACCGCCGGGCGGAGAGGCGTTGCAACCCGCCGGCCACGGTCCCGACCCACAGGTTTTCATCGTGGTCGAGCAGCAGGGCGCTAATTGCGTCATCCGCCAGCCCGTCAGTGCGGCGCAACGCCGCAAATTGACCGTCGCGCCATTCGTAGAGACCCTGATCCAGCGAACCGGCCCAGGCCGAGCCATCCGCCGGGGACACGACGCGCGTAAGGTATTGATCCGGCAATCCGTCTTTCGGACCAAATGTCCGCCAGCCGCCATTGTCCCAGCACAGCAGGCGGTCGCCTTCCACGGTCACCCAATGACTTAAGGCCACCCACACGCGCCCGGCGGCATCCACCCATAAGGTGTAGGCACTCACGTTGCGCAATCCCAGGGGGCCGGGCACCGCTTCGAAGGCGTCCCCGTTCTGGCGGAAAATCCCCTGGTGCAAGGTGGCCACCCATAAAGTGCCGTCCGGCGCGGCGGACAGAGCGCGGATGTAAACGTTGGTCAGCGCGGGTTGGAGCAGAACTGGCTCAAAACGGTCGCCCCGCCAGCGCGCCAGTCCGCGGGTGGTTCCGGCCCAAATTACGCCCGCCCCATCCTCCGCCAGTCCCATGAGGTAGTTTCCCGGCAATCCCTCGTTGGCCGTCCAACGAGGGAAGCGCTCGCGGTAAAGCCGGCACAACCCGCCCTCGGTGCCAATCCAGATGCCGCCTTCCCGGTCCTCCAGCAGCGCCGTTATGGAGAGGTGCGGCAGCCCTTCGCGCAACCCGAACGCGCGAAACTGCACCCCGTCGAAACGCGCCAGTCCGTTCTGCGTGCCGACCCAGAGATACCCATCGCGGGTTTGCAGCAGCGCCCCGATCCCGTTATGCGGGAGGCCCTCCACCGTCGTCCATTCGCGCATGACATAACGGCGCGCGGCTGCCGGGTTCGCGAAGGTCTCTGCCGCAGCCATCATTCCAGACGAGCCGGCGAGCGACACGACCGCAGCCCACAATGCGGACTGGGCGCAAGCGCGAAACCGGTGGCCGTTCATGCCCCCCAAACTGACGCCGCCCGCGCCCCGAAACAAGCCAACTCCACTGCACTTGACGCTCTCCCGGCGCGCCCCTAGTGTCGGCGCATCGGGGAGCCAACCGGTCGTTCCGCCCGGCGGAACGGCAAAGGCTGAGAGGGCGACGCGGGAGCGCCGCCGACCCGCGAACCTGATCCAGGTAATGCTGGCGTAGGAAATGAGCGGCTTCTCCCTTCCTTCACCTGCCCTGGTCGTAGCCCGAACACCCAGTCATGATTGCGTCCAAGGATTCGTTTGAAACCTCCAGTCGCGAACCATTGCCCGCCAGCCGGCGGATTTATGTTCCCGGCAACATCCATCCCGACGTCCGCGTCCCGATGCGCGAAATCGCCCTCGCGCCCACCAAGGGCGTCAACGGACGGATCGAGGTGAACGAACCGGTGCGCGTCTATGACACCAGCGGCCCGTGGGGGGATCCGGCATTCACCGGCACGGTGGAGCAGGGATTGCCACCGCTGCGGCGTCCATGGATTCTCTCGCGCGGCGACGTCGAAGAATACGAAGGCCGGCCCGTGCGCCCGATTGATGACGGCTACCTCTCGGAAAAGCATCGCGGCCTCGACCGCGCCAAGCGCCAGGACGAAACCGGCTATCGCCTCGAAGGCCTCACCGCCCCGCGCCGCCGCCCACTTCGCGCCAAACCCGGCAAAGTCGTCACGCAACTCGCCTATGCTCGGGCCGGCATCATCACGCCCGAGATGGAATTCATCGCCATCCGCGAAAACATGGGCCTTGGCCATTTGCGATCGGCTATTGGTGATTTGTCCCGGGACATCGTTCGCAATGACCTCCACAAACAGCACGCCGGCAGCGCCCAACTTGGCCATTTGCCATCGGCCATCGGCCATTCTGAATACGCGCCCAGCGTATTCAGGCGTTTTCCCCAGCGCATCCCGGCGGAAATCACCCCCGAATTCGTCCGTCAGGAAGTCGCCGCCGGCCGCGCCATCATCCCGAACAACATCAATCACCCCGAGTCCGAGCCGATGATCATCGGCCGCAACTTCCTCGTGAAGATCAACGCCAACATCGGCAACAGCGCCGTCGCATCGTCCATCGAGGAGGAAGTCGAGAAAATGCGCTGGGCCACCAAGTGGGGCGCGGACACCGTCATGGACCTCTCCACCGGCAAGAACATCCACGCCACGCGCGAATGGATTCTCCGCAACTCGCCCGTGCCCATCGGCACCGTGCCGATTTATCAGGCGCTCGAAAAAGTCGGCGGCAAAGCCGAGAACCTCACCTGGGAACTCTTCCGCGACACCCTCATCGAACAGGCCGAGCAAGGCGTGGATTACTTCACCATTCACGCCGGCGTGTTGCTGCGCTTCGTGCCGCTCACCGCGAACCGCATGACCGGCATCGTCTCGCGCGGCGGCAGCATCATGGCCAAATGGTGTCTCGCGCATCACAAAGAAAATTTCCTCTACACGCACTGGGACGAGATTTGCGACATCATGGCCGCGTATGACGTCGCGTTCAGCATCGGCGACGGCCTGCGTCCGGGTTCAATCGCGGATGCAAACGATGAAGCCCAATTTGCCGAACTGAAAGTGCAGGGCGAACTCACCCGCCGCGCGTGGGCCAAAGGCGTGCAGGTCATGAACGAAGGCCCGGGCCACGTGCCCATGCACATGATCGAGGAAAACATGGCCAAGCAACTCGAGTGGTGCGGCGAAGCGCCGTTCTACACGCTCGGACCGCTCACTACCGACATCGCGCCTGGCTACGACCACATCACCAGCGGCATCGGCGCGGCGATGATCGGCTGGTATGGCTGCGCCATGTTGTGTTACGTGACCCCGAAAGAGCATTTGGGCTTGCCCAACAAAAAAGATGTGAAGGATGGCGTGATTGCCTACAAAATCGCAGCTCACGCCGCGGACCTGGCGAAAGGCCATCCGGGCGCGCAGTATCGCGACAACGCGTTGAGCAAGGCGCGATTTGAATTTCGCTGGGAAGATCAATTCAACCTATCGTTAGATCCTGTGACGGCTCGGGAGTTTCATGATGAAACGCTTCCCCAAGACGGAGCGAAAACGGCTCATTTCTGCAGTATGTGTGGACCTCACTTCTGTTCGATGAAAATCACGGAAGATGTGAGGAAGTTCGCAGCCGAACACGGCGTGGCAGACGAGCAGGCGATCCAAGCAGGCATGGAACAAAAGGCTCGCGAATTCGTTGAGAAGGGAGCGAAACTTTACGCCAGAACCTGAATCTGCGATAGATAGGCCATGAGCACGCGAGAACTCATCGAAAAGGAAGTGGCCAACCTGCCCGAGGCGTTGCAGCGCGAGGTGTTTGATTTCGCGCGTTTTCTCCGCATGAAGGACGCTGACGAGCATTTCGACGGGTTACTCCTAAGCGAGTCGGCGCTGGCTAAGGATTGGAACTCGCCCGAGGAGGATGCCGCATGGGCAAGCCTGTAGTCGGCGAGGTTGTTGTCCTGCCTTTTCCGCAAACAAACTTGCAGGCGGGTAAGCGGCGTCCTGCTCTAGTGGTTGCCGACCTCAAAGGCGACGACCTGATTCTCTGCCAAATCACCAGCCAGGCCCGGTCAGACGGATATTCGATTCCGCTGTCGGTGTCCGACTTCGAACGCGGTCGTCTCGCAGTGGACAGCTTCATCCGTCCGAACCGCCTATTCACCGTCGAGCAATCGGTGATCCTCTACGCAGCCGGCAAGGTCAAGGGGGCGAAACTGGATGAAATCAAAGCGAGGATTCGGCAACTGTTTGGCTGATGCAATCCTCAAATTACAGCCGAAGACTCCCACCTAGGGCGTTTGGCTGGCAGAGGGAAAGGGCCGATGGGAAGCGGGAAAAAGAATTGGCTAGACAACCGGCTCTGAA
>JBKBTZ010000209.1:0-4322 GCA_046290825.1 Limisphaerales bacterium
CGGAATCGTTCCGGGTAAGCTGGGGTCATGACCGCCACCTGGCGCCTTCCATCTTGCAATAAACTGAGATGCGCCCGCGCGGCGGGGAAGCCAAATAAGTGCTTGCCACCCCGGGGTTCACTGGTAGCTTCGCGGCCCCTTTGTTTGGAATTGTTATGGCGAGAATCTGCGAAATCACCGGCAAGCGCCCCGTCAAGGGCAGCATCATCTGGCGTTCGGGCAAGGCGAAGAAGCTGGGCGGCATTGGCACCCACGTCACCGCCATCAACAAGCGCAAGTTTTACCCCAACCTCCAGCGCGTGAAGGTGCTCCTCCCCAGCGGCGAGGTTCGCTACATGCGCGTCGCGGTCAAGGCCATCAAAAAAGGCCTCGTCACCAAGGCCCCCAAGCGGACCTGGAAGAAGCCCGAAGCCGCGAAGGCTTGACCCGGGCCGGAAACTTTCCCAGCGCGGCGTCCAGCCGCGCTTTTTTGTTGCCGCCGGGCACCGGAAAATCGCTTTCTTCCCCGGCCCGGCGGACCCAAGCTCGCGGCGTTCGCGTCCATGCATACCACGCTGCCCGGTCTCGCCGAGGGGTTCCGCTGGTTCGGTCCCGAAGATCCTGTTCCGCTGGCCTACATCCGTCAGGCGGGTGCCCGTCACGTTTTCACCGCGCTGCATCAGATCCCCTACGGCGAGGTCTGGCCCCTGGAGGCCATCCGCGAGCGCCAGCGCCAGATTGCCGGAGCCGGCCTGACCTGGACGGTCGTCGAGTCCGTGCCCGTGCATGAGGATCTCAAGACCGGGCGCGGCGAAGTGAAACGGCGGCTGGAAAATTACTGCGCCACGCTGCGCCATCTCGCGGCGGCTGACATTCGCGTGGTGGTTTATAACTTCATGCCCGTCCTGGACTGGGTGCGGACGGATACCCGGTGGAAACTGCCGGACGGGGCGGAAGCGATGCGCTTCGACCCGGCGCAACTGGCTGCGTTCGAGTTGTTCGCCCTGCGCCGCCCCGGTGCCGAGGCGGATTTTACCGACGCGCAGCGCGCCCGCGCCGCCGCGTGGTGGGGTTCCCTGGACGAGGCCGCGCGCACCACGTTCATCCAGACCATCATTGACGTCTTTCCCGGGGTGAAGTGGGGGCTGACGCTGGACGATATTCGGGCGATGCTGGCCCGGCACGCGCATCTGGACGCCGCCGCGTTGCGCCGCAACCTGGCGCGGTTCCTCGAGGCCGTGGTGCCGGTCGCCGAAGCCGTCGGGGTGCGGCTGGCCATCCATCCGGATGATCCGCCGTTCCCCGTGCTGGGCCTGCCGCGCATTGTCTCCACGGCGGCGGATGTGGCGGCGATTTTCCAGATGGCGGACTCACCCGCCAACGGACTGTGTTTCTGCACCGGCTCGTTCAGCGCCCGCGCGGACAACGATCTGCCCGCCATGGCCACCCAGTTCGGCTCCCGCATCCACGCCGTCCACCTGCGCAGCACCCAGCGCGAGCCGGACGGATCGTTTTTCGAGGCCGACCACCTCGGCGGCTCGGTGGACATGCCGGCAGTGGTGCGCGCGCTGCTGGACGAACAGGACCGCCGTCAGGCCGCCGGGCGCGCGGACTGGCAACTGCCCTTCCGTCCGGACCACGGGCACACGATGATGGATGATCTGGCCAAACCGGTGGGAATTACCCCCGGCTACTCATGCATCGGCCGGATGCGGGGGCTGGCGGAACTGCGCGGCTTGATGACCGGGTTGCGACACGCGCAGGCGGTCGCGGGGCGCGTCACCGGCCCTTGAGCCGTTTCATGGTGGCGCGCTTGATCTCGCGCTCCGCATCGCGGCGCTTCAAATCCTCGCGGTGATCGAACTGCGCCTTGCCGCGGGCGAGGGCGAGCCGGACCTTCACGTGACGCCCCTTCCAGTAGAACGCGAGGGGGATCAGGGCATGGCCCTTGACGGCGGCGGCGGCGGCGAGCTTGCGGATTTCGGAACGGTGCAGCAGCAGCTTGCGCGGGGCCTTCGGGGCGTGATTGTGGACGTTGCCGTGGGAGTATTCGTCAATGTGCGCGTTGTGCAGCCAGACCTCGTCGCCTTCGACGCGCGCGAACGCGTCGGCGATCTGCGCCTTGCCCGCGCGGAGCGCCTTCACCTCCGTGCCCCGCAGCACGATGCCCGCCTCGACGGTTTCCAGGAAATGATAGTCCCGGCCGGCCTTGGGATTGGTGACGATGTCGGGCATGGAAGCAAAACAGCCAGAAGGCGGGCCTTCTGGCTGGCAACAAACCGGATGGCCCGCCGGTCAGCGCTTGCGCCGCTTGCGCGGGGCGGCGGTGGCCCCCTCCAACTCGGCCGGGCGCTCGAAGGTGATCTTGTCCTCGATGATCTCGCGCAGGGCGATGTCTGCCGCGCCGAGGGTCTGGTAATCGTCAATCAACGGTCGGCTCATGGCCCCGCCGCCCGCGTTCAACTGGCGGACGCGCCGCGCCACGAGGTTGATGAGGGTCAACGGGTTGCCCACCTTTTCGAGGGCTTTCTTTTGGAGTTCAGCATTCATCGGTTCGCCGTGTCGGGCTGCGGAAATTAGCCGTGAAGACGGGATTGGCAATCCCAAATCGGCGTCTGCCGGGCCGGCGCGGCGGCACCCTGCTCCCGGCCGCGGGCCGGGCCGGATTGGCAAACGGCAGGCACGGCGGCATTTGCGGTGGATTTTTCCCGCCGCTTCGCGCTATTCCTCTGCGCATGCCAGAGATTGAACTATCCGGCCTGTCCCGTGACCTGCGCCCGCTGCACACCAAGGGTCTGGAGGCGCTGCGCCGGGAGAACTTCGACTACGCCATCGAATTGTTTCTGCAGGTGCTGCGCCAGGCGCCCGGCTGCGTCGAGTGCCGCCGCCACCTGCGGGAGGCCCAGCTCGGCAAAGCGGGCGCCAAGGCCGGGCTGTTCAAAAAGATGTTGAGTGGGGCCAGCAGCGCGCCGTTGGTGGCCAAAGGGCAGATCGCCCTGCGCACCGACCCGGCGGAGGCCCTGCACCTGGCCGAGCAAATCCTCAGCAGCGACCCGCAAAGCACCGCCGGCCACCGCCTGGCCGCCGAGGCCGCCCTCGCGCTGGAAATGCCCCGCACCGCCGTCCTCTCCCTCGAAGTGCTGGCCCGCAACCATCCGCGCGACAAGGCCACCGTGGTCCAGTTCGCCACCGCGCTGGCGGACATTGGCGAAACCCAGCGCGCCGAGCGCGCGCTCGTTGACCTGCAACGCGCCCTGCCCAATGACCCCGAAGTCTTGCAGGCACTCAAGAACATCACCGCTCGCCGCACCATGAGCGAGGGCGGTTACGAAAAGCTGGCCGGCGGCGAGGGCACATTCCGGGACGCGCTCCGCGACCGGGCGGAGGCCGAGCAACTCGAACAGGAGCAGCGCGTGGTCAAGGCCGAGGACGTTGCCGAACGCCTCATCCGCGAATACGAAACCCGCCTCGCCGGGCCGGACGCCGGGAACGCCCGGCTCCTCCGTTCGCTGGCCGAGCTTTACACGCAGAAGCACCGCTTCGCCGACGCCCGGCGGCTCTACGAGCAGCTTCAGGCCGGCGAAACCGGCGCGGACCCCACGCTGGCCAAGGCCCTCGCCGACCTGCGCGTCCGCGAACTCGAGCACCAGATGAACCAACTCGACCCGACGGCAGAAGATTATTCCGCGCGCCAGGCCGCCCTGCAGGCGGATAAACAGGCGCTGCAACTCGAGGACTGCCGCCGCCGGGTGGAGAAATTCCCGACCGACCTCGGGCTGCGGTTCGAATTGGGCGTGCTCCTGTTCCAGGCGGGCAAACTTGGGGAGGCGATTGCCGAGTTCCAAAAGGCGCAGAACCATCCCCACCGCCGCATTGCCGCGCTCAATTACCTCGCGCAATGCTTCGCCCGGCGGAAGATGCACGACCTCGCCGCGCGCACGCTGCAAAGCGCGCTCAAGGAGAAGCTCGTCTTTGACGAAGAGAAGAAGGACCTGCTCTACCAGCTCGGCTGCGTGCTCGAGGCCATGGGCAAAGGCGAGGAGGCCATCGAACAGTTCAAATTGATCTACGAGGCCGACATCGGCTATCGCGACGTGGCGGCCAAGGTGGACGCCTATTACGCGGGCCAGTGAGAAGCGGACGCCGGTCCGCCGGGGTGCCATTTTTTCATCCCGCTTTGCCACATTCCGCCGGTGAAGGGTTTGGCCCCCGGGACGAACCGCGACTAGGCTCCGGACATAACCCTCCGTTGCCGCGTGCAGCCGCGTCGGCTTTTCCGGTGGCGGAGTGTTTTCAAACCAAACCCAAGTGCCGCATCACCTCCCATGAAATCCACCCTCCTG
>JBKBTZ010000210.1:0-4147 GCA_046290825.1 Limisphaerales bacterium
GCGCACGCGGCGGCTCCTGAATGGTGGGTGGCGGCCGCGCGCACGACTGGGCGGCAAGTTGCCGCCCAGAACGGCCAGGTTGGCCGTTCCACCCATACCGACGACATGTTTCCGGCTTACACCCCCTGGCAAAATACGGAGATGCGCCCGACGCCTGAGCCGCGACGGATTTCCGGTTGAAGGCCCGCCCCGCCGACCGCAAACTGCGCGCCCATGAGCCAGTCCCCCGTCACCGCCGCCGACATCGCGCGCGCCATCCGCAACGTGCCGGACTTCCCCAAGCCGGGCATCCAGTTCAAGGACATTACGCCAGTGCTGGCCGACGCACGGCTGTTCAACGGGGCGATCGCGCTGCTGACCGAGCCGTTCCGCCCGGGTGAGGTGGACGCCGTGGTGGGCATAGACGCGCGGGGTTTCATTTTCGCCGCCGCGGCAGCCGTGCAACTGCGCGCCGGCTTCATTCCCATCCGCAAAAAGGGCAAGCTGCCGTGGAACACCCTCGAGCAGGACTACGCGCTCGAATACGGGGTCTCGACGGTCGCCGTTCACACCGACGCGCTGCGGCCGGGGGCACGGGTCCTCCTGATTGACGACCTGCTGGCGACCGGCGGCACCGCCGAAGCGGCAGCCGGGTTGGTGCGGCGGCTGGGGGCGGAGATTCTGGAGTTTTCCTTCCTCATCGAACTGGCCTTCCTGGGGGGCCGCGCCAAGCTCACGGGTGTGCCGGTTCGCGCAGTGGTGACCTACTAGGACCGGGCGGCGGCAAAACCACGCCGCGCCCGCCTTTGCTGTTGCAGTGCCGGGCGCATCGCGGCTAGTGTGCGGCCTCAATTGAGGAACGCCCAAGCACCATGGCCAACACCGCCCAGATCCACATTGACGGCAAGTCCTATGAGTTTCCGCTGGTCACCGGCAGCGAGCAGGAACGCGGCATAGACATCAGCCAGTTGCGCGCCCAAACCGGTTGCATCACGCTCGACGACGGCTACAGCAACACCGGCTCGTGCAAGAGCGCCATCACCTTCATTGACGGCGAAAAGGGCATTCTGCGCTACCGGGGCATTCCCATCGAGGAGCTGGCCGAACGGAGCAAGTTCGTCGAGACCGCCTACCTCATCATTTACGGCCACCTGCCCACCCAGGCCGAGCACCGGCAGTTCTCCGACCTGCTGACCGAGAACTCGCTGCTGCACGAGGACATGAAGTTCCATTTCGAGGGCTTCCCACGCAACGCGCATCCGATGGCCATCCTCTCCTCGATGATCAACGCGGCGAGCTGTTTCTACCCCGAACTGCTCCACACCAGCGCGATGAAGCGCGAATTCGACCTCCAGGCCGCCCGGCTCATTTCGCAGGTCCGCACCATTGCCGCCTTCGCCTACCGCAAGTCGCGCGGGCTGCCCATCATCTACCCCAAGCCGGACTACAAATACACGGCGAACTTCCTCCATATGATGTTCTCGCATCCCTACAAGGATTTCGAGCTGAACCCGGAGGCGGTGAAGGCGCTGGACCTGATTTTCCTGCTGCACGCGGACCACGAGCAGAACTGCTCGACCTCGACGGTCCGCATGGTGGCCTCGAGCCGGGCGAACCTCTTCGCCAGTTGCGCCGCCGGCGTCTGCGCGCTCTGGGGCCCGCTGCACGGCGGCGCCAACCAGTCGGTCATCGAGATGCTCGAGGACATCCACCGGTCCGGCGACGACGGCTCCCGGTTCATCGAGGCGGCCAAGGACAAGGCCAGCGGCAAAAAACTCATGGGCTTCGGCCACCGTGTTTACAAGAACTACGACCCGCGCGCCAAAATCATCAAGAAGGCGTGCGACGATCTGCTGGACAAGCTGCACATCAACGACCCGCTGCTGGACATCGCCAAGAAGCTCGAGGAGGCGGCACTCAAACAGGACTACTTCATCGAGCGCAAGCTGTATCCCAACGTGGATTTTTACAGCGGCATCATCATGCGCGCCCTGCAAATCCCGCTGGAGATGTTCACCGTCATCTTCGCCATCGGCCGCATGCCCGGTTGGATCGCCAACTTCAAGGAAATCATGGACGAGCCGACCGCCCGCATCTACCGCCCGCGGCAGATTTACACCGGCCCGACGCTCAACCATTACGTGCCGATCAAGGATCGGAAGTAAGTCCGCGCAGATTTCCACTACCACCAGCTTGCGGCACGCGCCCAAGCTGGTGAAATTTTAGCAACCTATTTCGATGAACATTCACGAGTATCAAGCCAAACAACTGCTCGCCCAATTCGGCGTCGCCGTCCCCGCCGGGTCGCCGTGCAAAACGGTTGAGGAAGCCAAAGCCGCCGCGGAAAAGCTGTTCGCCGCCGGCCACAAGCTTGCCGTCATCAAGTCGCAGATCCACGCGGGCGGTCGCGGCAAGGGCACGTTCAAGCACGGCTTCCAGGGTGGCGTGAAGCTTGCCAAGTCCGTCGCCGACGCGGTGAACTTCGCCGACAACATGCTCGGCAAGACCTTGGTCACCAAGCAGACCGGTCCCGAGGGGCGCGTCGTCAGCACCATTCTCGTCGCCGCCGCCGAGGACATCAAAAAAGAGTTTTATCTCGCCGTCCTGCTCGACCGCGCCGCCAGCAAACCCCTCATCATGGCCAGCACCGAAGGCGGCATGGACATCGAGGAGGTCGCCGAAAAACACCCCGAGAAAATCGTCAAGGAGCACGTGGACCCGCTGATGGGCTTCCAGCCGTGGCAGGGCCGCAAGATCGCCGCCGCCCTGGGCCTCAAGGGCGACCTCGCCAACCAGTGTGGCAAACTGCTGGCGGGCGTTTACAAGACGTGGTGGGAATGCGACGCCTCGCTCGTCGAGATCAACCCGCTCTGCATCTGCGTTGGTCCCGATGGCAAGGAAAAGCTGGTCGCCGTGGACGCCAAGATCAGCCTCGATGACAATGCGCTCTACCGCCACAAGGACATCCAGGAAATGCGCGACCTGGCCGAGGAATCACCGCTCGAAATCGAGGCCAGCAAATACAACCTCAACTACATCAAGCTCGACGGTTCGATTGCCTGCCTTGTCAACGGCGCGGGTCTCGCGATGGCCACAATGGACATCATCCAGCACTACGGCAGCAGCCCGGCAAACTTTCTGGACGTCGGCGGCGGCGCGAGCGTCGAGCAGGTGACGGCGGCCTTCCAGATCATCATGAAGGACCCGAACGTGAAGGCCATTTTCGTGAACATTTTCGGTGGCATCATGGATTGCAACGTCATCGCCACCGGCATCGTTGCCGCCGTCAAGGAAACCGGCCTCAAACTGCCACTCGTCGTCCGTCTCGAGGGCAACAACGTCGTCGCGGGCAAGAAAACACTGGCCGAATCCGGCCTGACCATCATCAGCGGCGACTCGATGGCCGACGCAGCGCAGAAAGTGGTGCGGGCCGTCGGGAAGTAGTCGCCCTGCACCTCGCAAACCCGCTACTCCGCGTGAAGTTTATTGGCCCCGGCGAACGGGATTCTCTGAAACCGTCGAGGCTCGTGCGAGTGGAGCGCATTTGAAAGGGGACCGCGCAGGCTTTACACTGGCAGCATGATTGACGAGGCGACCCTGGCGCAGATGAATGGCAAATAGGTCATGCCGGAGGATGCTGGTCCGGCCTGGCGGGCTGCCCATGCCGCCGGCATGGACATGTCGCTGATCGAGGAGAATCTGAAGTTAAGTCCGTGGGAACGGCTGGTCGCCAATGACCGGGCCTTGGCCTTGGCGCAGGCATTGCAGGCGAATGGGGCGGACGCCGATGCACCCGTTGACTGAGATTCTCAAACGCCTGATCGCGGCGCGAGTGGAATTCTGCCTGATCGGTGGACAGGCGTCGCGGCATTACGGCGTCACGCTCGTGACCGAAGCCTGAATGTTTGCGCACGGTTCACTCCGGCCAACTTGCACCGCATCGAGGGTGCGCTCAAAGACCTCCATCCACGCCATCGTCTCACGCCCAAAAAGCTGCCGCTCGAACTCACGGACGAACTGTGCGGCAGGCTTAAAAATCTCTATTCGACCACCGACCTTGGGGTGTTGGACTGCCTCGGGTCCGTCACCGGCGTTGGCGATTTCGACGTGGTGCTGGAACAAAGCGAATTCACCCGAATTACTGAGTTGGCCGGGGACAGAAATTGGG
>JBKBTZ010000211.1:0-4098 GCA_046290825.1 Limisphaerales bacterium
CCGTTCCACCCAGCAGGGAACGGAATCGTTCCGGGTAAGCTGGGGTCATGACCGCCACCTGGCGCCTTCCATCTTGCCATAAACTGAGATGCGCCCCGCGCGCCATTGATTCTGGCGTGACTTCGCGCGGGCGGTGTGGAACTTTGCCGCGCCTATGAAAAATCTGTTCCTGAGTGGTTGGTTGTGTTTGGGCCTGGTGTTTGCCGCCGGGGCCGAAGATGCCAAAAAGCCGGAGCCCCCTACGCCGCCCAAGCCTGAGACCGCTGCGACGGAGGCGAAACCGGCTGAGGTGAAGGAGGTGGCCGTGGTCAAGACCACCGAGGGCGAGATGGTGCTGGAGTTCTTCCCCGACGTGGCGCCAAACCATGTCGAGAACTTCAAGAAGCTCGCAAAAAAGGGCTTTTACGACGGGCAATGCTTTCACCGCGTCATCAAGGGCTTCATGATCCAGGGCGGTGACCCGAATACCAAGGACGAGGCGAAAAAGGCCCAGTGGGGGCAGGGCGGGCCGGGCTACACCATCAAGGCCGAGTTCAATAACAAGCCGCACGTGCGCGGCACCCTTTCCATGGCCCGCACGCCGGACCCGAATTCCGCTGGCAGCCAGTTCTTCATCTGCCACGGCGACGCGCGGTTCTTGGACAACCAATACACGGTCTTTGGGCGGCTCATCAAAGGCGACGACGTGCTCGAGAAGATCGCCACCACCCCCACCGAAGGCCCGGATCGCCCCATCAAGCGGATGGGCATCGAGAGCATCAAAATCGTTCCGGCGGACAGCCTCAAATAACTCTTTTCCCATGAGCGAAGTTGCCATCCTCACCACCAGCGAGGGCGAAATGACCCTCGAGTTCTGGCCGGACGTCGCGCCCGGTCACGTCGAAAACTTCAAGAAGCTGGCGCGGCAGGGCTTCTATGACGGCACCTGTTTCCACCGGGTCATCAAAGACTTCATGATTCAAGGGGGCGACCCGCTGACCAAGGATGAGGCGAACCAGCGCCGCTGGGGCACGGGCGGCCCGGGTTACCAAATCAAGGCCGAGTTCAACGACAAGCCTCATGTGCGCGGCGTGCTCTCGATGGCGCGCTCGTCGGACCCCGATTCCGCCGGCAGCCAGTTCTTCATCTGCCACGGCAACCCGCGTTTTCTGGACCGGCAATACACCGCGTTTGGTCGGCTGATTGCCGGGGATGAGGTGCTCGAAAAGATCGCCACGACGCCCACGCTGCCCGGCGACCGGCCCGCCCGGCGCATGAGCCTCATCAGTGTGCGCATTGTCGAGCAGGGCTAGGCGAAGCGCCGGCGCGCGGGCTGTTTCCGCCGCAGTCGCCCATTGTTTTGGCCCCTCGCGAAATCCGGCCCGGTTTAAGCCATCATGACCCTGGATCAACTCGCCCAACTGCTCGTCGCGCTGGGCTGTCCGCCGGAAAAATCCGCCGAGATGGCGGCGCAACTGGACAAGCGCGCCCACCAGCTTGCGGCGGAAAAGGGGCGGAGCCATGACGAGGCGTTGGCGCACCTGCTCCGGTTGATGCGCGAGGGCTGGGCCGCGAAAGCGCGGGGGCTGTGAGCGGGCGTTCTGTTGCGGAGTGGTGCCGCCCACCACCCGTCATCTGAACCGTCTCCCTCGTCGCCATCACTCATCGTCTTGCCATGATTCAACCCTGGCCGCTGATCCGTTCCGAGTCGCTCGGTGATTTCCGCATCTTCAACCTGCGTTCCGACGTCAAACGCTCGCCGCGCACCGGCCGGGAGCACGATTTTTTTGTGCTCGATTGCGTGGACTGGGTGAACGTCATCGCCGTTACGCCCGGGCGGGAGCTGGTGATGGTGGAACAATTCCGCCACGGCACGAACACCGTGGAACTGGAGGTGCCGGGCGGCATGATGGACCGGCACGAAACCTCGCCGGTCGCCACCGGCGTGCGGGAACTGCGGGAGGAGACGGGTTACACCGGCGAAAACGCGCGGCCCATCGGCCGGATTTTCGCCAACCCGGCCATTCTCACCAACGTCTGCCACACCGTGCTGGTGGAAAACTGTCGCCTGACCCATCCCGTGCAATTCGACCATGGCGAGGACCTGGTCACCCGGCTGGTGCCGGTCGCCGACATTCCGGGGCTGGTGGCGGCGGGCCGGATTCGCCACTCGCTGGTGGTCGTGGCGCTGTATCACTACGAGTTGTTGCAACGCGGCCTGTCGGGCGGCGAGGCGTTCCCGCGATGAAGCCGCTCAACGCCGGTCGGCGATGTAGATCTCGTTGGGATCGAGGTGGCGGAGGATCATGTCCACCGTGCGGTGCAGGGCGCCTTCGTTTTCTCGGACAATCTCCATAGCGCGCCGGCCCAGTTCTCCCCGCAAGTTCTCGTTGGCGAGCAGTTCGGCGAGGGTCTGCTCCAGGGCGGCGGCATCGGCCACCTGGCGGGCGCCCCGGCCATTCACGAACGTGCGCGCCACCTCGGCGAAATTTTGCATGTTTGGCCCGAACACGACCGGTTTGCCGAGCGCGGCCGGCTCGATGGGATTTTGCCCGCCCTGCGCCGTCAGGCTTTTGCCGACGAAGACGATCGTGGCGTGTTGATAAAAATGCTTCAACTCGCCGGTCGTGTTCACCACCAGGCAGTCAAAGGAGCCGGGCGGATGACAGGTGTCGGACCGGAGTTCGCTGCGATAGGCGAACCGCAGGCCGCGCGCGGCGAGGTCGCGGCCCACCTCGCGGCCGCGCTCGAAATGGCGCGGCACCAAAATCAGGAAGAGCTTGGGAAACCGCTCGCGCAGGCGGCGATACACGTCGGCCAGCAACGCCTCTTCGCCGGCATGGGTGCTGCCGGCGACCAGCAGGGTCGCATCGTCGGGCACGCCAAAACGCCGCAGCAGGTCGGGCACGTTGAGCAGGCGGCGCGTGTCCAGCTTGGCGGCATCGAACTTCAGGCTGCCGACGACGTGGATGGCCTCGGGGCGCACGCCGAGTTCGCGCAGCCGCGCGGCGTCTTCCTCGTTTTGAGCGCCCACCGCCGCCAGCGACGCGAACAGCGGGCGGAAGAGAAAACCAAGGCGTTTGTAGCCCCGATAAGACCGGTCGGACAGCCGGGCGTTGACCAGGATGATGGGCGTGCCCCGGTCGCGCAGCCGCCAGAAGAAGTTCGGCCAGATTTCGGCTTCGATGAGGATGACGGCTTCGGGCCCGATGACGTTGATGGCGCGGGCGACGTATTTCCGGCGGTCAATCGGGTAATAGAACTTGCCGATGTGCTGCGGGAGGCGCTGTTCCAGTTCCGCCATGCCCGTGGTGGTGGTGGTGGACACCATCAACTTTACGTTGGGCAGGCGCGGTTCAAGGGCACGGATGAGCTGCGTGCACAGGCCGACCTCGCCAACGCTCACGGCGTGCAGCCAGAGCACGTGGCGGTTCGAGAGGCTCTGTTTGACCTTGGCATCGAACTCCCCGAACCGCTGGGAGAAGCCGCGCGTCCAGTTTCCACGCCGCCACATGCGCCAGAAATAATACGGCGCGGCCACGCAGAAACCGACGGTGAAAATGATGTTGTAAAGCGTCCTCATCCGCCCTGTGCGGGTGGATTCTGCAAATTTGGCACCCGTGGGAAAAGGAAAAGCTTGCGAACCTTGGTATAAGTCCGCGAGCCGGGTTTGCTGATGGCAACGAACTTCCGCCCCCGGAACTGGCGCGGCCCGCCCCCCCCTGCTAGCTTCCCGCGCATGAAAGTGATTCGTCACACCGACGCCGACTACGCCCGCCGCCTCGCCGAGGTCACCGCGCCCTCGAGCCTTTTTGATCCGGTCATCGAGGAGCGCGCCCGGAGCATCGTGGAGGCTGTGGCCGCGCGGGGCGACGCGGCACTGTTGGAATTCACCGAACGCTTTGACGGCGCGAAACTCACGGCGGACCAACTGCCGGTGACGGCGGCGGAGTTTATGAACGCGGCCCTCGGTGCAGACGAGGCCCTGCGCTCGGCCGTCGCCTTCGCGCACAAGAATGTCACCGCTTACAGCCGCCGCTGCCTGCGCCGGAACTGGACCGCGCGCAATGCCCAGGGCGCGCGCGTCGGCGAGAAGTTCGACCCGTTCCAGCGGGTGGG
>JBKBTZ010000212.1:0-4015 GCA_046290825.1 Limisphaerales bacterium
GAACTGCGCGGGCAGGCCGCGTCGGCGGGCCTCGGCCAGAATGCCGGCCTCCTCGACGTCGCTCAAAACCACGGCCACCTCGGCGGGCACCCGACCGGATTGGATGGCCTCGGCCAGCGCGACAAAATTCGAGCCTTTGCCGGACCCCAGCACCCCCAGCCGGAAACTGCGCGTCTCACTCATGCGCGGCAGTTGAACCGCCGCCCCCGCGCCCCCGCAAGCGCAAAGCCGAAGGGAACACTGACGACTGCCAAGCTGTGGTTTCATCCGCTGCGTAATCGGGACGCTGATGTCACGCGCCAGAACTGCGGACGCGCCCCCCCGTTGGAACTCGCCGCAATCCGTTCGTTGCATGAGAGCGGTCTGGCCACGGGTGGAAGCTATTCAGCAGCGGACGGGTCATTCGGCTGCCCTGTTGGCAACTAACTGGTTTGAATGAGCATGGAACGGCTGCTAGCTTGCTGCCGTGAGTCCGACAATATTCCGGTATCGCAGTTACCGGTTTTATTTTTCTCGCGTGAGGAGCCGCGCCTGCATGTGCATGTGATTTCGCCGGATGGCGAGGCCAAGTTTTGGCTGGAACCAGCGATCGAGCTGGCCGTGAACAAAGGGATAGGCCCGACCGAGTTGAATGAACTGCAAAAGATCGTTGAGGAAAGGCAAAATGAAATCCGCGAACATTGGCAACGCCACTTCGGGCGTTGAAGTGCTGAACGTCTCGCCCCACGGCTTTTGGCTGATGGTGGCGGGACGCGAATATTTTCTCGGCCACGATGATTTCCCGTGGTTTCGCAAGGCCACGCTGGAACAGTTGTTCAACGTCGAACTGTCGCACGGCGATCATCTTTACTGGCCGGACTTGGACGTGGATCTGGACTTGGACCGCATCGTTCATCCCGAAAAGTATCCGCTGGTGGCCGAAGCAAAATGAGGACGTCGGCGTTTCCTCCGGCGGGAGGCTGCTGCGCAACCCCATCTTTCCAAGCGCGACCGCTTCCGCCAAGCTGCGCGCGTGCATTCCGCCCCGCTGCAACGTTTGCTCTCCCTCCCGCCGGGCATGGCCCGCGAATTCGCCGGGCTCGAAAACCGGCCCGCGCCCGATTGGTTCGCCACGTGTGATCCGGCGGAGCGCAAGCTCGGCTCCGGCGGGGGCACGGCGCATTTGCTCACCAGCGCGTGGCGAGCCACTGGCGGAGGCGCTTCGTTTGGCGACTGGCTCAGGCAAGGCCGCAAGCTGCTGATCCACGGCGGTGGTCAGAGCCGTCGCCTGCCCGCCTACGCACCGGTGGGCAAACTGCTGCTGCCGTTGCCGGTTTTCCGGTGGGCGTTTGGCCAGCGGCTGGACCAGACGTTGCTGGATGTCCAATTGCCCGATTACGAGCGCGTGCTCCGACATGCCGGGTCGAAGACCGTGGCGATGGTCGCGAGCGGCGATGTGCTCCTCCGGTTCGCCCGGCAACTCCCACCGTTCCCGGACGTGGACGTGCTGGGTCTGGGCATGTGGGTGACGCCGGAAAAGGCCAGCGATTTCGGGGTTTTCTTCGCGCCGCGTCACCGGCCCACGGAACTGGCGTTTTTTCTCCAGAAGCCCCCGCCGGAAACCATCCGCGCCCAGGCCAGCGAGTTCCTGCACCTGGTAGACACCGGCATGTGGCTGTTGAGCGAACGCGCCGTGGCGATGTTGCTGCGGAAGTGCGGCTGGGACGCCACGCGGGAAGCCTTTCCTGACGGAGCGGTGAATCATTACGAGCTTTACGCGCAGTTTGGTCTCGCCCTCGGCACACGGCCCGCGCGCCCCGATCCGGAAATCTCCGGGCTGACGGCCGCCGTGCTGCCGCTGCCCGAGGCGGAGTTTTACCACTTCGGCACCAGCCGGCAGTTGATCGAGTCGGTGGCGGCCCTGCAAAACCGCGTGCTGGACGAGACCAAGCTGGGTCGCGTCGGCGCGCAGGCGCATCCCGACCAGTTTCTGCAAAACGCCCGCTTCGGTCCGGCCCTGCGGCACGATGCGAATCATTCGCTGTGGGTCGAGAACGGCATCATCCCCGCCACCTGGCGGCTGGCGCACGAACATCTGCTCACCGGCGTGCCGGAAAACGACTGGACGGTGCGACTGGAGCCGGGCGTTTGCCTCGACTTTGTGCCGGTGGGGGAAACCGGGTGGTGCGTCCGGGCCTACGGGTTCCATGACACGTTTAGCGGCACGCTTGGCGGGGCGGACACCCGCTGGCTGGGCCGCCCGGTGACGGACTGGTTTGCGCAGCGAGGCATCTCCCTGACCGCCGCGGGACTGGACGCGGCCACGGACATTCAGCAGGCCGCCTTGTTTCCCGTGCTGAAACGCGACCAGCTTTCCGGCGCATTGCTGGAATGGCTGTTCGCGGCCCGTCCAACGGCCAACGCGAAGTTCGCCCGGCTGTGGCAGAGTGTTCCGCGTCTTTCCGCGCAGGCCCTCGGCGAGCGGGCCAACCTCCGCCGTCTGTATGAGCAACGGGAACGGCTGCGCCGCGAATGTCTCGCGCCGCTGCTGCGGAACGGGCGGTTCAGCGTCTTTTACCGGCTCGATTTGCAGCACACGGCGCGGGACTTCGCGCGGTCCGGCCAGGCGCTGCCGCCGCCCCAGTTGGAAGCGGCCGACGATCCGCTGCATTTTGTCCACGACGACATGTTCCGCGCCGCCGTGCTGCGGGAACGGGGGGACGCCGCGTGGAGCCAGCACGAAGGCCGCGCCTTCGAGCGGCTGCGGCAGCTCATCATTCGCGAAGCGCAACTCTCCCCCGCCCTGCCCCGCGCGGCCGTGCAGGAGGATCAAATTGTCTGGGGCCGCAGCCCGGTGCGCCTGGATCTGGCGGGCGGCTGGACAGACACCCCGCCCTACTGCCTGGCGCACGGCGGGCGCGTGCTCAACCTGGCCGTCAATCTCAACGGGCAGCCGCCCATCCAGGTGTTCGCCAAGCTCAGTCCGCGTCCTGAACTGGTGGTGCGCTCGATTGATCTGGGCGTTGAGCAGCGGATGACGAGCTACGAGGAACTGGACACGTTTGCCCAGCCGGGGAGCGAGTTCGCGCTGGCCAAAGCAGCCCTGGCGCTGGCGGGCTTTCTCCCGCGCTTCCACGCGGAGGGCGGTCACCGAACGCTGGAAGAACAGTTGCGCGCCTTCGGCGGGGGCATCGAGCTTTCGATGTTGTCCGCCGTGCCGAAAGGTTCCGGGCTGGGCACCAGCAGCATCCTTGCGGCGACGCTGCTGGCGACGCTGGGCGACCTGTGCGGGCTGGGCTGGGATCGGCACACGTTGTTTCAGCGCACGCTGGCCATGGAGCAGATGCTCACCACCGGCGGCGGCTGGCAGGACCAGGCGGGGGCGATTTTCGGCGGGTTGAAGTTGATTGAAACCCAGCCCGGCCTCGCGCAGACGCCCAACGTGCGCTGGCTGCCCGCCACGCTGTTTGGTCCGGCCCACGCGAACGCCACCACCCTGCTCTACTACACGGGCATCACGCGGCTCGCGAAAAACATCCTTCAGGAAATCGTGCGCGGCATGTTCCTGAATTCACCGACGCACCTGCGCCTCCTCGAGGAAATCGGGCACAACGCCGAAACCGCCTTCCACGCCCTGCAACGGTGCCGCCGGGAAGAGCTGGTCGCCGCCGTGCAGCGGAGCTGGTCGTTGAACCAGGCGCTCGATGCGGGAACCAACCCCCCGGAAGTCGCGGAAATTCTGTCGCGGGTTGCGCCGTGGACGGCCGCCGCCAAACTGCTGGGCGCGGGCGGCGGCGGCTTCCTCCTGCTCTTCGCCCACGACGAAACCGCTGCGGGGCGCATCCGCCAGGAACTGAACGCGCGACCGCCAAACCCCCGCGCTCGCTTCGTGGAGATGACCGTCTCGGAAACGGGGCTGGAACTCACCCGCAGTTGAACCCGTCGGCACAAAGGCAGAAGGCGCGGGCCGTGATAGAATTCAACCCGAATTACTGAGTTGGCCGGGGACAGAAATTGGGGGGAACGGGCAACTTGC
>JBKBTZ010000213.1:0-3904 GCA_046290825.1 Limisphaerales bacterium
AGGGGTGCGTCCGGCTGGCAGTCCGGGCCACCCAAGGCAATCCCGTTTTTCGGGTTGAACCGCGATGTCCGCGAAGGCGTCTGGTGGCCGCACCCGGAAGAGGCGTTGCCCGGCAGCACGGCTCCCCGTCGCCGCCCTCCTACGCCACGGTGAAGCGGTAGGTCGTGGTCTGGCGGTAGGTTTCGCCGGGCCGCAGGATGCAGTTTGGGAAGTGCGGTTGGTTGGGCGAATCGGGATACCGTTGGGGTTCGAGGCAGAAGCCGGCGTGCTGCTTGTAACTGACGCCACCCTTGCCGGTGAGCGAACCGTCAAGGGAGTTGGCGGTGTAGAACTGGAGCGCCGGTTCGGTGGTGCACAGCTCGAGCACCCGTCCGGTCTTGGGATCGGTGACGCGCGCCGCGATGGCCAGTTCCCGTCCGCCATTGCGGAGGACAAAGTTGTGGTCGTAACCGAGGGGCTTGCCGCCGAGCTTGGCGAAGCGCGCCCCGATGGGGACCGGCTTGGTGAAATCCAGCGCGGTCTTCACCACGGAACGGATTTCGCCGGTGGGGATCAGGTCGGCGTTGACCGGGGTGTAAAAGTCCGAGGCGAGGATGAGTTTGTGCGCCTTGATGTCGCCACCGCAGGCGAGGTTGAAATAGGTGTGGTTGGTCAGGCTGACGGGGGTGGGCTTGCTGGTCTTGGCGGTGTAATCGAGCGTGAGTTCGTTGCGGTCGGAGAGGCTCATCACCACGGAGACCTCGAGTTTGCCGGGGAAACCCTCGTCGTTGTCCGGGCTGACGTGGTCGAACTGCACGCCGCCGTTCTTCGGGAGGGTGGCCTTCCAGAGCGCCTTGTCGAAGCCGCGCAGGCCGCCGTGGAGGCAGTTGGCGCCGTCGTTTTTGGCGAGCTTGTAGGGTTTGCCGTCCAGGGTGAAGCGACCGAGGGCGATGCGGTTGGCATACCGGCCAATGGTGCAGCCAAAGTAGGGGTGGGGGCCGAAATAATCTTCGAGCGAACTGAACCCGAGCACGATGTCGCCCATTTTGCCGTCGCGGTCGGGGGTGTGAATCTCCGTGATGGTCGCGCCGTAGTTGGTCACCTTGACGACGAGGCCATTCTTGTTGGTGAGGGTGAAGAGGTCCACGGCCGCGCCGGAGCGCAGCTTGCCGAAAGCGGATTTCGTGACGGAGGATTTCATGCGTTGCAAACTGATGTGGCGGGCAGGATACAGGCAGGCCGTGGGTTTTCGATAGAAAAATGAGGGAATGGCGGCGGAGCCGGATCATCGGAAGGGGGGCTGGCCGGCCAAGGCGGGAGAATTTCCCGTTGCCAGCGCCGGAACCCGCCGTAACGTCGCGGCATGGCCACGCTTGCCCGTCTCATTTTCAAGACCGCGTTCCTCATCGCCCTGCTGTTGTTGTTGGTGATCATGGGCATGAACAACCGCCAGCCGGTGGAACTGAACCTGCCGCCTCTGTTGGGTCAGACTCAGAAACAGCCGGCGGCGATCATGTATTTTGGTTTTTTTGCGGTGGGTCTGCTGGCGGGGGTCGTGCTGACCGCCGGCCGTAAGGGCGGAGGCAAGGGGAAATCGGATTGACGGCGCGGGGTGGCGGGCTTTGGTCTTGCGGGCGGGAACCGGCGGTTGTTACGGTTTGCCCAGCTTATGGCAGCCATCGGCCGGTTTCAGCGGGGCGATGAAATTTTCCACGCAAAGGTGGTGGACGGAGAACTGTTCCGGCTTCGGGGGGATGTGTTCGGTTCGCCTTCGTTTGACCGCAAGCCGACGCCGTGGAAGGGCGTGCGGACGCTGGTGCCGGTGGTGCCTTCCAAGATCATCGCGGTGGGGCTGAACTACGCTGACCACGCCCGCGAGATGAACCAGCCCGCGCCGAAGGAACCGCTCTTCTGGTTCAAGGCCACCACCTCGCTGATTCCCGATGGCGCCAAAATCGAGCCGCCGTTCCCCCGACACCGGACAGATTACGAAGCCGAGCTGGCGGTGGTTATCGGTCGCCGCATCCGCAACGTCACCCCCACGGCGGCGGCCCGCTACATTTTTGGATACACGGCCGCGCAGGACATCACTGACCGCACGGTGCAGGCCTCGGAATCGCAATGGGCAAGGTGCAAGTCTTACGACACGTTCACGCCGCTGGGGCCGTATGTGGAGACCAAGCTGGATCCGCACGAGCTGACCGTGCAGCTCTTTCAAAACGGGCAATTGCGGCAGAACTCGCACACCGGGAATCTCATCTTCAACTGCTTCCAGCTTGTGAGCTTCATTTCCACGAACATGACGCTGTTGCCGGGCGACGTGATCCTGACGGGCACGCCCGGCGGCATCGGCCCCATCCAGTCCGGCGACCGACTGGAGGTGCGGATTCAGGGTCTGGCCCCGCTGGTCAATACGGTGAAATGACGGGCAAAAAACTTGCGGGGCGGAGGGGCGGTCAGTAGGTTCGCGGCCCTTTCGGGGTTGGTAGCTCAGCGGTAGAGCAGCGGCCTTTTAAGCCGTTGGTCGTGGGTTCAAATCCCACCCAACCCACCAACTTCTTCGGGACGATGCGGGCGGGCCGGGGTGCGCGGTCGAGCCACTCGAAGGCACTCGGGCTTGGTCGTGGGTTGAAATACCCGACCCAAGGGGGCGTCCCACCACAACCGATGCCGCGGATTTCCGCGTTGCCTCTGTTTCCTGCGCCCCTAGTTTGCCGCCGTGACCGCCGTCCTGCCCTCCGTCACCATCATTATTGCCGCGCCGCCCGACCTTGCGGAAGTGCGGGCGGTGACGGCGGCCCGTGCGCTGGATTATCCGCGTGAGCAACTGGAAATCCTCCTCGCGCGCGGGCGGCAACCCTCCGTCCAGCGCAACACCGCCCTTCGCGCGGCGCGGGGCGAGCTGGTCTATTTTCTCGATGATGACGCCCTGCCGGCGCCGGACAATTTGCGGCGGGGCGTGGCGCATTTTGTGGACCCAACGGTGCAGATGGCCGGCGGCCCGAATCTGTGTCCGCCGGACGCGCCCGAGATGGAACAGGTTTTCGCGCTGGTGCTGGGGAGCTGGCTGGCGTTCGGGCCGAGCCGGGCGCGTTACGCGCCGGTGGGCCGCCTCCGTGCCACCAGCGAGAAGGAACTCATCCTGTGCAACCAGCTTGCCCGCCGCCAGACGTTGCTGGACCTCGGCGGCTTCGACGAAAAATTGTATCCCAACGAGGAGAATGCCCTCATGGACGAAATCCAGCGCCGGGGCGGGCGGCTGATTTACGATCCGGAACTTATCGTCCACCGGCGCCCCCGCCGCACCCTCAAGGCGTTTCTGCGGATGCTGCGCACCTACGGCCGGGGCCGCGCCGAACAGGTTCGCGTGAAGCCCACTCTGGGATCGCTGCCGAACCTGGTGCCGCCGCTGTTTTGCGTTTATCTCGCCGCCCTGGGGGTGGCAGGGCTGGCGAGCCTCGTGACGGGCCGATTCAATCCGGCGGGCGCGGCCGTGGCGCTGGTTCCGCTCGCGCTGTATGCCGTTATTGTGTTGACCCAGACGGCGTTGCTGGCGCGGACGGGGGGCTGCCGGCGGGCGCTCCTGGCCGCGCCGCTCCTGGTGCTCGCGCACCTTTGCTATGGTCTCGGCTTCTGGCGCGGGCTGTTCACGCCCTTGCGTCCGCCGTCCGATAAAGTCGCCGCGGCGGTGCGTCTCGAACCGATCTCCCCTTGAGCTTTGACGCGGGGCGGTGCTTTGGCCCGCGCCGCCATCGCAGGGCAGTCTGCCTCCTGAAAGAGCCTTCGGCGGTGGTGGACCGTTTTTCTTGCGCCTGGCCGCTCTTTCGGAGCGGTTAACCCGAATTACTGAGTTGGCCGGGGACAGAAATTGGGGGGAACGGGCAACTTGCCCGTTCCGCGCGGCAACTGGCCGCGCGGTCGGTCA
>JBKBTZ010000214.1:0-3563 GCA_046290825.1 Limisphaerales bacterium
CGGTGACGGAAAGAAGCCGACCGCCGTCGTCATAGGTGTAGCTGGTCACCTGGCCCGAAGCGTTGGTGTGGAAGAGAACACGTCCGACACCGTCGTAAGCCCAAGCGTTGGTGAAGCCGAGGGGGTTGATCTGGCGGGTCAGGCGATCGCGGACGTCGTATTGGAAGAGGTTGGTGCGCAAAAGGGCGTCCACGAGATTGGTGAGGCGTCCGGCCAGGTCGTAACGGTAGGCGGTTGGTCGGCCCAACGCGTCGGTATGGTTGGTCATCTGGCCGAGGGAATTGAAAAACCAGCGGTTGGTGTGCCCCAAGGCATTGATGCGGTGAGTGCGGTTGCCATCGGTGTCGTAAAGCGTGGCGGTGACGTGGTGGAGGGGGTTGGTGGTGTGGGTGCGGTTGCCCTGGCCGTCATAACGGAACCAAGTGGCGTAGCCCCGCGCGTTGGTGGCCGCGATGACGCGATTATACACCGGCTCGTAACCCCAGGCGCGGGTCCGGCCAAGGGGGTCAACATGCTTGATGAGGCCGCCACTGATGCCGCAGGCGCAACCGGAAGGGGTGAAAAAGTAGTGGTTGGTGAAGCCCAGCCGGTCAATGACGTTGGTGGCACGGCCGTTGGCGTCACGGAGGAAGGTCATGCCGCCGGCGGCGTTGGTCCAGTTGATGAACTCGTGGCGCTCGTTGAATTGGCGGGTGGTAACCGCGCCATTCCAGTCAGTGATGCGGACGATGCGGGCGATGTCGTCGCGCTCGTAAAGCTGGAACTGGCCAAGGGCATTGGTTTCCGCGACCACCTTGCCTGCGGCGTCATAGGCGTAGGTATGCACCTTGCCCCGCGCGTTGGGACCCGGGTGACACGGGCGGAGTTGCCCTCGTAAGCGTAGGCGGCCCGGCTGCCCAAGGCATCGGTGACGTTGGTGAGGCGCCCGAGATGGTCGTATTGATAGGAGCAGACGCGGCCCAGGGGATCGGTTACCGTAGCGAGGCGTCCGCCGGGGTGGTAAGTGAGGGAAAGCTGCCGGTTGAAACGGTCGGTGACCTTGGTGAGGCGGGAGGCGTAGTCGTAGGCGAGGCGGACCCAGTTACCTCGGCGGTCCACGATTTCGAACAGGCGATGGCCGTTGGTGGAATCGAAGCGGAACTGGGTGCCGTGCCGCAGGAGCCAAACGTAGTTGGAGCCGCTCTTGCCCAGTTGCGAGGAGCCGTCGCCGTCGTAGGCGGAGCCGTTCCAGACAAAGGTTTTCTCGCTGGCATTGCCAGTGCGGAGCTTCACGGCGGGGCCTTGCTCGACGAGGGTGACGTTGTAGTTGTGGGTCCAGTTGGGGCCAAGGGGGCCGTCAATGTTGGCGTCACTGGCATAAAAACGTCCGAAAGCAATGGCGGCCGCCATGCCGCCGCCGGCTTGCGGATACGGGCGAATGTCCGCACCGATCAGGTAGGCGGACAAACGCCCCAGAAGGACGGGGTCAAGGTCGCGCAAAAACTGGGTTTGCAGCGTGTCATCCTCGCCGCAGGTGGGGCACTCGGTGTCGCCCGCGTCCGGCTGACACGAATCGCAACTGCCGCCGGATCCGGGTTGTTGCCCGGTGTCTCCGCCACCGGCGGAGCCGCCGGGGCAGGCGCAAGGGTCTTCCGAGGAGCAGTTGTTCTGCCCGGGATTCTCCGGTGGGGGCGGCTGGTAAGCGAACAACGCCGGGGGACAGGCCAGCCAGACGGCGAGGAAGAGATTGAGGGCTGTGGCCGCCGCTTGGATGGTGGCCCGGCGGATGCGACGCGCGATTGGGATGATGCGGATGTTCATGCGGATTTGCGTCATTTTACCGGTTTATTCCTTGAAATTTTCGGCTGCCGCCAAGGCCTGCACGACCTCCCAGTGAAGCACCAGGCCGCGATACCCCAACGAGCGCAGATGATCCTCCTGGCGGGAAAGCAGCGGGGCAATGACCCGGCCCACACGAGCCAGTTCGCGCTCGGCGGAGACCAGCGCGGTCTGGCGGTCAGTCAATGCCGCGCGGAGGGCGGGGATGTCGTCGTCGGAATCCTCTTTTGCAAGGGCTTTGGCCAGCGCGCGTTCGGCGGAGCCAACGTCGCGATTGATCGCGTCAAACGTCTGGGCGGCTTCGCGCACGGCGTCGCGGTAGCCATAAAAGCCGGCGAGCATCAGCGGGAGGTCCTCCCCCAGCAGCCGCCGATACTGGTCCCGAACCGAGGCAAACGGAGAATGGAATTGTTGCAAGTTGCCGACCAGCAGGCCATCGGGACGAAACGGAAGCGAGCGCAGCCAATGCACGTCAGTCTGGTTGTCACGGTGCTCGACACGCAGCCAGACGAAGGTGCCAGGTCGGCGGGCTTTGATGAGCCGGTAGAGAGCGGCCAGCGTGCGATTGGCGGCAGGGTATTCGGCGGCTGCGAAGGCGCTGTTGTCGCCGTCCTTGCCGTTGAGCACCACCGAGTGAAGGCGATCAGCATAGCGATCGAACCAGACGAACTTCTCAATCAGATAAGGGTCACTCGGAACGGCCTGGAGGAAGCCAATCGGCTGGTGTGGGACTTGAGCCAGGCGCTTGTCAGCCCGCATGGGCCAATTGGTCTGGAAGGGTTCTGCCCGCCAGCAGAAGAGGTGGTAGTCGCGGGATTGCGCCTGACGGTAACGCACCGCACGCGCATTGGTGCTGCCCCGCTGGATTTCGGTCGTGGCCCGCAGGAAATCGTCCGGCAATTTGACTCTCCGGACAGGGGCGGCAAGGTTGTTCGTCAAGCGCGCGAGAGATTCATCGGGCAGCCCTGCCCCGCGCAAGAGGACAAGCACGCTGGCGTGGTCGCCCGCAAGAACGGCCTCGACAAGCTGGTCGGAAGGGGCGCGCAAAGGCGGGCCGGC
Organism: Limisphaerales bacterium; assembly: GCA_046290825.1. GTDB lineage: Bacteria > Verrucomicrobiota > Verrucomicrobiia > Limisphaerales > DSYF01 > JBKBTZ01. The sequence continues at coordinate 2,878 of JBKBTZ010000214.1, forward strand.
GGATTTTTGGGCGGCCAAACTCACCGGCACCGCGCGATAAAATCGCTGGCGGGCGGCGGGAGGTCGAGTGTCGCACCACTCAATGCGGCCCGCAGTGCCGCCCAAGCCTTCGGCCAGCACCTCCCAGTCCCGCAGGTTATCGGTGGATTCGAGCCGATAGCGCACCCCGGCTTCGCCCTCGAAGACCACCGCAGCCCCACCCTCGGAAGTCGGCCGGATTACCAACCGAACCGATGGGGAACCGGCAGGGACCGGATTGGCGAGCAAATGAAAGGCGAGCACGCCCGCGCCCAACAGCGCAATTACCAACAGAAGTGTTCGTGGTTTCATGAGTGGACTTACGGGTGGAGGTTGGGGGGACACAAAACCCCCCGCACCGGGACGAACGGCGCGGGGACAGCAAAGGGAAGAGAAAAAACTTGCAACCGAGCGGAACACTCGCCCTGTGCAATCAGAGCCGCTGGACGAGAGCCGCTGGACGAGAGCCGCTGGACGAGAGCCGCTGGACGCATCAGGCTGCGGGTCCCAAATGGCGGGTGGCCGGATCATGAGAACGGCACTTTCTTGCTAAACCAATCATTTGTGTAAATGCACTTATCGCCATTTAATTTGCCTTTTTGGCTGCGGCCTTGAGTTGATTCAAACGCATCGAATCGTTCCATTCACCGTAGCCGTGCCGTCGGTGG
>JBKBTZ010000214.1:3573-3838 GCA_046290825.1 Limisphaerales bacterium
CCCCGCAGTCCAAAGCGCTTCGCGCCCGTGCTTTCGGGAGGAGCCTGCTCGCGACGGCCCGAGTCGCTCTCTGCCGTCAACGGTCATTCCGGAAGAATGGCGGCGCGGCGGAGGCGGGCATCCGTGCGCGGTTGCTGAGCAGACGAAGTTGCTGTGGGCGGCGCTCGGTTGTGGACAGGGCCGGACGGCTGGCGCTGTGGCACGGTCGGCTATAAAGAGTCAGCGGGGCTGCAACTCGAAAAACTGGATTGTCTTGGGTGGCACG
>JBKBTZ010000215.1:0-3822 GCA_046290825.1 Limisphaerales bacterium
GGTCATCGCCCTGAGCCTGCTGCTCTGCGGCCTCAGCGCGTGGGTGAATCTCGAACTCGGGCCCGCCTGCCGCGTGGCCTACATCTCCATCCTCAACCGCCTGCGCCTCGATGTCTCCGCCGCGCAACTGCCCGAGGGTCGTTACATCAAGGATTTCTCGGGCTACATCCTCTACGTGGGGCGCAATGACGGCGGCAAGCTCGAGAACATCATGGTGTTTGAACTGGGCCGCGAGACCAACGTGCTCCGGCGCGTGGACGCGGCGCGGGGCGAACTCAGCATCAATCCGACCAACCAGGCCGTGCGGCTGCAGCTTTTCGAGACGCGGACGTTCGACTTTCGCGAAGGCCAGATCCACACGCTGTCCGCCGGCGAGGTGACCTTGACGCCGATTGATCCCAACAGCCAGGAACGCCGCGCCGCCCGGCTCAAGGTGAACTGGCTGACCTTCCGCGAACTCCGCGCCGCGCTGGCCGAAGCCGAGGCGCTGCAACGCATCCCGCCTCCGCCGGGCCTGCCCCCGGCGGAAATGGCGGCCTGGGTCAAGGCCTGGCATCAGCGCGCGGCGGAAACCATCAGCCCGCTGCGCGTTCAGATGCACCGGCAACTGGCGTTCTCGTTCGCGTGCTTCGGTTTCACGCTTGTGGGCATCCCCCTCGGCATCCGCGTCCACCGCCGCGAGACCAACATCGGCTTCTTTCTCGCGCTGGTGCTCGTTGGCATTTATTACGGGCTGTTTCTTGCCGTGAGCACCCTCGAACGTCGGCCCGAGTTCGTGCCGCACCTGCTTATCTGGCTGCCCAATTTTCTCTTCCAAGGGGTCGGCCTGGCCCTGTTGTGGCGAGCCAACCGGGGCGGCTGACGGAAAAAATCTCGCCGCCTCCGCCGCGCTTTTCCAAACTCGCGCCCATGGCAACCCCGAACGCCCCGGCCCCCGCCGCGTTGAGCAAGGCGCAGGTGTTTTTCCGCCGGCTCGGCAGCTTCGTCGTGCTTTGGACGGTGATTCTTGCGGCGCTGTTTTCGGGACAGCGCTGGCTTTCGGACAGCGTGTTCCTGCTCATCATGCTCGGGTTGGCCGTGGCGGGGCTGATCGAGTTCTACGGCATCGCGCGGAAACGCGAACTTTTTTGCTTCCAGGCCTGGGGCATTGTGGGCGGGGCGTTGTTGATGGTCATGACCTTCCTGCACTGCGCAGGCTGGCTCGGCCCCTGCCATGACCCTTCGCTCGCGAACGATTTTGAGACGCCGCTGCTCATCGTTTTTGTGCTCGGGCTGTGCGTGCGGCAGTTCGTCTCGCGCAGCAACACCGCCGGCATTGTGGCGATTTCCGTGACCTTGTTCGGCCTGATGTATGTGCCGTGGCTGTTGAACTTCATCACCAAAATCAACTACTACCCCGGCCTCGCGCCGGGCGACGGCGCGTTCTACGTCCTGTATTTCATCCTCGTGACCAAGTTCAGCGACACGGGCGCGTATTGCGTCGGCTCGCTCATCGGGCGGCACAAAATGATCCCGCGCATCAGTCCGGGCAAAACGTGGGAAGGCTTCGGCGGGGCCATTCTCGGATCGGTGCTGGTCAGCCTGGTCTTCGCGCATTTTGCGGGTGAACATCTCAAGGGCATGACGCCGCTGCACGCGGTGGCGCTGGGCGTGATCTTGAGTGTGGGCGCGGTGGTGGGCGATTTGATTGAATCGCTGTTCAAGCGCGAGGCCGGTTTGAAGGACTCCGGCCACCTGTTCCCGGGGATCGGCGGCATTCTGGACCTGCTCGACAGCCTGTTGTTCAACGCGCCGATCATGTATCTCTACCTGCGGCATGTGCTCGCGCCGCAATGAGGCTCGCCGCTGTCGCCGCCGGATGCGCTGTTCATCGCCATTTGCCCATCGCCAATGAAGAACGTCGTCCTGCTCGGTTCCACCGGCTCCATCGGCACCAGCGCCATCAAGGTGGCGGAGGATTTGCCGGACCGCATCCGACTGGTTGGACTGGCGGCGGGGAACAACGCGGAACTGCTGTTGGAGCAAACCCGCAAGTTCCAGCCGGCCGCCATTTCGATCGGCGACCCCGCCAAGGCGGCGGAATTGCGCGAGGCGCTGGGCACGGCGGCGGAGGTTCACGCGGGCGAGGAGGGCTTGTTGAAACTGGCCACGCTGCCGGGCGCGGACATCGTGCTGATTGCGATTGTCGGCACCGCCGGCCTCCAGCCGGCCCTGGCGGCCATCCGCGCGGGCAAGGACATCGCGGTGGCCTCGAAGGAAATCCTCGTGATGGCCGGCGAGATCGTAATGCGCGAGGCCCGCAAACAGGGCGTCCGCGTGCTGGCGGTGGACAGCGAGCACTCGGCCATTTTCCAGTGCCTGGACGGCAGGCCGCCCGGTTCCGTCCGCAAACTCTGGCTGACGGCCAGCGGCGGCCCGTTTCGAAGCAAGGCGGACTGGCCGAAGGAGCGTTTTCCCGAAATCACCGTCGAGCGCGCCCTCAAGCATCCGTCCTGGGTCATGGGCCGGAAGATCACGATCGATTCCGCCACGCTGTTCAACAAGGGGCTGGAAATGATCGAGGCGCGCTGGTTGTTCGGGATTGAAATGGCCCGGGTGGACGTGCTGGTGCATCCGCAAAGCATTGTGCATTCGATGGTCGAGTTTGTGGACGGCTCGATCGTGGCCCAGCTCTCGACTCCCGACATGTGCCTGCCCATCCAATACGCGCTGACCTACCCCGACCGCGCGCCGAGTGAGCGGGTGCAGACCGACTTCGCGCGCATCGGCTCGCTGACCTTCGAGGAGCCGGACCGGGAACGCTTCCCGTCCCTGGAACTTGCCCGTCGCGCCGGCGAAGTTTGCGGCACCCTGCCCGCCGTGTTCAACGCGGCCAACGAGGTGGCTGTCGAGGCCTTCGTCGCCCGCCGCATCAACTTCCCGCAAATCACCGAAACCGTCCGCCGGGTGATGGATGCGCACCGCGTGGTGGAGCGCCCGACCTTGGAACAGATTCTCGCGGCGGATGCGTGGGCGCGGGCCGAGGCGGGGCGATAGGCATGGCTGGAAACGCTGATTTTTCGCTCGCCTCCCGGCGAAAGACCGGCTTGGCTGGGGTTGTTCGATTCATCTCCTCAACCGAACTCACATCATGAAAAAGATTCCCCTGCTCACACTGGTGCTGTCAGTCGCTCTTCTCAGCACCGCTCCGGCCCAGTTCGGCGGCCCCGGCGCAGGCCCGGCCGGCCCCAATCTTTCCGGGGCCATGACCAAGTTCTTTGGCGAACACAAATCGTTCAGCGCCGACGTGGAGGTTCAGACCACCCCGCCCCGAGCCACCGAACCGATGACCCTGTCCGGCAAGCTGGCCGTGGACGGCAAGAAGTCCCGCTTCGAGATGGACCTTGCCAACGCCACCGGCGGCGGCCTGCCCCCGGGCGCAGCGGAACAGATGAAAATGATGGGCATGGACAAAACCACCATCATCGGCGACGAGGAAAAGAAGGTGAATTATCTCATCTACCCGGGCCTCAACGCCTACGCGGAAATGAGCCTCAAAGCCGCCTCGTCCAGTGATGAAGATCTCAAGGTGGAGGTCAAAGAACTCGGCAAGGAAAAGCTCGACGGCCAGGAGTGCGTCAAAAACAAAATGACCGTCACCGAGAAGAACGGCAAAACCCACGAGGCCACCGTCTGGAACGCCGTGGCCCTGAAAAATTTTCCCCTCAAGCTCGAAACCACGCAGAACGGCGCGCCGCGCGAGGAGACCGATGGCAGCGCGACCCGCATGCCGGACGCGCTGCGGATCGCGGTGAGGCGACCGCGGCCGGTGGAGCGGCAGAT
>JBKBTZ010000216.1:0-3806 GCA_046290825.1 Limisphaerales bacterium
CACCGTGACGGGGCTGGTGTCGCCACCCGGATAATCCGCCCAGTTGGTGCTCAAGCCGGCGGCGCGGGAGTTTGTTTGCGCCTGCAGCTTGAAGCCGCCGGTCCAGGAGAACTCGAGGTTGCTGCCAGTGCGCGTGACGTTCAGCGTCGGCGGGGCGCTGGCGGGCACGACGGTGGCCACGCCGGTGAGCGGGTCAAAGCTCCACTCCAGCCCCGCGCCGGGCGAGCCGGCGATGGCGGCGAAGTCGCCCGTGGGCGCCGGGGTGCTGAACAGGGTGAAGCTGTCGCCTGCGGCGAGTGCCGTTCCGATGTTGGTAAGCACGAGTGTGCCGCCGTAATTGATGGCGTTGGCGGTCACGCTGTCGTTGCCGACACCCTTGCTGACCTCGATGACGACTTCGCCCGCAAGGTCGAGCGTATTGTAGATGGTAAGGGCACCGAGGGAGGTGCCGGGGGCGAGGGTGCCGCCGGGCTGGATGTTGACCTGGCCGGCGAAGGTTCCGTTGCCGGCGAGGGTGCCGCCGGTGACGGTGACGGTGGTATTGCCGAGCGATCCATTCACCTCGAGCGTGCCCGCCTCCACTGTGGTGCTCCCCGTGTGGGTGCTGTTGCCGGTGAGGGTCCACTTGCCAGTGCCTTCCTTGACGATCAGCGTCAACTGGCCCCCGGCGGTGTCGGTGTCTTGGATGGTGCCCTCGAAGGTGGCGTCCGTATTCCGACCGCCGACGCGCCAGGTGACATTGCCGGCGGAGGAACCGCGCCCGGAGAGGCGCGTGCCGGGGCCGCCGCGCAGTTCACCCAGGAAGTTGATGGTGCCGCCGTTGCGGACAATGAAGATGGCGGTGCTGGAGCCCAGATTGAAAGCCGCGCTGGCACTGCCGAAGTTCGGGCCGCTGCCGGTGCCGCCGCCATCGTTGAAGCGGAGCGTGCCGGGGCAGTTGCCCATGTCCACCGTGCCGGAGAAGCCGGTCATGTTGCCACCGCCCGTGCCGTTGCCGCCGATGGTGAAGACGCGGGTGTCGTTCTGCTGGTTGGTGATGAGCACGTAACCGTCGCCGTTCCACGCCCCGTTTAGCGCGGTGTTGCCGCCGACATTGTTGAGGTCCACCACGCAGTTGCCCTCGAAGCGCAGGGTGGTGCCGATGGTGGTGGCCGAGCCGACGAGAAGGTGGGCGTTCTGGTTGGTAAGGATGCCGGTGCCAAGGTTGGCCGTGGCTGTCACTCGCAGCGTGCCATCGCTGACCCGGGTGCCACCGGTGTAGTCGTTAACTCCGCCGAGGGAAAGGGTGCCCGGGCCGGTCTTGGCCAGCGCGCCCGCGCCGGTCAACACGCCATTCAGCGTGAGGGTGCTGGCTGCCGAGCTGACTTCCAGCGTGCCGCCCCCTGCGCCGAACGTCGCGCCGCGATCGCTTGTGGTGGTGGCGCCGGTGTAACGCAGCGTGCCGTTGTCGAGGGTCAGGTTGCCAGATGCGGACGAGGACGCGCCCAAGGGGCTGTTGGCGCCGCCGTCTGGCAGGGTGGCGATCGAGACCGTGCCGCCCTGGATGGCGACGGGGCCGGTGAAGCCGTTGTCGAGGTTGATGGTCAGCGTGCCGGAGTTGGTCTTGGTCAGCCCGCCAACTCCGGAGATCGAGCCCGCACCTCCGAAGGTGTAATTGGCGGTGGCGTCCACGGTGACGCTGCCGGGAGACACGGTGACGGGAATGACAATATTCGGATTGGCGGCACCCGTGGCGTCGAAACGGACGGAGTCGCCCGTCACGAAGTAGTCGAGGACACCCGCGTTGAGCCAGTTGGTGCGATTGGCCAAGTCCCATTCATTCACCACCGGGTTTCCGACCCAGACGACGTTGGTCGGCCCCCGAATTGAGGAAGTAATGGTTAGATAAATCGTCTGGCCAACGACATCGTTCGAGAGCGTCCCAGAGACGCCAATCACGTTAAATGACGCGAGCGAGCCGGTGAACGTGTCTCCATATTGGATGAGAGCGTGCGTCGTGCCCGGAGAGCCTCCGCCGGTGACTTCAATGGTATTCATGCCGGAGACAAACAGGTCATCGCCGACGACGAGTTTGTCATTGCCCGGCCCGGGCGTGACCGGCAGGTCGAAGCGCAAAACGCCGCCGCCGGTCAGCGTCAGGTCGTTGTTTAACGTCAATGTTCCCGGTGCGCCGTTGGTGCCGGGGTCAATGATGGCCCCGGAGGCGAGGGTTACGTTGCCATTGACCGTTCCCCAGCCGCCGAGAATGCGCGTGGCGGCGTGGGTGAACCCGCCGGAGACGGCGCTAACATCCAGCGTGGCGTTGGTGTGAACGAAGAGCAGTGGCGAAGTATTCAGGGTGCCGGAAGGCCCGAGCGCCAAGGTGCCCGCGCGAACGAAAGTTGGTCCCGAGTGGGTGTTGGCCGCATCAAGGGTCAGCGTGCCGCCTCCTTGCTTGAGCAGCGGACCAGCGCCGGTGACGGGCGCCGACAGGGTGATGTTCCGCGGATTGCCCGCGAGGTCGGCGCAGTCAATCGCCCCACCCGCCAGCAACAGGGATTCGGTGCTGCTCCAGTCGGCTTCGGCACCGAGGAATCCCCCGGTCAACGCGATGATGCGCGCGGCATGGGTGCCAACGGCGGTGATGCCCGCGCTGCCCAGATGGAGCCGGGCCGCGTTGGTGACGCGGATTGAGCCGGTCGTGTCGGTGCCGCCCGGAGTGCCGAAGGCGATGCCGGTGATGACATTAGTGCCGCCCAGCACCGAGTAGAAAACGAAGGAGTTGTTGGCGGTGTGGCCGCGCAGGTTGACCGCATTGGGACCGTTCTGAAGAAACCAGCCGCCCTGCTGCACGAAGCGCGACGCGCGGCTGGCGGTAACTTGACGCATGATGAAATCGCCGCTGTTGGTCACCGTGCCGTTGGCAAGGAGCAGCGTGAGCCAGGAATTGCCATCCGAGCCGCCGAGGTCGAGGCTGGTCATGCGGACCAAGCCGTTGCTGATGACCAGCCCCTCGGTGCCCAGCCCGGGAGCGGCAGCCGCGGCTGCGCTGCGTTTCACGATCACGTTGCCGAGGTCATTGGTGCCCCCGCGAATCAGCAGCAGCGAGGTCGAGCTGTTGTTGTTGGGGTTCACGCTGGTATTGACGGCGGTGATGGTGCCGCCCTCGTTGGTGGCCAGGCCGGTGTTGCCCGTGCCGTTGCGCCCGAGCAGGAAGAACGTTCCGATATTGACGCTCGCGCCCGGGGCGACGCTCAAGGTGGCGGCGTTGCTGAGGGACAGGCCGCCGGCGGGGATGTTGACCACCGCGCCGCTGTTGAAAAAGAGCCGGGCCGCGGAGCCGACCGCGTTAATGACACCGTCGCCGCCGCCATCCAAGTTGAAGCCCGAAGCATTGACGTTGACGGTGCCGTTGTTGAACAGCCGGCCGAAGCTGGTGGCCGTCATGGGGCTGTTGTAATTGGCGAGGCCGCCGCTCGGAATAATCGCGTCGGTGAATTCCACCGGCACGCCGTTGTCCCAGTTGAGGGAGTTGTTCCAGTTGTTGTCGCCGCCGCCGTTGTTCCAGGTGGTTTGGGCGGTGGCCGCGAAGGTCAGCAGCAGGGTGCTGACGAGGAGGGGGAGGCAGGGTTTGTTTTTCATGGTCAGTTTTGTGGAAAGCACGACGTCCCGCCGGTTCGAGGGCGGAAGAATGAATGTGAATCCCCAAGCATAGCCGCGCACGGCTGGTCGCCAACATGTCATTTGTGCCCAACTCATTGGCATTTGGGCACCGGGTTCAGGGCGTTGCGGATCGGAGGGGGGTCAGTGTGACCGGCCCGAGCAGC
>JBKBTZ010000217.1:0-3747 GCA_046290825.1 Limisphaerales bacterium
CCACTGACCTGGCGCTGGTTCTTTAACACCAACACGCCCGTCGGCGGCAACCTGCCCACGCTCACCCTCACCAACGTCCAGACGCCCCAGGCCGGGGCCTACTTTGTCACCGTCAGCAACGCGCTCGGCGTTGTGACCAGCGCGGTGGCCTTCCTCAGCGTCAGCAACATCCCTGCGCCGCCGGCCATTCTCGTTCAGCCCTCGTCCCAAAACGTGCCGGTTGGCCAGACCGCCGTCTTCAGCGTCGTGGCCAGCGGCTCGTTGCCCCTCGCCTACCAGTGGTATTTCAACACGAATATGCTCCTCGCCGGCCAGACCAATGCCACCCTCACCCTGGCGGGCGTCACCACCAATGACGCGGGCGTCTATTCCGTGGCCATCACCAACGATTATGGCGCGACCAACAGCGCCTTTGCGGTGCTGACCGTGGACACGAACGCGCTGCCCGACTTCAGCGCCCTCGGGTTCTGCAATCATCCGACCCCCGTCACCGGCGGGGCGGCGGGGCCGGTCGTGTATGTCGGGAGCGAGGCGCAGTTGAAGTCCTATTCGGACGTGAATCCGCCCTACACGATCTACGTCACCAATTCGTTCCCGCTGTCCGGCATGAGCACCCACATCCGGAACAACAAGACCGTCATCGGCGTCGGCCATGTCGTCCTCACTGGCGGCGGTCTTTATCTCTACCGCTCCACCAACGTCATCATCCGCAACCTGACCATCCGCAACTCGACCGAGGACGGCATCGGCCTGCACTACTCGGCCAACGTCTGGATTGACCACTGCACCATCGAAGACAGCGCCGACGGCGCGGTGGACATCACCCAGCAATCCGACAACATCACGATTTCCTGGTGCCGCTTCCGCTACACGGCCGCTCCCGTCGGCAATCACAACTATGTCAGTCTCATCGCTTCGAGCGACGCCGACGCGGGCAATTACCGCGTCACCTACCACCACAACTGGTGGGACGTGAACTGCGTCGAGCGCATGCCCTCGGTGCGGTTTGGCCGTGCCCACATCTTCAACAATTACTACGACGCCCCGGGCAACAGCTACTGCGTCCGCACCCGCAAGGACGCCGAATGCCGCGTCGAGAACAACTTCTTCCGCAACGTCCGCAACCCGTGGGAACGCTACATCACCAGCACCAGCCACGTGCAGGGCAGGCTCTGGGCGGCGGACAACAACGTGCCCTTCCTCGGCACCGATTTCGGCGTCACCTGGACCGGCACCATCACCAACAAGGACGGCACGATCCGGCAGATGATTCCCGGGACGGACGTGGTGTTCACGCCCCCCTACTCCTACACCCTCCGCCCCGCCGCTGACGTGCCCAACCTCGTCACCAACCACGCCGGCGCGGGCCGCGGACCCTTTGCTCCCTGAACTCCGAATCCATCCGTAAACACCCCAAACAGAACACCCCATGAAAAACTCCCTCCTTATTACTCTGGTTGTCGCCGTGTTTTGGGCGAACGCCAGTTTCACCCGGGCGGCCGTGCTCTTTACTGAAGAATACCCCGTTGCCTACGGCGAAGGCACTCCGCTGGGAGCGAATCAGACAATTGGCGACTACAATGTTAAATGGCCCAACGGCAACAGCATCGGCAGCGGCAGCGCCATCAGCACCAGTGCTGGCGCATTGACCTACGCCACCCTGGCTCCGATCACCAACGTCCCCAGCCTCGGCATGCGGATTTCCACCAGCACCAGCCGGGTGACCATCGCGCCGTTCCCCAGCCAGAGCGGCGATGGCACCTCGGTCTATTGGTCGTTCCTGATCAAGGTGACGGCCGACACCCCGGTCCAGCGCATTCTCGGCGGCCTGCGAAACAGCACGGGCACGGGCAATCTGGCCGCCGGGGTGGGCATCAATGCCTCCCGCCAGTTGCAGCTTTACAAGAACAGCAGCAGCGCGTCGGCCACGCATCCGACCGCGCTCAGCGTGGGGGAAACGTATCTGGTGGTCCTGCGCCTGCGCTTCCAGGCCGGCAGCGACGAGGTGGCGCTCTGGGTCAATCCCACCACCGGCACGGCCAGCGAAGACGCGGCCGGGGTCAGCCCCACCACTACCACGGCCAATTCGGACCAGTCCTCCGTGGTCTCGCTCCAGTTGTTGGCGGCCTCGGATGCCAGCGGGCCGCTGTATTTGGATGAACATCGCGTCACCACCACCTGGGCGGAGGCCGTGCCCGCCGCCGGTCCGGCCATTCCCGCCAAACTGGGCTTCACCTCGCCCCGCACCGTCGCCAAATCCGGCCAGCCGTTTTCCCCCATCACTGTGCAGGTTCAAACGGCGGGCGGTCTGGACGCTCCGGTCGCCGGGACGAGTGTCACGCTCGCTTTGAGTTCAGGCTCCGGCACGTTGAGCGGCACCCTCACGCGCACCACCGACGCCAATGGTCGGGCGGTTTTTGACGACCTGTCTATCAACGCCCTGGGTCCGAAAGTGTTCATCGCAAACGCGCCCGGTCTCGACCCAGCGGTCAGCGCCAATTACTGGGTCATTCCCGATCCCGATGCCGCCCCGGGCAGCGGCGCGCCCATCATCACCCAGGCGGTGGCGGTGGCCAACAACCTGGTCCTGCGGGGACGCGACGGCGCGCCCAACGGCCAGTTCCGGATTCTTAGCGCCACCAACGTCAGCCTGCCAATGAACCTGTGGTCCGCGCTGGCCACCAACAACTTCGACGCGAATGGCGCGTTCGCGTGGACCAACCCCATCGTGTCCGGCGGCCCACGCTTCTTCCGCGTCGAAGGTCCGGGCGGCGGCGGGGGCGGTTCGCCGTGGGCGCATGTCGGCTACGCGGGGGTGCCCGCGCCGATTACCGGCGGCGGGGCCACCACCAACATCATCCTCGCCACCAACCTCTCGCAGTTCATTGTCGCCCTGAGCAACCCGCAGCCGGCCGTCATCTATATCGAGGGCACCGTCACTTTGCGCACCAATGGCAACACCTACGTCGGCCCAAACAAGTCCATCATCGGGCTGGGCACCAACGCCACCCTCATCGGTAACCTCGGCATCTTCCTCACGGAAGGCAGCGCCACCTACAACGCCACCAACATCATCATCCGCAACTTGCACTTCACCAACCCCAACGGCTACGGCGAGGACGACTGCATCACACTCAAGAACGGCGGGCGGCAGGTGTGGATTGACCATTGCACCTTCTACGACGCCCTCGACGGTCTGGTGGACGCCACCCGCGAGGCGGATTTTCTCACCGTGTCCTGGAGCAGGTTCTACTACACCGCGCCGAATGGTCACGAGAACGTCCATCTCATCGGCGGCAGCGACAGCGACACCAGCGACGCCGGCAAGCTCCACGTCACCCTGCATCACAACTGGTATGGCGACTTCGCCAAAGAGCGCATGCCTTCAGTGCGCTTTGGCCGGGCGCATGTCTTCAACAACTACTTCCACTCGCCCGGCAACAACTATTGCGTGCGCACCCGGCTCAACGCCGAGGTGCTGGTCGAGAACAACCACTTCCAGGATGTGCAGAACCCGTGGGAACTCATCATCACGTCCGGCACCACCGGCAAGCTGCGCGCCACGGGTAACATCACCAACAACTGCACCTTCACCACCGCCTACGCCCACAACACCGGCGGCACGCTGGTGCTCATTGACGGCAGCGACGTGCTCACCCCCGGCGACCCGCTGGGCCTGAACCCGCCGCCCTATGCCTATACCCTGGATCCCGCCGCCAACGTGGCCAACCTCGTCACCAACCACGC
>JBKBTZ010000021.1:0-35580 GCA_046290825.1 Limisphaerales bacterium
CGCCGCCATCGGTCGCTGTTTTCGGGGGCGTGTTTAACCGCGATTTTGGCGACTGACGTGACGGCTCAGGGCTTGCTAAACATCGGCTTTGAAGGCCCGCCCGTTCAGCCGGCGGGGACCGAATACGGTATGACCGAATATTTCGAGGCGGGCATGTGGTTTAAACCGATTAATTCATATGAACAATTCGGAAGAAATGGTGGAAGTGTGGTCGGAGCGGCTGAAAATGGAACAACTTATCTGAAAACTGCTTTGGGCGACTCGCTGTCGTTCGGCTTCACCGACGAGAGCTTGTTCGATCTGGTGGCGGTGGATTTGGCGGAATACAGCACTGTGTTGTCCGATCCGGCCACGGTGCAATTCATTGGCTACTTTGCGGATGGCAGCACCATTCTCCAAGCCTTCACGACGGACGGCATCATTGACGGAACCGGGCCGTTGGCGGATTTCCAGACATTCTATTTTAGCGCTGGCTGGGTCGGCTTGACCCGGGTGGAAGTGCCGGGGTTTGGGTGGTCACTGGACAATCTGGTGGTGCGGCATCCGAGCGTCATTCCCGAACCAGCCGGGCCGGTGCTGTGGCTGCTGGGCGCGGCGGCGTTGTGGGGTTGCCGCCCGCCCCGCCCCCGTCCGCCCGGGGCAGCGTAATCCCGTCAGTCAGCAGAGGTTCCGCTCGTTTCTCGGGAAGCTTCCCCAAGCGGGTGCAGGCTCAGGAAGGAGCGCCGGTTTCCCAACCGGTTTTGCGGGTGGGGAAAACGATGATGTCCGGTCGCTTCAAGCGGCCCCGAAAAACAGAAACCCAAAGCCGGTTGCAAATCGGCGCTCGTGCGCCGGAGAGCGCACTTGGACAGCGGGGTGAGAGTGCCGGACCTGGCCGTGGACGGCCCCGCCGGGGTCAGCAGGTTGGCGACCAATGCGCGGCTGGGGCGAAGCTTGCGAGCGCCCTGATTCGAGCGCCTTAGCCAGTCCAGCAAGCGACCTCGAATGGAAAGCCGGATGGGCGAGACCCGCCTGTCCGGTTTGGTAGGGTGGGGGTGTGGCCCTCCACGCTTCCGACCGCGTCGTTGATTGGCCGGTCCCTGCCCGGCCCGACTCCGCGCGGCCTACTCGATGAACTTCATGGCGCGGTTTTTTTCCGCGCGCTTGCGCTTGTTTTCGTCGAGTTCCTTTTTGCGGAGGCGCAGGTGATGGGGGGTGGCCTCGACGTATTCGTCCACGTCAATGTATTCCAGCGCGCGTTCGAGGGAGAGCTTGAGGGGCGGGGCGAGTTGAATGCCCTTGCCTTCGCCCTGCGAACGCATGTTGGTGAGCTTCTTCGCCTTGACCGGGTTGACGGGGATGTCGTTCTCCCGCGCGTTCTCGCCGACGATCATGCCGACATACACGCTGTCCCCCGGTTCAATCATCAGGCGCCCGCGTTCCTGGATCATGTTGAGCGCGTAACTGGTGGCCTCGCCGGCATCCATGGAAACGAGCGAGCCGTTCTTGCGGGCGGGGATCTCGCCGCGGTCGGGGCCGTATTCGTGGAAGAGGTGGCTCATCACCCCCATGCCCTTGGTCTGGTTGACGAGGTCGGTCTCGAAGCCGATGAGGCCGCGCATGGGAATGAGGGCTTCGACGGTGACCTGGTTGCCGTGGTGGTTCATGTTGGTGATCTGGGCCTTGCGGAAGGCCAGATTCTCCAGCACCGCGCCCATGTTCTCCTGCGGAATTTCGACGAACAACTTCTCAATCGGTTCCAGCGCTTCGCCATTGGGCCCTTTCTTCCAGAGCACTTCGGGGCGGGAAACCAGCACTTCGTAGCCCTCGCGGCGCATTTGCTCGACCAGGATGGCGATTTGCATCTCGCCACGCCCGCTAACTGCGAACACTTTGGGGTCGCTGGTTTGGGCTACCCGGAGAGCGACATTGGTGCGGACTTCTTTTTGCAGGCGTTCCCAGATGTGGCGGGCGGTGACGAGCTTGCCGTCCTGGCCGGCGAGCGGGCCGTCGTTGACCGCGAACTCCATCTGGATGGTTGGCGGGTCCACCGGAATGTAGGGCAGGGCGGGGCGGGCCTCGGAATCGCAGATGGTTTCGCCGATAAAAACGTCCTCAAAGCCGGTGACGCCCACGATGTCGCCCGCGTGGGCCTCCTGAATCTCGATGCGTTTCATGCCCTCGAAGTGGTAGAGCATGGTGATCTTGTTTTTGGTGATGCGGCCGTCGCCGTGCCGGCAGATGGCCGGATCGCCGACCTTGATCTTGCCCTCGACGATTTTGCCGAATGCAATCCGACCGAGGTAATCGGAATAATCGAGGTTCGCGACCAGGAGTTGGAAGCCCTCGCCGGCCCGGGCACGCGGCGGCGGGATGTGTTTCACGATGGCCTCGAAGAGCGGCTCCATGGTGCCGCTGGCGTGGTCCAGTTCGGTTTTGGCAAAGCCCTGCTTGGCGGAGCAGTAGATGTAGGGGAAGTCCAATTGTTCGTCGGTGGCGTTGAGCGAGAGGAAGAGCTCAAACACCTGGTCCAGAACCTTTTTCGGGTTGGCATTCTCGCGGTCAATTTTGTTGATGACCACGATGGGCTTGGCCCCGGCCTCGAGGGCTTTGCGGAGCACGAAGCGCGTCTGCGCCTGCGGGCCTTCGGCGGCGTCCACCACCAGCAGGACCCCGTCAATCATGTTCATGATGCGTTCGACCTCGCCGCCAAAGTCGGCGTGGCCCGGAGTGTCCACGATGTTGACGTGATAGTTGTGGTATTTGAAGGCGGCGTTTTTGGCGCGGATGGTGATGCCCTTCTCGCGTTCGAGGTCCATGGAATCCATCAGGCGCTCGACCTGAGTCTCGGCCTGATTGGCCCGGAAGGTGCCGGATTGCTTGAGAAGGCAGTCCACGAGCGTGGTCTTGCCGTGGTCCACGTGCGCGATGATGGCGATGTTGCGGATGTGCTGCATGTCGTAAATCACCGGGTCGCTCACCCTGCGAAAATAGCCGCCGCCTGACGCGTTGGCGACCGGGAATCACTGGCGATGAAGGCCAGCAGCGGCGGGGGAGTGAGCAGCCGGGCGCGCAGTCTGGTGATTCAGGCGGAAAGGTCAAGCGCGGCGGCCGGGCGGAACCGCTTGCCGGGAGGCCGTGCGGGGGCGATGTTATCCCGGCAACCAAACAAGCGGGAGGTCACTATGAAGGTAAAACGCAATCGCGGAAAGGCGGGCGTGACGGTCGAACTCCGCCCGCAGGACGAACGGCTGATTGAGGCCGGCGTGCGTGCGGCGGCCGAGTTCCGGCTGCGGCGGATTGTGGTGCCGGTGGATTTTTCGCCGCCGGGCGAGAAGGCACTGGCGTATGCCCGGGCCTTTGCGCGGCAATTTGGCGCCGGGCTGGTTGTGCTCCACGTGGTCGAGGTGAGCGTGGTGCCGGACAGTTTTGGCATCATTCCGCCCGGCTACGAGGAAATGAATGCGGCGCTGCGTGATTCCGCCGAGCAACGGCTGGCCGAACTGGCCCGGCGCCTCGAGGCTCCCGGGGGCGTGGCCACGGAAGTGCGCGTGGGCCGACCGAGCTGGGAGATTGTGGCCCTGGCCCGCGAGCGCGAGGCGGACCTGATCATCCTGGCCACGCGCGGTCACTCCGGCTTGCGGCATGTGTTGCTTGGCAGCACGGCGGAATACGTGGTGCGGCACGCGCCCTGTCCGGTGCTGACGGTGCGAGAGCAGGAGCAGGATTTTGTGGCCGGGGCGTAAGCCGGAAACGCGAGGGGCAGACGGTCGCTTCGCTGGCCGTCCCCCGAACGGGGGATGGTTCGCCGGGCACCTCTGGTCCACTTTGCTGCCGTTGCTTCCATGATTTTGTCCCCTCGCCCTTACTGCTTGGCCCGCTGTGTCGCGTTATGCTTCGCTGTCGCTGCCCTCCTTGGGGGGCGGGTTGCGGCCGTGCCGGTGCCGGTGGGCGATTTTTCGTTTGAGACCAACAATCTGAGTCCCGGCGGCTACCATTACGACCTGGAACCGGAGTGGAAGGAAACCGGCGGCCCCAACAACACGGCCGGCTTCGAGGAATACATCGTGGGCTTCGTTGCGGACGGCACGGACCACCTCGGCATGGCGCTCAACCACGATGTCTGGCAGGATCTGGCCGCGACTTATCAGCCGAACACCCGTTACACCCTGACGGTGGCGGTCGGCTTCCGCAACGGGCAGACGCAGCCGGGCAACCAGTCGCGCTACCTGCTCGCCGACACCAACGGCAACGTCTATGCCACGGGGAGTTTCGATGCTTCGACGCTCACGCCGCAGACGTTTGCGGACGCGCCGGCCCTGGTGTTTGACACGCCGACGGCCCCGGCCGCCGTGGGCAAGAACATCCGCATCCTTTTGCAGGCGCGCGGTCTCGGACGGTCGCACTTCGACAACATCCGCTTGGACGCTACTTCGTTGACTCCACCGGGTGGGGCCACGGTGGTCAACCTGCCCGCCACCAATATCACGACGACGAGCGCGACGCTGCGCGGTCAGGTCACTGACATTGGCAATGCGGCCCCGGTCGTCACCGTTTTTTACGGCCCGACTGACGGCGGGGTGACCGCGTCCAACTGGGCCAACGCGCTGACACTGCCCGGCACGCAGACCGGCGTCTTTGCCACGAATCTCATGGGGTTGCTGCCGGGCGCGGAGTATTTCTACACGGCGCGGGCCTCGAACAGCGCGGGCGTTTCCTGGGCCGTTCCGTCCGCGTCGTTGGAAACGTTGCCCGAACTGCCCGTGGTGCAGACCGTCGCGGCGGCGGACATCACTCCGGGCAGCGCACGGTTGGGGGCGAGCGTGCTCAACACCGGCGGCCAGGCGCCGCAGGTGACGATTTATTACGGCACGGCGGACGGTGGCACCTCGGCTGGTGCCTGGGCCTCGTCGGTCTCCTTGGGCGCACAAACGGGCAGTGCCAGCGCAGTGGTGACGGGACTGGTTCCGGGCACGGTATATTTCTTCCGCGCCTACGCCACGAATGCGGCGGGCGGCGTGTGGGCGGATTCGACGCTGCAGTTCGCCACGGCGTCGGTGAGTCTGCCGCAGGTCAACAACCGCAGCGCCGAGGGCGTGACGGGCACAACAGCGAACCTTCGCGGGGAAGTGACGGCAACCGGTGGCGACACTCCGTGGGTGACCATTTTCTTCGGTCCTTCCGATGGCGGCACGAATCCGGCGAACTGGGCCAGCTCGGCGGAGCTGGGGCTGCGCGACGGGACTTTCACCCGTTTTGTCGGCGGCCTGACGACCAACACGACTTACTTCTATCGCTGCCGCGCGACCAACCTGGCGGGGACCGTGTGGGCGGCGGGGGCGGAATCCTTCACCACGACCGGACTGGTGCCGACCACGGCGGTCATCAACGAGTTTCACTACAAACCCGCCGACAAAACGAGCCTGGAGGAGTTCATCGAGTTGCACAACCCGGGCGACGTGCCGGTGGACCTCTCGGGTTGGCGGCTGGCGAGCGCGGTGACCTACACCTTCCCGGCCAGCACCATTCTGCCGCCCGGCGGCTTCGTGGTTGTGGGCGAGAACCCTGCCGTGCTGCTCGCCAAATACGGCGTGAACGCGCTGGGGCCGTGGTCGGGCAAACTCTCCTCGCGCGGCGAGACCATCGAACTGCGTGACGCCGGCAACGTGCTGCGGGATTCGGTCACCTACAGCGCGGGCTTTCCCTGGCCGACGGCGGCAGATGGCGGCGGCAGTTCCGCCGAATTGCTGCACCCCGGTTTGGACAACGACCTGGGCGGTTCGTGGCGCTCCTCCGGCGGTGCGGCGCCGCCCCCGGTGACGCTGGTCGCCAGCAACGCAGTCTGGCGTTATGCGAAAGGCACCAATGAAGCCTCCTCGCCGGTGGATGCGTGGCGCGCGGTGGCGTTCAACGACGGTGCGTGGCTGAGCGCGCCCGCGCCGTTCGGCTACGGGGGCGGGTATGCCGTTGCCACTACGCTCACCGACATGCGCCGCACGGCCAGCAACACCAACGGCTACTCGACCGTTTACTACCGCAGAACCTTCACCGTCTCGGCGGATGATATTCCCGCCACGCTGCGGTTGCGGCTGCGCTACGACGACGGTGTGGTGGTGTGGATCAACGGGGTCGAGGTCGCGCGCTTGAATGTCCCCGCCGGGCAGCTTGGTTTCGGGGCGATTGCCAGCGGTGATCATCCCGCCAGCAATTGGGAGGAAGTCATACTCACCAATGCCGCCAGCTTCCTGTTTGGCGGCGACAACGTGCTGGCCATCCACTCCATCAACCAGTCCATCACCAGCTCGGATTACTACTTCGCGGCGGAGCTGCTCACGGTCCCACCGACGGCGGGATCCCTGCCGACGCCCGGCGCGGTCAACTCGGTGCGGCGGGAGGCGAACCAGATTCCGCCCCAAATCCGGCAGGTGACGCACACGCCCGCGCAGCCGCGGCCGGGCGAACCCGTGGTCATCACGGCGCGGATCACCGACCCGGATGGCGTGGGGCCGGTGACGCTGGCGTATCAACTCGTCAACCCGGGCAGCTACATCCGGCTGACCGACGCGGCCTACACCAATTCCTGGACGAACGTGGTGATGCTGGACGATGGCACGGGCGGTGACGCGGTGGCGGGGGATTCGATTTTCACGGCCACGCTCCCGGGCGGGTTGCAGACCAACCGCCGGCTGGTGCGCTATCGCATTACCTTCGCCGACACGCTGGGCAACGCGCAAACCGTGCCCTACGCCGACGACGAGCAGCCGAACTTCGCCTATTACGTCTATGCCGGGCTGCCCGGCTGGGCGGGCGCGTTCAATCCGGGCGCCACCCCCATCGTGACCTACCCGAGCAACGTCCTCGCCCAACTGCCCGCCTACACCCTCATCGCCAACGGCACCGACGTGATCAACTGCCAATACAACTCGGGCTTCGACTCGGTGCGCTTCCGGGGCACGTTGGTCGTGGACGGCGTGGTGCATGACCACATCGAGTTCCGCAATCGCGGCGAGGCCTCAACCTACGTGTCCGGAAAGAACAAATGGCGGTTTTATTTCAATCGGTCCCGCGAGCTGGCGGCGCGCAACAATTTCGGCCAGCCCTACGCCGAGACGTGGAAATCCTTCTCCGCCGAAGGCTGTTCCAGTCCGTGGGCCGCGCTGCATCGCGGCATGGCGGGCGTCGAGGAGGCGCTGTCCTACAAGCTCTACCAACTGGCGGGCGTGCCTTCGCCGCACACTCATTACTACCATTTCCGCGTGGTGCGCGGCACCAACGAGGCCCCGACGGCGGGAACCGTCATCAGCGATCCCATCGGCACGGCGGATGGACAGTATGCCGGAGATTTCTGGGGACTGTATCTCGCGGTCGAGCCGGTCAGCGGCTCGTTCCTCGACGAGCGGGGCCTGCCCGACGGCAATGTTTACAAGATCGAGGGCAACGCGGGGGACAAGAAGCACCAGGCCCCCGGCCAGCCGGTGGATGCCTCGGACTGGAACGCATTTCGTGATGCCCATGTCAATGCCTCGCCTTCGCTCGCGTGGTGGCGGGCCAACCTGGACCTGACCAACTATTACACCTTCCACGCGCTCAACCGGCTGGTCGGCAACGTGGACGTGCGCGGCGGTTACAATCATTACTTCTATCACCGCTCGACCGATGACCGCTGGCTCGTGCTCCCGTGGGACCTCGACATGATGTTCATCGCCAAGAGCCACTGGACCACGACGATCAACGGCGTGGCCCGGCCCGGCGTCATCCACGCGCACAAGGCGCTGATTGAACGCCCTGAACTGGCCCTCGAGTTCCGCAATCGCGCGCGCGAAATCCTTGACCTGGTCGCCTCCGATGCCTCGCCGACCGGCGGGCAGATCGGGCAGTTGATCGAGGAGTTTGCCCGCATCGTCCACCCGGCGGGCCAGACGCAGACCTGGGCCAACGCCGACGCGGCCATGTGGAACATGCACCCGCGCACGCAGGGCACGGTCGGCACGCGCAGCGGGCAGACCAGCCACAAAGGCAATTTCTTCTGGTCGCCCTTTGGCGACAGCCGGTTTGGCGGCACATGGACACGCTGGCTGCGCAGTCCCGCCTTCACCGGCCACGCCACCCACGAGGACAGCATGGCGTATCTGCGGGATTACGCGACCGACGCCTGGCCGGGCGGCGCGTGGGCGGTCAACAACGGCAACCAGCTTGGCTACGGCTACCAATACCTCCTGAGCGAAGCGGCGGACGCAGCCATTCCCAACCGGCCCGCCCTGAGCTATGTCGGCGCGCCCAATTACCCGCGCAATGACCTGCGTTTTTCTTCCTCTGCATTCAGCGACCCGCAAGGCGCGGGCACCTTTGCCGCGTGCGAATGGCGGCTGGCGGAAATTTACGCGCCGGGCATTCCCGGCTACGTGGCAGGCACGCCGCCGAAGTATGAGATTCAGGCGGTCTGGACTTCCGGCATCGTCAGCAACCTTGCCGACATCCGCATTCCCGCCAGCGCCACCGCCGTCGGGCGCACCTACCGAGCGCGGGTCCGGCATCTGGACAACACGGGCCGCTGGAGTCATTGGTCGGCACCCGTCCAGTTCACCCCCACTGCCGCAGTCGCCACCCCCGATCTGTTGAGCAACCTGGTCGTTAGTGAAATTCACTATCATCCGCTGGACCCGTCCACGCCGGCGGAGTTGGCGGTCACGGCGGACAAGAACGACTTCGAGTTTATTGAGTTGAAAAACATCGGTCTGACGCCGTTGGATCTGGGTGACGTCGGCTTCACGGTGGGCATCAATGCCGCCCTCCCGGCCGACACCGTGCTTGGTCCCGGCGAACACGCGGTCATCGCCCGGAACGGGGCCGCGTTCCGGGCGCGTTACGGAACCAACGTGCCCCTTGCCGCTACGAACATCAGCGGCCAACTGGACAATGCGGGCGAGCGGCTCGTGCTGAGTTTCGCCGGCACCGTGACAATCCGGGATTTCACCTACGACGACGTGGCGCCGTGGCCGACGGCGCCGGATGGCTCCGGGCCTTCGCTCGTGCTGCGCAATCCGAACAGCAATCCCAACCACGCGGTGGGCACGAACTGGATGGCCAGCAGCGTCATTCACGGCACGCCTGGCGTTGACGAGCCGGCACCGCCCGGCACCTACGCCGCGTGGGTGCAGGCCCGCTTCTCCAAGGCGCAACAGGTCAATCCCGCCATCTCCGGCCCCACGGCGGACCCGGAAGGCGACGGCTTCAACAATCTCTCCGAATTCGCCTTTGCCACCGACCCGTTCGCGGCGGACATGCCGGCCCTCTGGTTTGTCTGGTCGAGCCATGCAGGGAGCGAATACCCCGCGTTGCGGTTCCGTCGCCCGGTGCCCAACGGCGGTCTGCTGTATGAACTGCTGGCCAGCAACGACCTGCTCAACTGGGCGGTGGTGAGCACTGCGGCCGCCGAGACTTTCCCGCAGGGTGGCGGGGTGGAGGAGGCCGTCTTCCGGGATGTCCAGCCGCGCACGGCCCCGCAGCGGTATTTGCGGCTGCGTGTGACGCTGTTGCCGTAGTGGTCAAGAGCGTGGCGCGGTTTGTGTTGGACCCGCTTGCGGGTGGTCGCGCTGAGCTGGGGCTACCGCTGCCCGTGTTCCGTTCAACTCCGTGAACGCGAGGCGTGGCAAAATACAACTTGCCGGCCCCGCACCCCATTCCTATAGTTCGCGCTCTTTTTTGAAGGGAATCACATCATTTATGCGTCGTCCAAAAGGCATCAAGACCAAGAAGTCGGTGGCCAAGCGCTTCAAGATCACCGCCACCGGCAAGGTGTTGCGCACCAAAGCCGGTCGTCGGCACCTCATGCAGCACAAGACTGCGCACCGTCGCCGTTCACTCGGTCGGCGCGCGCAGGTCAGCGAGCGTGATGCCCATCGGATCATGGCGGCCATGCCCTTCAGCCATCGTGGCAAAACCTTTTTCCCATCACGAACCATGCGAGTTACCAATGCTGTCGCCTCCCGGGCCCGCCGCAAGCGCACGCTGCGCGCGGCCAAGGGTTTTCGTCTCAAACGCTCCAAACTTTACCGCTACGCGGCAGATGCCCTCGACCACGGGCGGCAGTATGCCTACCGCGATCGCAAGACCAAGAAGCGGAACTTTCGCTACCTCTGGCAAATTCGCATCAACGCCGCCGTCCGGGCGGCGGGGATGACTTACAGCCGCTTCATCGAGGGTCTGAAAGCCGCCAAGGTTGCGCTCGACCGCAAAATTCTCGCGGACTTGGCGGCCACGGACTCCGCCGCGTTTGGCGAGATCATCAAAGTCGCGCAGGAGGCGTTGAAAACGAAAAACGCCGCCGCGAAGGCCTGATTAAAAACTTCCAGCCACGGGCGGTCCGGCAGCGGGCCGCCCGTTTTGCTTTCCCCGACCAGGATCGGGGGCGGCGCAACGGGCGGTCGGCCACCTTTTGGCTGTTGCCAGATCGGCCCGGTCGCTACCTTGGCCGCCGTTTACTATGGGTTTGCTAGACGAGATTGAACCGCTGAAACAGGCCGCACTGGTCGAATTGAACGCGGCGCCCGACCTTCCTGCTCTCGAAGCGGCCAAGGGCGCGTGGATCGGGCCCCACGGTCGCTTTACCGCGCTGATGAAGCAGATGGGGACGTTGCCCCGGGAGGAAAAACCTGCTGCTGGCAAAGCCATCAACGCCGCAAAGCAGGAACTGGAGTCGGCTCTCACCACCCGCCGCGAGGCGCTCGAGTTGCAGGCCGCCTTGCCCGCGGAGCCGACCGACTGGACGCTTCCCGGCCGGCGGCGCCGCGTGGGCCGCCTGCATCCGCTCACCCAGGTGACCGACGACATTGTTCGCGCCTTTCGCAAGCTCGGTTTCGTCGTCGCCGACGGGCCGGAAATTGAAGACGAATATCACTGCTTCGACGCGCTGAACACGCCGGCCGACCATCCGGCACGCGACACCCAGGACACGTTCTACCTTGCCGGAAATCCGAAATCCGAAAGCCAAAGCCCGAAACTCCCGCTGCTGCGGACGCATACCTCCAGCGTCCAAATCCGCGTGATGAAATCCCAGCCGCCGCCGGTGCGCATCATCGTGCCGGGCCGCGTGTATCGCCGCGACAACGCCGACGCCACGCACAACCCGACCTTCCATCAGATCGAAGGGCTTTACGTGGACAGGAATGTCACCGTCGGCGACCTCAAGGGAACCGTGGAAGCCGTCTTCAAGGATGTGCTGGGGAGTGACGTGAAGCTCCGTTTCCGTCCGCACTATTTCAGTTACACCGAGCCGAGCTTGGAGATTGATTTCACCAACGGGCTCGTGAAAAAGCTCGGCAAGGACTGGCTGGAAATTGCCGGCTGCGGAATGGTGCATCCGCAAGTCTTCGAAAATGTCGGCTACGATCCCGAGGTCTGGACCGGCTGGGCGTTCGGCTTCGGCATTGAGCGCATCGCCATGCTCCGCTACGGCATTACCGACATCCGGCTGTTTTATGAGAATGATGTGCGGTTTTTGAGGCAGTTCTAGCGGGGAGAGTTGCGTTTCTTCGCTGGCTTGGTGCAAATGCAGAACGAACACGACATCGTGCGTAATGTGTCCGCCTGGCTGGACCGGGCCGAGATCGTCCGCAAGCCGACCGGCTATGGGCTTCAGGAATTAAAACGCCGCCTGCGCACCAAGATTCAAGACTTTGAGACTTGGATTGTCAGCAAGGAGGATGTGACCCTCTCCAAACTTTTTTTGGGCGGGGGATTCGCGCTCTGAATGGCAGCTCCGTGACCTGAAGAATCTTGTGGCCACCGACTGCGACCGCGCCTAACGGGCGTTGGATAGTTGAACTGGGCGCGGCCAAACTGTGGCAGGAAATCGCGCATGAACGACACACCGCCAGAAATCGCTGACGTGGTTTGGCAAAAGCTCATGGCATGCTCCGCAGAGGAGCGGTTGGTGATGGGCGCGCGAATGTTCGAGGCCGGCTGGGAAATGATTCTGGCTTCGTTTCCGCCGGGATTTTCACCAAAGGAGTTGAAACGCCGGCTTTACGGCCCCTCTATGGCTGGCCCGCGCCATTGTGAACCGCATGCTCCGCTACGGCATCACCGGCAGCCGGGTGTTTGTTTAGAACATCATGTGGATTTGAAACAGTCCATACTCTGGAAAGCCAATGCGCCTTGATTTGAATTCGCTAAATGCTCGCGTGGCCAAAGCTGTGGCCGGTTATTGGTCAACCCGGCGACATCAATCCGCAAAGCAAGACGCTTCCGGCCAGCGCGACCAAGGTGCCCGCGGTGCGGTGACCGGCGGGGCACAGATGGATGGTTTCATCACGCTGTTGACAGAGTTGATCGAAGAATCCGGCATCAAGAGTCGGCACATCTTTCACAGCAAGGCACTGGAATTGCCCGGTTTCTTCCGCCCTACCAAAGAGTGGGATTTGCTCGTCGTCCGGGATGGACAGTTGATCCTTGGCTTGGAAAGGAAGTCGCAGGTCGGGCCGTCGTTCGGCAACAATTTCAACAACCGCACCGAGGAGGCGATGGGCAGTGCATTGGATTTGTGGACGGCCTATCGTGAGGGGGCTTTCAACAAGACCATCCGCCCGTGGCTCGGTTACCTCTTCTTATTGGAGGATTGCGAAGGTTCGCGGCATCCGGTGAAGGTGAAGGAACCGCACTTCAAGGTGTTCCCCGAATTCGTCAATGCGAGCTACGCCAAACGTTACGAACTATTCTGCCGCAAGTTGGTTCGCGAACGGCATTACAACGCCGCTGCGTTTTTGATGTCCGAACCGAAGCAGGGATTGAAGGGCGCGTTCACCGAGCCAGCCGAGGATTTGGCGTTTCTCCAGTTCGCCAAATCGCTGGTCGCTCACGTGAGCACCTACACGAGTTGAGCCGATGAAGCATCCCGCCCCCAACAGAGACACGCCCACGACGCACCGCCTTTTCCAAGGCGATGCGCGGTGCTTTCCCTACATCGCGGACGAGTCGGTGCATCTGGTCGTCACGTCGCCGCCCTATTGGAAGCTGAAACGCTACAACGACAGCCCTGGCCAGATGGGACACATCGAAGATTACGAGGAGTTCCTCGACGACTTGCGGCGCGTCTGGGCGGAAGCCTATCGCGTGCTGGTTCCCGGCGGTCGGCTCGTTTGCGTGGTAGGCGATGTTTGCCTCTCCCGCAAGGAGCACGGGCGGCATGTTGTGGTCCCGCTGCACGCGGACATCTGCGTCATCTGCCGCAAGCTGGGCTTCGACAACCTCAATCCGATCATCTGGCACAAGATTTCCAACGCGGTGTTCGAGGCCAACACGAGCAGCAAATTTCTCGGCAAGCCCTACGAGCCAAACGCCATCGTGAAGAACGACATCGAGTTCATCCTGATGCAGCGCAAGCCCGGCGGCTACCGCCAGCCCACCGAGGAACAACGCCGCCTCAGCATGATTCCCAAGGCCGAGTTCAACGAGTGGTTCCGGCAAATTTGGACGGTTACGGGCGCCTCCACCAAGGATCATCCCGCGCCTTACCCGCTTGAACTGGCCACGCGCCTTGTTCGCATGTTCTCGTTCCATGGCGACACCGTGCTTGACCCGTTCTGTGGCAGCGGCACCACGATGCTCGCCGCGATGAAGTGGAGTCGGAACAGCATCGGCATCGAAATTGATCCGGACTATTGTCGCTTGGCCGCAAAGCGAATCCGGGAGGAAAACGAGAATCTTTTTTCGACCTCCATCTTTGAGTGGGTTACTGCGCCCGCGGGGGAGGTTGAAGAAGAATCAATGATTCTGCATGACCGCCCGGTCTGCGATCAGCCACGGCCGCAACGACGGCGGGGAAAGGTGCCTCGGTGAGCAGTTGGTCCCAAAACCTGGCCGCGGCGCTGGCCCGCTCGCCGCTGTTCCGCCGCGGGGCGGAGTTGTATGCCCGCAATGCGCGGGACTGGAATCTGCCGCTTTCCAAGCTCGACAAGCTGCAAACCGGCGGCTGGCTCATTCTGCACGACTACGCCCGGGGGCTGTTTCCACCCACCTTCCATGATCAGCAGGCGGCTTATCGCGCCGAAAAGGCCTATCGCTCGGCGCTCCCGGGTGTATCGGAGGCGGAGATTCAGAGCGTCGCCCTGACCAAGCCCTTCTGGTTCGGGCGCGGCGGGCGGACTTATCTCCGGGATTTTCTCCTGTTGGCCGAGTGCTTCGAGCAGGTCGGCATCGCGCCGCCCGCACGATTGCTCGAACTCGGTTGCGGCTCGGGCTGGGCGGCGGAGTTCTTCGCCACGATGGGCTACCGGGTGGTCGGCACCACGCTGGCGGAGGAGGACATTGCCGACGCGCAACGGCGCATCGCCAGCCTCGCGGCCAAAGGACTGCGGGCCGAGTTGTCCTTCATCGCCTGTCCGATGGAATCCGTGCATCAGCACGTGGAGCGCGCCGCGTTTGACGGGGTGTTCGTGTATGAGGCGTTGCACCATGCCTTCGACTGGCGCGAGACGCTGCGGTCGGCGCATGCCTGCCTGCGCCCGGGCGGCTGGCTGCTCATCGGCAAGGAGCCGAACGTGCTGCACACCTGCATTTCCTATCGTGTCGCCCGGCTGTCGAACACTCATGAAATCGGCTTCCGGCGCGGCGCGTTGGTGGCTGGACTCCGCGCGGCGGGTTTCGGCAGAATAATCTCGCGGGGTGCGCGCCTGCATTTCTGGGCGCGTCCGCACTGGCTCCTGGCCCAAAAAACGTCATGAAAGTTACGCTGAACTGGCTCAAACAATATGTGGATTTCGCCTGGTCGCCCGAGGAATTGGCGGAGCGCCTGACGATGCTCGGCCTCGAGGTGGAAGGCGTTCACAAAGTGGCCGGTGAATTCGACGGCATCGTTGTGGCCCAGGTCATCACGCGCGAGAAGCATCCCAACGCCGACAAGCTGTCGGTTTGTCGCGTCCATGACGGTCGGGGCGAGCGCCAGATCGTTTGCGGCGCGCAGAATTTCAAGGCGGGCGACAAGGTTCCGCTCATCCTGCCGGGAGCGTCGCTGCCCTTGAAGCCGGGCGAGACGGAGCCATTCACCATCAAGGTGGGGAAAATCCGCGGCGTCGAATCGCACGGCATGATGTGTTCGCCCCAGGAATTGGGCCTGCCCGACGCCGTGGACGGACTGCTCATCCTCCGCGAGGACGCAACGGTGGGACAGCCGTTCGCCGAATACCTCGGTCGCCCGGGGGGGGATGTGGTCTATGACCTCGAAACCACGCCGAACCGCCCCGACTGGAACAGCGTCATCGGCATCGCGCGGGAAATTGCGGCATTGGTGGGAAGCCCACTGAAACTCCCGGCTTCCGAGATTCCCGCCTCCCGCATCGGGCAACGGGCTTCAGACCTCGTCCATGTCCGGCTCGACGCGCCCGACCTTTGTCCGCGTTACACCGCCCGGGTCATTCGCGGTGTGAAGATTGGCCCCAGTCCCGACTGGCTGCGTGCCATCCTGGAGCGGGTGGGGTTGCGCAGCATCAACAACGTCGTGGACGTGACGAATTACGTCATGCTCGAGACCGGCCAACCCCTGCACGCCTTTGATTATCACCTCATTGCCAAGGGGGCGGATGGGCGACCCACGATTGTGGTTCGGCGGGCAGCCGAAGGCGAAAAGTTCAGAACCCTCGACAACCAGGAGCGTGTTCTGGGGGCCGACCACCTGCTGATTGCAGACGAACGCCAGGGCATCGCCCTGGCCGGTGTCATGGGCGGGCAAAACACCGAGATCAATGACCAGACCGTGGATGTGCTGCTGGAATCCGCCTACTTCGCGCCGTCGAACATCCGCCGCACGAGCAAGACGCTCGGGCTGCGCACCGATTCCAGTTACCGCTTCGAGCGCGGCTGCGATCCGAATTGGGGAGTGGACTACGCCAGCCGGCGCGCGGCGCAGTTAATCCTGGAAACGGCGGGCGGCCAGTTGGCGGAGGGCGTAGTGGATGCGTATCCGCAGCCCATCCAACCGAAGACGGTCAGCCTGCGCTTCGCGAAGACGGATGCGCTCCTGGGAATTACGATTGCCCCCGCGGAACAGTGTCGGTTGCTGGCCAGCCTCGGTCTGACTCGCACGACCGGCGATGCGCCGGACAGCGCGAGCTTTTCGATCCCTACTTTCCGCCCCGATCTCAAGCGGGAGGTGGACCTGATCGAGGAAGTTGCGCGGCTTCACGGGGTGGACCGGATCCCTGCCACGGCCCCGCGGGGTGCGCACGGAGAGAATCCGTTTGATGCCGTTTACGACGAAATCGCCGCTGTGCGCCGGCTGCTGGCCGGGCTGGGATTGGACGAGGCGCAGGGGCAGACCCTGATTGGGAAGGCCGAAATCCGAAATGCCAGGCCCGAGGAAGTTGTCGAACTGAAGAACCCGCTCAGTTCCGACATGGACGCGCTGCGCCCCAGTCTGTTGCCCGGGCTGCTGCATTCGCTGCGTCACAACGTGAGCCGGAAGAATTACGACGTGGGGTTGTTCGAGGTGGGCCGCGTATTTCTGATGGCCAACGGGCAACCGAGGGAAGAACGCCGGCTGGGGATTGCCCTGACCGGTGCTCGCGCGCTGCCGTTCTGGAGCGGGGAAGGACGCGACGCCAAATATGACGCGATGGACCTCAAGGGCCTTGTGGAGGAGCTGCTGGAGCATTTCGGATTGCGCGGCATACAGTTTCAACGGCGCGAAGAAAGCACGGCGCTGTTCCTCGAGTCCGCCGCCATTTCGTTGGGGGGGCGCGTGTCGCTGGGCGAGCTTGGCCAGTTGCTTCCGACGCTTGCGAAAAAGTATGACCTGCGTGACGCCGTGTTCCTCGCGGAACTGCGGCTGGACGAACTCATCGCGCGCGGCAACCGCGACAAGGCTTTCCGCCCGCTGCCGCAGTTTCCCGCGAGCCGCCGCGATGTGGCCATGCTGGTGCCCGAGACCACGACGCACGAGGCGGTTCTGGCCGCCGTGAAACAGGCCCGGCCCGCGAACCTGGAAAGCGTGGAGTTGTTCGACGTCTTCCGCGGCAAGCATGTGCCCGCGGGACAGAAAAGCCTGGCCTATGCGTTCACCTACCGTGGCGCGGACAAGACGCTGACCGACGCCGAGGTCAACGCGGCCCACGCGAAACTTGTCGAGGCGTTCAAAGCCCGGCTCGGGGCGGTGGTTCGCGAGTAGGAAAAAGGGAGGATCCGACCGCAGCCAGCCCGCGTTCCTGCCTACACGGCCTCCCCCAAACAGCGTATGGTTTTTTCCATTTCCACGGTTGGCCTGCTGCCGTAGGCTCCGCCCATGAAGCGATTCCTTCTCTCTCTGCTCCTGACCGCGGCCACCGTTGCGCTGGCCCAAACCTCGGCAACGGAGCCCACGCTCAAGGCCGGTTCCGCCGTCAATCTGGAACCGGTGACCGCCGCGAAATGGATTCAAGGCGAGCCGCTGAAATCGTTCGAGCCGGGCAAGGTTTACATTTTCGAGTGCTGGGCGACATGGTGCGGCCCGTGCCTCGCGGTCATCCCGCACATTAACGAACTGCATAAGAAGTATTCCGCCAAGGGCCTGCGCATCATAGGGATGAACGTGTGGGAGGATGGCGAGGAAAAGGTTGCCAAATTCGTCAAGGACAAGGGCGACGGCATGTCCTATCCGATCGCCTACACCGGGCGCGGCTCGGCTTTTGAAACTAAATGGCTCAAGGCCGCCGGGGTCCGGGGCATTCCGCACGCATTTGTCGTCAAAGATGGACGCATCCTATTCACCACTCACCCGGCGCAGTTGACCGACGAACTGGTGGAGCAGTTGTTGTCCGGCGACGAAGGCGCGCGCAAAGCGACCGACACCATCCTCGCCAAGATCGCCGCTCGTGAAAAGGTGGGTGCCGTCATGCGCGATTTCCAGGCCGCTGCGGCCAAGGGTGACACCGAGGCGATGGCCGCCCGGATTGCCGACATGGAAAAACTCGATCCGAACGGCGCCTCGTTGCCGCAGATGAAAGTCAGCCTGCTGATGGCCAAGAAGGACTGGGGGGGGACGGAAAAATTGCTCGATGAAAGCCCCGCTCCGGTTCGTGACTTTATTGTCGCGCAACTTGCCCGCCGCGTCGGCATGGATGCGGAATCAAACTGCCCGGAATCCCTCCTCAAGCAACTCGCCGCCGGGATGGCCCAACAGGTGGACAAGGCACGTCAGCCCAATCCGCTGGATCACCTCACGCTCGCCTCGCTGCAATGGCGGGCGGGCGACCAGACGGCAGCCTTGGCAACTGCGCGGAAGTGCGTCGAGGTGGTAAAAGCCCAGCCGGAAGGGCGGTTCCCGCTGGCACCGGTCGAAAAGTTCCTTCGCTCCCTGGAGGGCGGCGCGTTGCCGAGCAACCAAGATTTCTCCGGCTGGATGCGGGAGGCCATCCCCGCGCGCGCCGCCGCCCCGGCCCCGGCCTCCTGACCGGACTTGCCGCGTCCGCGTTGTTCTGTCCAACTGTCGTGCTGTTCATGGGAAGCGTAGGGAAAGTCAAAACCCAGTTCTTCGAGTTCCACGACAACCGGCACCCGCTCGAATTACGGGTGGGGGCGCGGTTGCCGAGTTTCACCCTGGCCTACGAGCAGTATGGCCGGATGAACGCGGACCGCTCGAACGTCATCCTGGTTTACCACGCCATGACCGGCAGCCAGCATGCCGCCGGCATCAACCTGCGCGTGCGGGGGGTGGACCATCGCTGGACCGAGGAACTTCACGAGGGTTGGTGGGAGGGCTTCATCGGTCCCGGCAAGGCGCTCGACACGCGTAAGTTTTGCGTGGTCTGCGCCAATTACCTCGGCGGCTGCTACGGCTCGACCGGCCCGTCATCCCTCAACCCGGCCACCGGCCGGCCTTGGGGACCGGCGTTTCCGGTGCTCCGCATGAGCGACATCGTGGATTCGCAGATGCGGCTCCTCGATTTCCTGGGGGTGAAACAACTGCACGCCGTCGTGGGGGCCTCGATCGGTGGATTCCTCGCGCAGCTCACCGCCACGCGCTACCCCGACCGCGTCCGCATTGTGGTGCCCATCGGCACGGGGGTGGAAACCACGATTTATCAGCGCATCATCAACTTCGAGCAGGTTACGGCCATCGAGGCAGACCCGCATTTCCGGGGCGGTGATTACTACGGCGGCCCGCATCCCGACACCGGCCTCGCCCTGGCCCGGCGCATCGCGCACAAAACGTTTGTGTCATTGGACACGCTCCGCGAACGCGCCCGCGGCGTCGTCGTCAGCCACCGGCCTCCGCACGGGTGGTATGAGATGAATCATCCGGTCGAAAGCTACATGCACCATCAGGGCGAGAAGTTCGTCCGCCGCTTCGACGCGAACACGTATCTCCGCATCCTCGATGCCTGGCAGTGGTTTGACCTCGTGGCTGAGGGAGGCGCGAAGGATTTCCACCACCTGTTTTCGCGGTGTCAGAATCAGGAGTGGCTCGTGTTCAGCATTGACTCGGACCTCATGTTCCAGCCGCAGGAACAGGCCAAGCTGGTGGGATTGCTCAAAAAGGCCGGAGTGCCGGTGACGTGGATGACCGCGCATTCCGACAAGGGCCACGACTCGTTCCTGCTGGAGCCGAGGCTCTACACCCCGCATCTGCACCACGTCCTTGGTGACGGGCGGCGCCCGCGGCGCAAATCGGCCTGACCAGTCGTGCGCTGCCAAAGCGGCTTCAGCGCAGCCTCGGGAAAAACTCGCGGGCTGCCGCGCAAGTCGTCCGGCTCAGTTCCTCGAGGGAACAACGCCGGACTTCCGCGGCGGTGTTGGCGATTTCGCGCACGAACGCCGGCTCGCAGCGTTTGCCGCGAAACGGCACCGGAGCGAGGAACGGGCAGTCGGTCTCCAGCATGAACCTTCCGGCGGGCGCCGCCGCGATGATGTCCCGCACGTTTTGTCCGTTCTTGAACGTGGCGATTCCCGTGAAGCTCACCAGCGAGTCCAGGGCCAGCACCTGCTCCAATTCTCCCCGCGTGCCGGCAAAGCAGTGAAACTGCCCGCGCACGCGCCCAGCAAACGGCGCCAGCAACGCCAGCGTGTCAGCGAAGCACTCGCCCCGCTGGTGAATCACGCAATTCAAACCCGTCTCGGCGGCCACCTCCAGATGCTGGCGAAACAGTTCCGCCTGACGCTGCTGGATGGGGGCATCCTCGGCGGCACTGCCACCGCGGGTGCTGGGCAGGCGATAATAATCCAGCCCCGTCTCGCCCAACGCCACCACCTTGGGATGACCGGCCAGGGAGCGGAGCAGGGGACGCACATCGTCCGGCGCGGCGGCGGCGTCATTCGGATGCCAGCCCACCACGGCAAAAATCATCTCGTGCCGCTCCGCCAGTTCAATGACGCGGCGCGAACTTTCCGCGTCGGTGCCGATCGCGATGATGCGGCTGATGCCGGCGGCTCGGGCGCGTTCCAGCACCGCGGGAAAGTCGGCGGCAAAGTCCGGGTAATCGAGATGCGCGTGGGTGTCGTAAAACTCGCTCATGCGGCGGGCGCACGTTGGTGCGGAAGGCGGGCCGCCCGCAAGCGGGGAATCACCCCCGTCCCTACGGCACCTGCGCGCGCAGCTCGCGGGGCAGCCACCAGCGGAGCAGGGGACCGGTCATGGCGGTGGTGATTAAGGCCATGAGCACCAGCATGGTGAACAGGGTCTGGTTCAACAGCCCGAGGTCGCGCCCGATGTTGATGGCCACCAGCGCCATGAGCGCGCGGGTGTTCATTAGTGCGGCGACACAGCCGGCCGAACGGCTGTCCAAGCCGGTGAGACGCGCGCCCAGAAAGCAGCCGCCCAGCTTGCCCGCCACGGCGGCCAGAAGCACCACCCCCGCGCCGGTCCACGCGAGGGCGGTGCCCAGCGAGCCGATGTTGGTGTTCAGACCCGTGTTGGTGAAGAAAATGGGCACCAGCGCGACCAGCACGAAATCCGCGAAGCGTTGCCGCCAGGCCCGGACCAGTTCCACTTCCTGGTGCAGGGCCACCCCGAGCAGGAAGGCGCCAAAGATCGCGAAGATGCCCAGCGCGTTGGTGATCAGCGAGCAGCCAAACAGCGTGATCAGCAGCAGCGTCATGAACGAGGCGGTCAATCCGTGATGGCGGGCGTAACTGGCCCGCCACCAACGGCGGAGCAGCGGGCCGATGATCCATCGCAGCAGGCCCAGGAAGAGCAGGATGCCGCCCACCTGCAGCGCCAGCGCCCGCCCGTCAAAACCGGAGGACACCACCGCGCTTGCCACCGCGAGCAGAATCCACCCAATCACATCATCAATCGCTGCCGAACTGATGCCCATCGCGCCAATGGGGGTGCGTTCCAGGCGCATCTCCAAAAGGATGCGACCCATGATGGGCAGCGCCGAAATGGAAAGCGCGATACAGAGGAAGAGTTGAAATCCGAGCGCGGGTAGCTCGGCTGCAAAATGTCGGTGCAACCAGGGTCCGACCGCCAGTCCGCAAAGAAACGGTGCCGCGATACCCATCGCCGAAACCGCCACGACCGTCCGCGACCGCGTCCGGAGATGGCCGTAATCGAATTCCATGCCCACCTGGAACAACAGGAAGATCAGCCCAAGCTTGCCGAGCAGTTGCAACGATTGTTGGGTTTCCTGGCGGAACAGGTATTCTCCCACTTCCGGCCAGACAACGCCCAGTGCGGATGGCCCCAACAGAATCCCGGCCAGGATTTCCCCCACGGCCAAGGGCTGTTTCAGTTTTCGCCCGAGCCGGCCAAAGAGCCAGGCCATGGCGATGATGACCGACCAATCCACGAGGACGTGGCGAAGATGAGATTCGATGGCAGCCGGATTCATGGTGGCCGCGTGTTATTGCCCACCCGGAGGGCCACGTCAAACCTCGCGTGCGGGTCGGAATGACCCAAGGTGGCGATCCAGGCAGGGCTTCCAACCTGGCACGAGTGGGTGCGGCGAGGGTGGAGAGGCCCAATTAGTTGTGCGCTCGCCCCCTGTTGCGCCCCAGCCGGTTGTGGTTTTTCCGCTTTACACCACCCGTTGTGGCCGCGATTTTGGCCGCCACATCGCATGTATCTCAAAAACCTCACGATGCTCGGCTTCAAGTCCTTTGCGGACAAGACCGCGCTCAATTTTCTCCCCGGGGTCACGGCCATTGTTGGCCCGAACGGTTGCGGCAAATCCAACGTCAGCGATGCCATCCGCTGGGTGCTCGGTGAGCAGTCGGCCAAAGCTCTGCGCGGTGGCGAAATGGCGGACGTGATTTTCAATGGCACCGATGGCCGCAAGCCGCTTGGCATGGCCGAGGTGTCCCTGACGATCGGCGACGTGGACGAGGAACATCTGCGGGCGGCGGGTGTCGAGGTCAATTACAACGAGGTCACCGTCACGCGCCGCGTGTTTCGCGACGGGGGCAGCGAATACTTCATCAACCGCACCCCGTGCCGGCTGAAGGACATCCAGCAGTTGTTCATGGGCACGGGCATGGGACGGACGAGCTACAGCATCATGGCGCAGGGCAACATCACGCAGTTGCTCTCGAGCCGGCCCGAGGACCGGCGGCTGGTCTTTGAGGAAGCGGCGGGGATTACCAGGTTCAAAGCGCAGAAGCGCGAGGCGCTTCGCAAACTCGAACACACCGAGCAGAACCTCGTGCGCGTTGAAGACCTGATCAAGGAGGTCAAGCGCCAGAAAATTTCGCTCGAACGCCAGGCCGGCAAGGCGCGCCGCCACCAGGCAATCTTCAACGAACTGAAACATCTCGAGACGCAACTCGCGCGACATGAGTTTGACGTGCTGCAGGCGGCCATTCAGGAACGGCAGGCGGCGGCCGAGGAACTGCGCCGCCAGATCGAGACGTTGCAGGCCGACGTGCTGCGCCGCGAGGACGAGATCGGCGAACTGCGCCAGCGGCTGTCCGAGCTCGAACACGAACTCGCGACCACGCGCCAGCGCGGCCTCGAACTCAAGGGCGAAGCCGACCGCCACGAGAGCCGCATCCAGTTCAACGAGGAACGGCTGCGCGAGCTGGCAGCACAGAACGAGAAGGCCCTCGCGGACATCGCCCACGCCGAAGAACGCAGCGCCCTGGCGCAGGCGGAACTGGACTCGCTCACCCAACGGCTGACCAGTTCGGAAACCACTCTGGTCGAGCATCGCGTCCAGTTGGAGCAAAAGCAGGCAGCGTTGCGCGGCATCGAGGACCAGTTGCGCCAACGCCAGGAGGCGTTGCGCGCGGCGCAAGCGGAGGCGTTCGCCGCCGGGCAGGAACTGGCCCGCGTGCGCAACGAAATCACCGCGCTGGATCTGCAAAAGCAGGGCAACCTCGTCCGGCTCGAAAAGCTCGCGGCGGAAAAGGTGCAGTTGGAGGAGGAGCGCGCGCGGCTCGAAACGCGCCTGAACGAATTCCAGGCCAGCGTGGAGGCGGAAAAGTTGAACGTGCTGAACGTCCGCGGCACGGTTGAGGAGCGGCAGACGCGGCTGAAACAGATCCAGGAAGAACTGAAGACGGTTGCGCACGAACAGGAGCAATGCCTCCGGGAGCAGGCGCAGCTCCGTTCCCGCCTCGAAGTGCTGGAACAGCTCGAGGCCGGCCATGAAGGCTTCAGTGCCGGTGCCCTGGCCGCGTTAAAGCAGTCGGAGCATGTGCGGGGTGCCCTGGCCGAGCGATTGCAGGTGCCGGACGGTTTTGTCACCGCCATCGAGGCGGCGCTGGGGCAGCACTTGCAACTGGTGCTCGCCGATTCGCCCGAGGCTGCCGAAGCGATCCTGGCTGATTTGCACGCGGGCCGCAAAGGCCGGGCGAGCATTGCCGCCCTTTCCCTGCTGGGAGAGCAAACCGGTGGCGACATCCCGGAGTTCAACCCGCATCTCCAGGCAAGCAGCGAGCCAATCCCGGCCATGTGCGTGGTCGGCGGTGACGCGGCCTTGCGACCGCTGTTGGCGCGGCTGTTGGGCGGCACCTTTATTGTGCCCACACTTTCCGCCGCCACGGCGGCCTGGCGAAACAGCGGCGGGATGCACCATTTCGTCACGTTGCGCGGCGAGTTTCTGAGCGCGGCGGGCGTTTACACCGGCGGCGCGGCGGGGGAGGGCGGGCAGGCCCCGCAATCCATCCTCGGCCGCAAGAATCAGATCGCGGCCCTGCGCGACAAGCTCGGGACGGTGCAGGAGCGCGTCGAGGCGGTGAGCCGGCGGCGCGGCGCACTGCACAGCGAGCAGACGGAATTGCAGGCGGGGGTCCAGCAGGCGCAGGCGGAGTTGCGCCAGCAGGAGGTCGCCATCGCCACGCACGAGGGCGAGTTCAAGGCGCTGGGCAATTCGCACCGGATGCTCGGGCAGAAAATTGAAACGGTCGTTTTCGAGGTGCAGAGCCTCGCCGCGCAGGAACGCGAGGGGGTGGAGAAACGTTCCGCGCTTGCGGCGCGCGTCACCGAGTTGGAGGCGCGCGAACAGGCCGCCAGCGGGCGCGTCGCCGAACTGACCGCTGCGCTCGAGCAGTTGCGCACCGAGCGGGACGCCGCCACGACCACGCTCACCGAAAGCAAGGTGGCGTTCGCCGCGGAAGAGCAGTTGCTGGGTTCGCTCCGGCAACAGCGGGGCGCGGTCGAGCAGCGGCTGCGGGAATTGGCGCAGCTCATTGCGCAGCGGCAGGGCGAACTGGGCGCGTTTCTCACGCGCCGGCAGCAGGCCGAGGCAGACATCCAGGAATCACGCGGAGAGATTGACCGGCTCGGGCATCTGCGCGCGCAGGTCAACGAGCAAGCCGCGCAATTGCATGGCCAGTGTCAGGCGCAGGAGGCCGCCATCGTTGAGCGCGAGGAGACGCTGCGTTCCCTGCGCGCGGAACTGACAGCGCACGGCGACCGGCGCGGCGCGCTGGATGTGGAAATCGCCCAGAAACAAATGGCGGTGCAGAACCTCCGCGAGCGCCTCCAGCAGAAATACAGCGTTCAGCTCGAGGACGTGCCAAGCGAGTTGATCAAAATCACCTATGCCGATGAAGGCCAGCCGCGCGTGGAAATCGCCGGGCCGGACGAGGTGGCGGCGGCCGGGCTGGCGACGGACTGGGACGCGGTGGCCGCGCAGGTGGCGGCGTTGCAAAAGCGGCTGGATGAGATGGGGCCGGTCAACCTGGTGGCGATTGAGGAATACGAGGAGATCGAGCAGCGCTACACCTTCCTCAGCCAGCAGCACGCGGACCTGGTGTCTGCCAAGACGGAGCTGACGGATGTGTTAAGCCGCATCAACGTCCAGACCCGCGAGATGTTTGTCACCACGTTCAACCAGATCCGCGACAACTTCCGCGCGATGTTCGCCGAGGTGTTTGGCGGCGGAAAGGCGGACCTGATCCTGGTGGATGAGAACGACGTCCTGGAGAGCGGCATTGACATCGTGGCGCGGCCGCCCGGCAAGCAGTTGCAGAGCATTTCCCTGTTGTCCGGTGGCGAGCAGACCATGACCGCAGTGGCGCTCCTGTTCTCGATCTATCAGGTGAAGCCCAGCCCGTTCTGCGTGCTGGACGAACTGGACGCGCCGCTGGACGAATCAAACATCAACCGCTTCGTCCGGGTGCTCCAGCGCTTCCTCGAACATTCACAGTTCATCATCATCACGCACAACAAGCGCACCATCGGCATGGCCGACGTGCTCTACGGCGTGACGATGGAAGAGCAGGGGGTCAGCAAGATTGTCAGCGTGAAGTTCCACAAGAAGGACGCGCCCGAGACGCCCGCCGCCGTGCCGCTGGAAACGCCCGTTTCCGCCCCCATCGAGGCCGAGGAGGACGCGGCACGAACGCCCGCTGAGACGGTGGACATCGTCATGGCGAAGTGAGGCACGACAACGCAAGGCCCTGCCCCGCAACTTCAACGGCTACCGGGGAAAGCACAGGGCCGGGCTCGGCAGAGTGCCGTGACCCGGCCCGGTGGGGAGCGTCAGAATCCGCTTAGTTCTGCGCGATTGGTTTTGAGAACGTGATTTGATAGCCGTTCTCAGTCTTGGCAACCGACGCGGTGTATCCCTTGTTCGCCGCCCACTTTTTGGCCAGTTCGGCGCGTTCGGTGGACGCGGTGGAGACGGTGTCCTTGCCGTCAGCGACCATTTTTTCCACCACCGCCAGCCATTTCTGGTCGGCTTCCGAGGGGTTCGCGGCGGTGGGCAGCACCAGCAGCGCGGTGCCCAGCAGCACGAGGAGCAGTTTTTTCATGATGGTATTCCGTGGTTGAGTCCTTCTTCCGGTCAACCGGACCGGACCAAGGGGCGGTTTCGGAGATGGGCAAACTCCGTGCCAATTCGCAGACCGCGGGTCCATCGGGCGGGATCCGCCCTCCGGCGCGCCAGTTTTCCCGGGTCCCCTCGCGGAAGCCCACGGGGAACCGCCCACCCGCGTTCATGTCCCATGCCAGACGGTCGAGATGTCATGGGTTTGTCCGCCAACCCAATCTGCGGCTCCCGTGTGCGTGGCGGAACTATTCGCAATTGCGCGAGAGAACGGAGCGAAGATTCCCGGCGCCAGGGGGAGCTTCCCGCGTGACCCGGCACGCGGGCGGCGATAAAGTCCCCGGGATGAAACGGGTTGTCTCGCGCAGTGGACGGTTCACCGGCGGCCCCGCCGCCGCGGTGGCCGCTTTTTCGGAATCCATCTCCTTCGATTGGCGGCTGTGGCCGCAGGACATTCGCGGCTCCATCGCGCATGCGAGGATGCTGCGCAAGATTGGGGTGCTGAAACCAGCCGAACTCGCCGCCATCACGCGTGGCTTGAAGCAGATTGCCGCCGAGATCGCCGCCGGCAGGTTCAAGTGGAAACCCGAACTGGAGGACGTCCACATGAACATCGAGGCGGAGCTGACCCGGCGCGTGCCGGCCGGGGCGAAGTTGCACACGGCCCGTTCGCGCAACGACCAGGTGGCGCTGGACATGCGGCTCTGGCTGCGGGACGAGATTGCCGCGCTGCAGGGAGAATTGCGCCAGCTCCAGAAGGCGCTGGTGCAACTCGGCGCGAACAATGCCGAGGTCATCATCCCCGGCTACACGCACCTGCAACGGGCCCAGCCGGTCTATTTCGCGCATCATCTGCTGGCCTACGTGGAGATGCTGGAGCGGGATTTCTTGCGGCTGGCCGATTGTGCCGGGCGCGCGAACGTTTGCCCCCTCGGTTCCGGGGCGCTGGCCGGCTCGACGTTGCCGCTGGATCGGGAGTTTGTCGCCCGGCAGCTCGGCTTCGTGGATGCCAAAGGCAAACCGCGGGTCAGCCAGAACTCGATGGACGCCGTCAGCGACCGGGACTTTGCGGTGGAGTTTTGCGCCGCCGCGGCGTTGCTCGCCGTTCACCTGGCGCGGCTGGCGGAAGACGTAATTCTCTGGGCGGGCGCGGAGTTCGGCTTCATCCAGATCGCCGACGCCTACACCACGGGTTCGTCGTTGATGCCGCAGAAGCGGAATCCGGACGTGGCCGAATTGACGCGGGGCAAGTCGGGACGCGTCATCGGCAACCTGGTCGCGCTGCTCACCTTGCTCAAGGGCCTGCCGATGACCTACAACCGGGATTTGCAGGAGGACAAGGAGCGGCTGTTTGACACGGCGGACACCGTGCGCGCGTGCGTCCGGCTGATGGCGGCGATGCTGGTCAATACGCGGGTCAATGCCGTCACGTGCGCCGCCGCCGCCCGCGACCCGCAACTGCTGGCGACCGATCTCGCCGATTACCTGGTGCGGAAGGGGATGCCCTTCCGGCAGGCGCATCACGTGGTGGGCGCGGTGGTGGCGCACTGCGAGCGAACCGGCCGGGCTTTGAATGAGCTCAGCGTGGCCGACTACCGGCGGTTCAGCGATCGCTTTGGGGCGGACGTGCTGGCCACGTTCGACCTGCAACAGGCCATGCGTCGGCGCAAACTGATCGGGGCGCCGGGGAAAGATGAAGTCGCGAAGCAACTGGCCCGGTGGCAAAAACGGCTTGGGTGACCGGGGAGGGATTATGGCGGAGGAGTTTCTTGACGTGGTGAACGAACTGGACGAGGTGGTGGGCCGGGCCGTTCGCAGCGAAATCCACGCGCGCGGCCTTCTACATCGCGCGGCTCACGTGCTGATCTACAACCCGCGCGGCGAGGTCTTTCTGCAGCAACGCTCGTGGCGGAAGGATCGGGAGCCGGGACGGTGGAGCACCTCGGCGGCCGGGCACGTGGACAGCGGGGAAGATTATGACGCGGCCATGAGGCGCGAACTGCAGGAGGAACTGGGCTGGCATCCTGCGACACCGCTGGAGCGTGTCCTGCGCATCGAAGCCTGCCCCGAGACGGATCAGGAATTTGTCTGGGTGTATCGCTGCGCGGGTGATGGCCCGTTCCGGCTGAACCTCGAGGAGGTTGAAACCGGCGGCTGGTTCACTCCGCAACAGATCCGCCGCTGGCTGGCCGAACGACCGGCGGATTTCACCCCCGCCTTTCGGCTCATCTGGAGCCGGCTGCATCCCGATTGACCGGGAAAACCTTTTCCGGTTCAGGCAAAGAGGGAGTCTGCCGGCCGCTCCACCAGGTGGAGCAGATTCCCCTCGCCATCCTGGAAAAACAGCACGCGCCCCCCGCCCGCGGCGGGCTTGATCGGATCCAGGAAGCGCACGCCGCGCGCTTCGAGGAGCGGGCGCGCGACCTCAATGGAGTCCACCCGCAACGCCAGGTGCCGCCAGCCTGCCACGCCATTGTCGGCGGTTTGGGGCGTCTCGCCCGTGGCGGCATACACTTCAAAGGTGGTGCCCACCCCGGGCAGTTTTATGAAGTAGGGCGGCTCCGCGCCGTTCGGGGCGATGACGGTGGCATCGAGATGACGGACATACCAGTCGCGCAGGGCGGTGGGATTCCGGGCGGGCAGGGCGATGTGTTCCAGGGTGAAGTGCATGGGTCAGCAATAGCCGCGTGCCTTCCGGAAGGCACGCAAAGAAAATGACTTCGCCCAAGGGCTGCTGCTCCGCGCGCCTATTCGATCCGGGCGCGGAGGAACCACGCGGGCTGCGCTGGATTGAACAAATTCGTGAAGGTGGTGTTGCCCTGGCCGTTCAGGGTGTTCGTCGCCAGCCGGGTCCATTGGTCGAGCGGGAGCGTTACGTTGGTGGTGCCGAGCAGCACGCAGGCGCGGTTGGGCGTGCCGTTGGTGGCGGCGAGCAGCAACTGGGCACCCGCGAATGTGGGCGCGGACAGGACGGGCGGAGTCAGCGCGATGACTCGCAAGGTGCCGTCCAGGGTCAAAGTCGTGGTGTCCCAAGCGAGGCCGGCGGTGAGCGGCGGCAATAGCAGGGTCGCAAACTGGTTGGTAAACGTGGCGGCGCTGAAGAGCGGAAACACGTCACCCGCCGTCAAGGTGCCGGCGAGGTTGGTGACCTGAAGTGTGCCACCAAAGGCGAGGCGTCCACCCACCACGACGCGATCGTGGGCGAAGGGGGATTTGCGGATTTCCAGCACGGTCAGGCTGTCGGAGTTGAGGGTGAGCTGGTTGCTGAAGGTGAGGGTGCCGACGGAGTTCGAGCCGGGTTCGAGGCGACCGCTGATGGTGGTGTTGCCGTTGAGCGCGCCGACGCCACCGAGTGCGGCCGAGGCCGCGACGGTGATGGTGTTGGTGCCGGTGTGGACGCCGTTCACGAGCAGGCGCCCGGCGTTGATGGTGGTGGCGCCGTTGTAGGAGTTGGTGCCGGTGAGGGTGAGCGTGCCGGTGCCGGTTTTGGTGAGGGAGGTGCCGGTGATGCGGCCCCGAAAGGTGGAGTCGTTGTTGCGCGCGCCGATGGTCCACGCGCCGCCGGACATTGTGGCGCCGGGGGAGCCGGTGAGTTCTCCGATGGCGATCGCGCCACCGCTGGTCTGGTAGGCCCAGATGTTCGTGCCGAGGTCCACGTGGGCGTTGGCGAAGCCGGCGGTGGTGAGGACGCGGAAGTCGCCATTGGCACCAGTGGTGGTGACGTTGATGCGTCCGGTGAAGCCGGACCAGTTGCCGTTGATTTCGGTGCGGACGTAGGGGGTGACGAAATTGAGCGTGCCGCCGCCGGTCAGCGAGCCGGTGAGCGTGCAGCGCGAGTCGCCGATGAGCGTGCCGGTCTGGCCGTTGGGGACGTTCAGATTCCAGGCGCAGGTTTCCCAACTGCCGTTGTCGTCATACATCCGCAGGGTGCCGCCCGCGAGGGTGACCAGGCCGGTGCCGAGGGCGCGCTGGTTGGCGAGGACGCCGCCGAGGGACACCGTGCCGGCGGCGATCAATGTGCCGCCGGAGTGGGCATTGGAAGTGGTCAGGGCCAGCGTGCCCGGGCCGGTCTTGCGGAGCAGACCGGCGCCCACGATTTGCCCGGCCATGGTCAACTGGCCGCCGGTGACTTCGAGGGTGTTGGTGCCGCTGTTCACCGTGATGCCGCGGTCGGTGTAGGAGGCTTCGGTGACGCGCAGGGTCGGGCTGTTGGCGAGGATGAAATTGGTGGCGCCGCCGGGCGGGTTGCCGAGGGCACCAGGCGTGCCCACCGCGCCGAGTTCGGAAACGACCAGCGTGCCGCCCGCGAGCAGGGTTCGGCCGGTGAAGGTGTTGTTTTTCGCGGTGACGGTGAGCGTGCCGGTGTTGGATTTGGTCAGCCCGGCGTTGCCCATGATGATGCCGTTGCCCGCGATGGTGTAGTTCGCGGCACTGTCCACGACGACGTTGCTGGCAACAAGTTGGCCGACCAGGGTAACGGCCGGGTTGGACGCGCCGGTGTCGGTGAATCGCACGGTGTCAAGCGGGGCGAACTGGTCGGGGGCTACACCGTTCAGGAAATTGGAGGTGGTCAACAAGTCCCAGACGTTGCCGTTTTGGCCGCCCGTCCAAGTCAGGGTGGTGGGCGGACGGTGCCCCTTGACGATGAGCGCAAGCTGGCCCGGCGGGTTGGTGAGCGCGACGGGAAGGCCCGGCAGTCCCTCGACCACCAACTGACTCAAAGAGCCGATGAGTGCACCGGTGTAGCTGACGAGCGGATAGACCGTGCCGGGCGGCAGGGCACCGTTGAGGCGGTGAATCACGACCCGATTGGTGCCGTGGAGGGTGAGATTGCCGAGGACAACGAGGTGATCGTTGGTCTTGAGGGTGCCGGTCGGATCGTCGGAGAGGTCGAAGCGCAGGGCGGCGTTGTGCAGAGTGAGGCCGTTTGAAATGGTCAGCGTGCCCGGAGCGGCGGTGCCGTTGCCCGGGGAAACGTTGCCGTGGCGGTGGATGGTTGCTCCGCCACCGACGAAGCCGTGGCCCGCCAGCGCGCCCTCGTGCCAGACGCCGCCGCGGACGGTGACCGGGCTGGCGGAGAGGGCGCCATTCACGATCAGGGGACCGTCCCAAACCAGTGTCGGCCCCGTGTAGGTGTGGGTGCCGGCGAGGGTGAGTTTGCCGCGGCCGGCCTTGGTCAGACGGTTGGTGCCGATAAGCGACCCGGGGCCGCCAAACGTGTAGTCCTTGGGCGAATGCACGGTGACGCTACCCGGGGTGAGATCGGCGGTCAAGGTAACGGCGGCATGATTCGAGCCGGTGAGGTCAAACAGGACATGTGCGCCCTCCCAGTAGGCTGCGGGGACAGTGTTGGAAATCCAGAGGTTGTTGGTGAACCAGTTGGCGGTGACCGTATTCCAGGTGTTCGCGCCGCCGCCGCGCCAGGTGAGGTGGGCGGCGGAGATGGGCGGCGGAGGGGGCGGCTCCATTTCATGGCCGAGGAAGTAATCGGGGTAGTTCGCTTGGTAGTAGCCCTTGGTGGTGGCCTGCGTCCGGTAGGCCGGGTTCTGCATGAGGCAGTAGAGCCGGTTGGTCGCGGAGATCGTGGTCGTGTAAATGCGGATTTCGGAATAGTCGTTGGCCACGAGCACGACCTCCTCGCGCCAGTCGCCGAGGATGTCACCCCAGAAGGCGGAGCGCCCGCCGTAAGCCTGGTGAACCCCCTCGTTGTAGATCGAGTAAAGGCGCGTCGTGCCGCCGGTGGCGGGGTTGAACTTGTTGATGACCGGGCTGTAGGCCCCCGAGCCGGCGCCGTCAATGAACTCGCGCAACACGTCGCCATCCCACCACAGCGCTTCGGGCGGCCAGATGGAGTTGGGGAAGATGAGCTCGCCCCGGCAGGTGTAGATGCCGGGCTGGGTCGAGTAAAGCTCGCAGCCCCGGTAATTCGGGTCCATGTCGAGCGCAATGCCCCGGCCCACGTC
Organism: Limisphaerales bacterium; assembly: GCA_046290825.1. Lineage (GTDB taxonomy): Bacteria > Verrucomicrobiota > Verrucomicrobiia > Limisphaerales > DSYF01 > JBKBTZ01. The sequence continues at coordinate 32,120 of JBKBTZ010000021.1, forward strand.
CACCACCCCGCCGGCATACCATTTCTTGATGGGCACGCCCGTGGCCGAATCATAAAGCGCGGTGGCCAGCAACGTCGGGTTGTTCTGCTGAATGGCGTAGGTTTCCAGGCCGGGCCGGTCGGGATCGAGGTCGGAGGTGTGATGGCGATCACCGTGGACGAGTTCGTTGTCCCAGAGCAATTGGCCATCCGGGCCGACCGCGTGGCCGATTTCGAGGAAGTCGTCCCGCCCGTCGCCGTCCACGTCGGCGATGCGAATCTGGTGGCCCTCGGCGTAATCGTTCTGCCCGGAATGCCAGGTCCAGCGGTGGGAAAGGACGTGGTTGCGGAAGTCGTAGGTGCTGACCTGGAAGTTAAACGGGCCGTCGCCCACGCGGTTCCAGCTTTGGAAAACGACGCTTGGGCGGACGCCGTCGCAATAGAGAATGCCCATGTGGCCGTTCATCGGGCCATCGGCGATGTATTGATTGGTCAGCACAAGGCGCCCGCGCTCGACGCCGGTGAGGCCGTCGAAGACCGAGATGAACTGCACATTGTCGTTCGGATGGGTGATGCTGGCGACCTGCACGCCGGCGGCGTTGGTGACGGTGACGCCATTGGCGGTGCGAACGATGACCTCCGCTTTGCCATCGCCATCCAGGTCATAGACGGTGACACAGTCACCCATGCCCACGCTGATGGCGGAGGAACCCGGCTCGATGTTGTATTGATTGACGCTGTTGTGGCCGAGGTTCATCTGCCAGAGAAACATGCCGTCGCGTTTGATGGCCTGGAGAAATTGGTTGGTCGCGGCGACGGTGGAGAGGCGGTCCACGACGAAGTCGTATTCGCCGTCACCGTCCAGGTCCCCAACCCAGGCGAATTTCACGTCGTAAGGCGGGAAGTTGCCGCCCACGACCGGCGGAAGCGGGACGGGGAGATACTGACGGGTGGGCGGATTCGCAGGGAGAAGGGCAGGGGCGCTGCCGACCTGCTCGACGCCGCCCACCACGGGCCGGACGAACCAGGCGTTGGTGCCGGTGAACGCGGGCGTGTCGAGAAAGTCGGTGGTGTTGGTGAGCGGGAGGGCGTTGAGCCTGGTCGTCACGCCGCCGCTGGTGCGATACACGTTGAAGCCGATGTCCGGCGGATCCGTGGCCAGCAGCCGCCACGAAAGGTAGGCCTGGGTCGAGTTCTTGCGGACGGCGACAAGGCCGCGCCCGAGATTCTCCATCTGCCGCTGCGCAGCGGCGGGCAGGGCGAGGACGAGAACCAACAGCAGCAGGGGAAGGCGCATGAGCAGCGGGAATGATCTTTGAGTGCGGCTTGCCAGGTCACGAATCACAAAGCCTGTGGCACGGGACTTCGACAAACTGGGCAGGCTGGCCGTCAGGCCCGGGGCTTTCTGCCGCCGCGGGCGGCGCGCAGGGGACTGCGCCCCCCAGAAACGGCGCCTCACTTCGCGGCCTGTTCGAGCTGGTCAAAAATCAGGTCGAGGGCGGAGGCCTGTTGATAGGTGCCATCGGTGATCCAGGTCGTGGTGCGGGCGTTGGCCTTGGCAAAGGAGGCCGCGCCGTCGGTGAACAGGACGTTGAAGCCGCGGTCCTGGTAATGCGCCCAGAAGCCAACGCCCTGGATGACATCCACCGCGAACAGTTTGTGGGGCTGGAACTGGCTCTCCTTGATGTAGCGGCGGAGCGTGCTGACCGTGCCGGGCTGGTTGCCGGCGTTCACGGTCCGTGGATTGTAAAGGTAGGAGGAACGAACGTCGCCGTTCGGCTCGGTGGTGAGCAGCGGCGAATAGAAGCTGGCGCTGAACGGCCCCTGTTTGACGGAGGGACAGAAGAAGATGCCGCCATCGCCGACGTATTTCAGGGCGTAGATGTAGCCGGCATTCTGCCAGGACCAGCCGGTCACGCCCACCTCCTGCGGGGCCTTGGTGCTGGGCGGGCCGCTGACAACGTAGCGGCTGTAGTGCGGGGCCGACATATCGTTCATGCGGGAGTCGCCCGCGCGCCACGGGGGCAGGATGCCGTCGTGGTCGCCGGCATAGAGGATGGACCCGAGGTAGATTTGCTTCAGATTGCTGACGCAATTGATGCGGTTGGCGCGGTTCTTGGCCTTGGCCAGGGCGGGCAGGAGCATGGCGGCCAGGATCGCAATGATGGCGATGACGACGAGCAACTCGATGAGGGTGAAGCCGCGTCGGACGGGCGAGGGAATGATGGATTGCTTCATGGTAAACGAGGGGGTTAGCGGAGGGCGCCGGTCGCGCCGAGTCGGCCCAGCAACTCTTGCGTGGCCTGGCGTTGTTCCGCGTTCAGTTTGGGATTGCGGCCGAGCTTCTGTAGCTGCTCGGCGGCGTCGCGAAAGGCGCGTGCCCGGATGACGGCGACGGTTTCGTCCGCGTAAAGTTTGATCGCCGGGTCCGCCTGCGCAAAGGCGGCGATGAAGCGCGACAGGTCCACCGGATCGGGGGGAGCGACGGGAGGCGGAGTGGCGGAGGTCGCCGCTTCGCTGCCGGGGGCGGCGGACGGATGGTCCTCTTTCGCGCCGCAGCCCGTGAACAGCGACACGGTGATCAGCATCAACGGAATGTGGAGCAGGGGATTGCGCATCTTTGCAAAGGTGGGCCGGGGAACCGCGCGGGCGGCTCCCCGGCCTGTGAATCGTCAAGGATACTTGAGCCGGAAGAACACGGCCCCGTTCGTCGGGTTGACGGTCAGGGTCACGGAGTTCGTGGTGCTGGAGCCGGCGACGTTGACCCAGTTCGTGCTCAGCCCGATGGCTTGCGAGTTGGTCTGGCTCTGGAGCGTCCAGCCGATGTGGCTGGCGGGCCAGCTCAGGGTCACGGAGCCGGGCGAGAACACGGCGGTGAGGTTGGTGGCGTTGGTGTTGACGCCGCTGCCCGCCGTGAGCACCTCGATGGAGCCATCCACCGCCAGCTTGTTGTTCCAGGTGTAGGTGATGGTGTTCGCAAGGTTGTTGGTCGGCAGGATGACCGAGCTGAAACCGGTAACTGCCGTGCTGAACAGTTTGAACTTGTCACCCGCGACCAGGTCGGGGCCGAGATTGGTCACGATGAGCGTGCCCGAGGCGGAATAACTGCCGGCGGCAATCACGTCGTTCGTGGCCGGGCTGTTGGTGCGGTTGAGTTCCATCCGCACCGTGCCATTCAGGGCCGCCGTGCCGGAGACGGTCAAGGTGCCGATGCCGTCGCCGGGTTGAACGGTGGAGCCGGACCCAACGGTCAGGTTGCCGAGGATGGTGCCGCCGCCGTTCAGGGTCTGGGCGATATGCGTGCCCAGCGTGAGGCCGCCGCCCGGCGCGGCGGTCATGTCGAGCGTGCCACCGGTGCGGACGTTGAGGGTGGGCGAGTTCGTCAGTTGGGCGGAACCGGCGATGGCCAGAATGCCGTTGCTGACGGTGATGGTGCCGGCGGTGGTGAGGGTGCCATCGAGGGTTAGCTTGCCGGTGCCGGTC